>JAAYCO010000068.1 GCA_012729725.1 Planctomycetota bacterium
AAGACCGGCGGGTCTCGAAGGGCGTCGAACGCGCCCAGCGAAAGGTCGAAGAGCGCAACTTCGAAATCCGCAAAAACCTGCTGGAATACGACGAGGTCATGGACTTCCAGCGAAGGGCCTTCTACGGGCAGCGGCAGCGGATACTCGAAGGCCGTCGCCTGGATGAGCTTGTAAACGAGATAGTCCATTCGTCCATCTCGGATGCGGTGCGGAACTACCTCGACGGCAACTATCACAAGCGGTGCATCGCCGAATGGGCCAGGACGAATTTGCAGATCAACATCGCCGACGACCAGATCAAGGCGGAGGGCATCGAGGATCTGCCGTCGCTGGAAAATGATCTTCGGGGCCGCTCCCGCGATGAGGCCGCAAGCACCATCTCGATGACGCTTGGCGAATACATGGACGACGAGATGGACCAGCGCGAATGGGATCTCAAGGGCCTGTCCTCATGGGCCATGAGCCGCTTCGGCGTGAACGTCTCGCAGAACCAGCTTCGCAAGATGACAGCGCGAGAGGTCGAGCAACTGCTTCAGGAAGAGGCGTGGAAGAACATCGACAATGCCGACCTGACGGGCCTTGTGCGGTATCTTGAGCCGGGCTTCCCCGCGGCAGCACTGGCGGAGTGGACCAAGGCCAAGTTCGGCCTGGATGTATCGAGCGAGGAGTTGTCCACCTCGCCCCCGGCTGCGGAGGACTTGCTGTGGCGAAAGGCGCAAGAGCTTTATCTAAGCAGAGAGATTGAATACCCCGTCGAGTACGCCCTGGACATGACCGTCGGCAGGGCGGGCATGGACAACGTTTACGCGATGGGCGCGCTGGTCGAGTGGGCCAACCGCAAGTACAACGCCGGCTGGACCGTCGAGGGCGTTAAGGATCTCAAGATGCACGCCCTGCACCAGAAGCTTACCGAAATGGCCAGGGCATACCTTGCCGGCGGAAAGCTTGAAGCGGAAATCGACGCCGTGGCCGGCGACGCGCAGAAGGCGCGCGAGTATGCCATGCAGCGCTTCGGCGCAGAGATCGATCCTGCCGACAAGTCGCTGCGCCAAACCCTGCTAAGGGAAGGCAGGTCGTTCCTGCGGCGCGAGATGACCGAGCTTGAGCGGTTCGTCCTGCTTCAGATTCACGACTCTTCATGGGTGGAACACCTGCTGGCGATGGATCATCTCAAGAGCGGCATCGGGCTTCGCGGCTTCGCCGAGCGAGACCCGAAGGTGGCCTTCAAGATCGAGGGCTCGAAGCTGTTCGAGGAAATGATGACCGGCGTGAGGGAGAAGGTCGCCGGGATGATATTCAAGGTTCGGCTGACCCCCGGCGAGGAAGTCGCCAGCGCCTACCGCGTTACGCGACAGGTTCACGAGCAGCTCAGCGGGTACGACTCGGCAGCACAACAAATGCCCGGCCCGGGCGAATCGCAGAAGGTGCAGACCATCACCCGCGAGGAACCCAAGGTCGGTCGGAACGATCCCTGCCCGTGCGGCAGCGGCAAGAAGTACAAGAAGTGCTGCGGCCAAAACGCCGCCGAGTAATAACACACCCGATATCACGCCCAGGGCGTTGCCCTGGGCTGTCATATCGCCCACCTTCGGTGGGCTCTCGGTCGGATTTGGCCAAGCCCGTGCGGCAGCGGCAAGGGCCGGAACGCCGCCGAGTAATATCACGCCCTTTCAGGGCTTGAATAACGGCGGCGAACGGTTCCCAGGGCGTTGCCCTGGGCTGTCATATCGCCCACCTTCGGTGGGCTCTCAGCCCGGATCAGGCGTGCTCCATTTGGTGTCGCGCGTAAGTGCTTGTTCTATATGAACTTGCCAAATTGGTGTCGTTTTTCGCACACTTCCGTTCGCCACCGCTCTGATCTTCCGCTATCGGGAAGACGATTTTCGGCCGTCGTAAGCCCGGACAACACCACATGGTGTCGTTTGCCGGCCTGGACGTCGTGCGGCTCCATTTGGTGTCGCGCGTAAACGCTGATTATGCAATGACTTGCAGATTTGGTGTCGTTTTTCTGCCCCTCGGCTTCAGCATTGCCCCCATCTGTGGCGGCGTTGCCGGAACGCCCGGCCGGTCCGCCCGCTGCCGACAGCATTGGGTGTTTGGCGCTACCTTGGGTCACCCGATTGCGGCTCCATTTGGTGTCGCGCGTAAAGCTTGCTATTTCAATGACTTGCGGATTTGGTGTCGTATCGTGCCGTTTGAACCCCGGCCGGGGCGCGTTTTGGGGGTCTTGCGACCCTTTTAACACGTCCAACAGGAACGTGCAGATGCGGCCCAAAAGACCGATCGCGCCGCTCCATCTGTTCTTGCTGGTCACGGCCCACCTCCGTCAAACACACGTGCCCATCATTATACCGCGCGGGTCGGGAAGGTCAATCATATTTGCATGCTTGCTCGCCATGAGCCCAAC
>JAAYCO010000069.1 GCA_012729725.1 Planctomycetota bacterium
TATCTGATGAGCGATGGCCCTTCCACACGGAACCACCGGATCACTAACACCTGGTTTCCCACCTGCTCGACCTATGTGTCTCGCAGTCAAGCGCCCTTATACGTTTACGCTCTTCACGCGATTGCCAACCGCGCTGAGGGCACCTTTGTGCTCCTCCGTTACCTTTTTGGAGGAGACCGCCCCAGTCAAACTACCCACCTAACACTGTCCCCATGCCGGATAACGGCCACAGGTTAGATATCAAACATGGCAAGAGTGGTATTTCACCGGTGACTCCCCGAGAGCTGGCGCTCCCGGTTCAACGTCTCCCACCTATGCTACACATGCCATGCCTAATACCAGTATTAGGCTATAGTAAAGGTTCACGGGGTCTTTCCGTCTTGCTGCAGGTATGTGGCATCTTCACCACAACTACAATTTCGCCGAGTCCTTCGTCGAGACAGTGTCGGAGTCGTTACGCTATTCGTGCGGGTCGGAAATTACCCGACAAGGAATTTCGCTACCTTAGGACCGTCATAGTTACGGCCGCCCTTCACAGGGGCTTAAGTTGCAAGCTTCGCTCTTGCGAGCTAACCTACTTCCTTGACCTTCCTGTAGTGGGCAAGCGTCAGTCTCTATACATCCTCTTACGAGTTAGCAGAGACCTGTGTTTTTGATAAACAGTTCCCAGAGCCATTTCTCTGCGCCCTCCGCTTGGCGTCAGTTAAGATGCCTTGCGGGAGGGACCCCTTATCCCGAAGTTACGGGGTCAAATTGCCTAGTTCCTTAAGAACGGTTCTCTCGAGCGCCTGAGGATACTCTCCTCGCCTACCTGTGTCAGTTTTAGTACGGGTGCGCACATTGTCCCCGCGGAGCTTTTCTCGGCACCTGCGTCACGAACTTCGGCAACAAATCGGCCTCGAGTGACCCCGTTACCGGGGCCCCAACCACCACGTCTGATCGGTGGATTCGCTTTGTAGATGCGTCATCCGCGGTTCAACCGCAATGCGCAGTGCAGGAATATTAACCTGCTGTCCATCGTCTACGCTTTTCAGCCTCGACTTAGGATCCGACTAACCCTGGGCGGATTTACCTTCCCCAGGAAACCTTAGGCTTACGGCGAGCAGGATTTTCACCTGCTTTATCGTTACTCATACCGGCATTCTCACTAGCTGCCGCTCCAGCGCTCCTTACGGTACGCCTTCAACGCCGACAGCTACGCTCTCCTACCAATTGCCTTACGGCAATTCCGCGGCTTCGGTATCATGCTTAGTCCCGATCATTCTCGGCACCGGGTTGCTCGACCAGTCAGCTATTACGCACTGTTTAAATGGTGGCTGCTTCTAAGCCAACATCCTGGCTGTCACAGCAATCCGACTTCCTTACACACTTAGCATGAATTGGGGACCTTAGCCGGCGATCTGGGTTATTTCCCTCTCGACCACGAAGGTTATCCCTCGTAGACTGACTCCCGAGGTACACACAACGGTATTCGGAGTTTGGTTGAAGAATGTAGTCTGGTGGACCCATCGTTTCATCCAGTGCTCTACCCCCGTCGTGCAATTTACTCGAGGCTAGCCCAAAAGCTATTTCGGAGAGAACGAGATATCTCCACGTTTGATTAGACTTTTACTCCTCCCCACAGCTCATCCCAGAACTTTTCAACGTTCACGGGTTCGGTCCTCCGCGTCCTTTTACGGATGCTTCAACCTGGCCATGGGTAGATCACGTGGTTTCGCGTCTACCGCCTGCGACTAAACGCCCTATTAAGACTCGGTTTCCCTACGGCTCCATCCCTTAAGGACTTAGCCATGCCGCAAACGATAACTCGCCGGTTCATTATGCAAAAGGCACGCCGTCACCCATTCCCTTGCGGGCATAGGGCTCCGACAACTTGTAAGTGCATGGTTTCAGGTACTTTTAACTCCCCTAATAGGGGTGCTTTTCATCTTTCAATCGCCCTACTTGTCCACTATCGGTCGTGATGTAGTACTTAGCCTTGGAGAGTGGTCTCCCCAGCTTCACACGGAGTTCCACGAGTTCCGTGCTACTCTGGAACGCCATACATAACGGAGGGCATCTGACGTCGCCTACGGGACTATCACCCTGTATCGTGAGCCTTTCCAGACTCTTCGACTATCACTGCCTTTATAACTCCTGAATGGCGCCCGCAACCCCGGTCCGAAGACCGGTTTGGGCTGATCCGCGTTCGCTCGCCGCTACTGACGGAGTCTCAATTGATTTCTTTTCCTGCAGGTACTTAGATGTTTCAGTTTCCTGCGTTCGCTCCGACGGACTATGAATTCATCCGGCGGTGACGTGATCTGCTTGCACAGTCACGTCGGGTTTCCCCATTCGGAAATCCCAGGATCAATGCTCGCTTGACAGCTCCCCTGGGCTTATCGCAGCCTACCGCGTCCTTCATCGCCTCATCACGCCTAGACATCCACCATGCACCCTTAGTAGCTTGACCACACTTGTCCCCGGTCCGAAGACCCGGTGCAAGTACGGTTGTAAGCCGCCTTGGCGCTCTCAAGATTCGGTGAACCTCGCTAGCTTTTCTTCACTACCCCTATGCACTTGTCAAAGAGCCGCTTCGTATCCCGAAAGCCCTATCGGCACTTCGGAATCGTCCTTGTTCGCGGGCTTTAGTCCCACGGACACGGATCGTTGTTTCTATTTGATTGTCGTTAAACAATCAAGAACATTCTCAGAATAATCAGAAAGTTTTTTTTGGCCCGCGAATTCGACCGGCCCGGCCGGTCCGTCCCGCTGGCCCTTGTTTGGTACGCCCTGTCGTGCGATCGGTTCGCACCCGACCGGCGTATTCTTCGAGCTTTTTAATGCCCGTTGAGGCATGGAGACGACCGGGGTCGAACCGGCAACCCCTAGCTTGCAAAGCTAGTGCTCTCCCAATTGAGCTACGTCCCCGGCTCTTCCAGCACTCCAGCGATCAGCTCGCCGAAACGCCGGCTACTGTCGCCGATTCACTTCCGCGCCGCTGTGCTACTGGGCCTGGTTGGAATCGAACCAACGACCTTGCCCTTATCAGGGGCACGCTCTAGCCAACTGAGCTACAAGCCCGTCCGTCGACACAGACCGCCGCACAAAACCGCAGCCGGCCCGCGCCGCCAACTTCCTGTATCATTCTGGCTCTTTATGATTTCAAACATCCGCCCGACCGAAACCCGGCCGGCCTACAACAAAACAGCCACCTCTGCGGTGGCCGGCACTCCAAACCAATAGCGTTTGGACGCTTATGCGATAGACCACCTCAAAGATTCACTACCCAAAATCGTCACCAGGCGTCAGCTCCCGTTCTGGGCGTCCGCTTAACTGACACAAGCCAGTCGAGCGGCGAGACGTTGTATCCTAGCGACTCGCTCTTTTGTGTCAATCATCTTTTCATCCGAAATCGAAAAAATCTTGCGATCCTATGCGCCCACATGCTTCATTACGCCCAAAACCACCTTCGGTTCGTGTGTGCAAATGCTTGCGACATCATGATTTACAGATGGTACCCCAAAGACGGGCAAAGTGGTCCATCAGCATCTTTATTGTGGGCTGCAACTCGGATATAGTGCTCGCATGTCGCTAGTCCTCCACATCATAGACCGCACGACTCACCGGGACATGCTTGAACTGCTGTCGCTGACGCTCAAAGCCGGCGACAGGGTAATTTGCCTCGGAAGCGAGCCCGATTTAACGGGCCTGCATCTGCCTGTCGAGCATGCCCATGAGCCGATGTCCATAGCCGCGCTTGGCGGCGCCTACCTTGCGATGCATGAACATGTCTGCGCAGACGTGGTCCATGCATGGTCGCCTCGCGCCGCACAGGCTTCCGAGGCGTTTGCATCTAAATCGAAATCTCGTGTAGTTGCTTCAATGCCTTACTGCCCGCCCAAGCCAATGCTTCAGCAGCTTGTCCGCCTGGCCGGGCGGGGGTGCGTTCTGACGTTTCCAACCAGCGCCGCTGTCGAGCAGGCAATCAGGCAGGGAGCCCCCTCCGGCAACGTTCGAGTGCTGCCTCCCAGCGCCGTTGCCCCGCAGGACAAGCACGCAAGACGATCCCGCCTGAGGGAAAAGCTTGCCGTCGCCGACAACCACCATCTGCTGGTCATGATGGGGCAGATCGACCGCGACTGCGGGTTTCGCCTCGGTCCGTGGGTTCAGGCGATACTGCACGAGATACGCGACGATGTGAGACTAATGATAGCCGGCAGCGGCGATGCATCCGGTTCGCTGGAGCGATTCATCAGTCTTTGCGGCCAGCCGGATGAGGTCTTTGTTGGCGGTTGGCGGTATGATAGCAGCGATGTGCTGTCGGCTGCGGACGTGATGCTGCATCTTCCGGTGGGCCGCTCAGGTGTCCGGCCCCTCTCTGCCGGTATGGCGGCCGGGTTGCCGGTAGTGTCAAGCTGCACGGCAGAGGCAGCACAGATCGGCGGCGATGCGGTGCTTTTTGCCCAGGTCAACGATCCGCGGGACTCAGCCGGCGCCGTGCTGCAACTGCTTGACGACGCGGATAAGGCCCGCGCCCTGGGACAAGCAGCCGCCCTGCGAGCCAGGATGACGCTGAGCCCACAGGCCGCAAAGGACGTGCTTGATGCGATCTATGAACAGGTGCATTATCTCGCCGCCACTGATCCGGCGTAAGAACGTGGTGAGGACGCCATGAACACGGAAATTTTCAAGACATTCTGCGATCTCATTGATACAGGCAGCTTTTCCAGGGCAGCCGAGGCAAACTACGTCAGCCAATCGGCGGTGTCTCAACAACTGGCCAAGCTCGAAAAGGAGTTCGGCACGCAGCTAGTCAGCCGGGGCGGAGGGCTTCTGGCGCCGACCGAAGCGGGAAAGGCGCTGTACCAGGGCGCATCCGAGATTCTGCGCAGGTTCGAGCAACTGGTAGGCGAGGTTCGATCCGCCGCTGACAGCGTGCGAGGCGTGCTGCGAGTGGGCACGATTTACTCGGTGGGATTCTATCTTCTCGATCCCTTCATCAGGAAGTTCCTCAGGTCGCACACCGAGGTGACACTGCACGTTGAATATGCCCGGTGGAATCGGATTTACACGGCCGTCGCCAACGGTGAAATGGACCTGGGCGTGGTGGCATGCCCCGAGAAACACCGCGCGATAGAAATCGTCCCTTTGTCGTCGGAGGAACTGGTAGCGGTCTTCCCGCCAAATCATCCTCTTGCCTCGAAGAGCAGGATCAGCGCTTCCGACCTTAGGGGCCAAAGATTCGTGGCGTTCGAGGCCAATATTCCCACTCGCCGGCAGATAGACAAGTTGCTGCACGACGCCGGGGTCGAGGTCCGCCTGGCGATGGAGTTCGACAACATCGAGCTGCTTAAGCGCGCCGTTGCCGTCGGCAGCGGCATAAGCATTCTGCCCCTGGACAACGTGGAACGTGAGGCAAGCTATGGCGAGCTTGCCTTCGCCCATTTCAAGGACGCCGAGAACTGGGTGCGACCGGTCGGCATTCTCCGGCGGCGAGGCAAGGCGCCCGGCCCGGCCGAGAGGATATTCCTGGCCATTCTCCGCTCCAAGCCCGAGCAATAATCGCCGCAAACCGGCGATCTATTATGATCTGTGGCTGACAAGAACAAGTACATCATCGGAACCAGCGGCTTTTCCTTCAAAGACTGGATAGGCGAGTTCTATCCACCGCAGACCAAGCCAAAAGAGATGTTCGCCCAGTACACGACGTTCTTCTCGATGACCGAGCTGAACTACACGTTCTACCGCATGCCGTCGGCAAGGACACTCGCCAGTCTGTCCGAGCACAGCCCGCCGGGCTTCGAGTTCTGGGTCAAACTCAACCAGCAGATCAGCCACGAGAGAGATTTGGCCGGGGTTGACGAATTTGTCGACAATCTTGCGCCCCTGATAGAAAGCCGCAAACTGGCCGGCATTCTTCTTCAGTTTCCCCAATCGTTCAAGCGCACGGTGGAAAACCGCCTGTTTCTGGCCCGCGTGATTGATGCTATCGCCCCCCTGCCCCAGGCGGTGGAATTCCGCGACTCCTCATGGGAGCATGACTCAACATACCAGGGCCTGAGGGAGAAGTCGGTCGCCCTGGTTGTGCCTGATGCGCCGCCGATTCGGTCGCTGTTTCATCCGCCGCCGATAAGCACCTCTCCGATTGCCTACCTTCGGCTGCACTCGCGCAACGCCAGGTATTGGTACAAGGGCGAGGGTATGCGATACGACTACGACTACAGCGAAGACGAACTGAAGGACGTCTTGGGGCAATGGTCGGCAATCGAGCAGGAAGTGCAGAAAATCTACACCCTCTTCAACAACTGCAACCGCGGCCAGGCCGGAAAAAATGCGATGGCCATGCGGCGGATCCTCGGCCAGATCAAGTAGCTCTACATGCTTCGGCTGCGTTCAAGGACCGTTTTAAGGTTTTCGCAGGTTCTCTCTACGTCCTTTTCCTTCAGCTCAAGGATATCCTTCAGCGCCTCGCCGATGGCGGGGATGTATTTCTCGATGTAGCTGCGCTTCTTGAGCTCATGCTGCAACTTGGCGCTGCGGCGAAGATGAAGCCCAAGCTGCCTGCCGATTTCCTGAAGGGCCAGGCGCAGCTCTTTAAGTATCTCCGGGTAAGAGGCTATCGCTTCCTTTGATTCGCTTGTAAAGGGCACCCAGACAGACGCCATGTGGACCACGATGGTCAAGTCGCCCGACGGCAATGCGCCTCTCGACTGCGGCAGGTTGTACGCCTTCCAGTTGAGATTCACCACTGCCTTGCAGGTTGCGCAGGCGCTTTGCTGATACAGAAGCGGCACGCGGTTGGCGAAGCGAATCAGGCGGGCCAGAGACTCGCCGTTGGACCGCTCCTCTTCGCCTTCATCCGCCTGCTCAACTGAAGGCTCGCCGACCGGGGCGGGCTCAGCGGGCGCTTTGCCGTAGGCCAGCGCCGCCTCGATGATGAACGGGTTGCCGCGATAGACGGCTGGGCTGCGTGAGACAGCGGCGTAGAACTCCGCGTTGACGACCTGTTTTAGACCGGCGACGAGTTGATCCTTGCCTATGGGAACCACGCAATCCGTCGCTGGCGCCATGATCTTTGTTTTCTGGATGGCCTGGTAGATACGCTGGGCATCCTCCCCGCCAAGCCTCTTGGGGGTGGCAGACGCGTCAACGCCGGCCGTCGCCAGTATCTCCTGAGCCACGCGCGGCGAAACACGCGAGAACTCGCTGCAAAGGAACTGGCTGATCCGCTTGGCTTTGGTCTCCTGAAGCATTTTGATCAGCAGGCCAAGTTCGACGCCCTGCGGGTGCGGGCGAATTTCCTTGGGCTGGGGCGGCAGGTGCTTGCTTGCCGCCTCGTATCGTTCCACTCTGCCATCCGGGGCGTTGTATATCAGCGTGACGTGAGGGTTGGCCACTGCCGTCTGCTGAAGATAATCGTCAACGCTGGCCCTTCCCTTCTGGTAGCGAGCTTCAAGCTCTATCTCCACCTGAGTGCCCTGGGGCTGATCCCACTCAACCTGGGCCTGCTTGATGATGTCCGGCCGGTTGTTTCGGGTGTCTATCTGAAGCTCGTAATACTGGGCCTGGCTTCGCGGGCCGGTTCTCGACGTAATCTTTACGGGCTTTCCCGTCGTCAGCAGTCCGTACATGCCGGCCGCCGAAATGCCAATACCCTGCTGTCCGCGGCTCATACGCAACCGGTGGAACTTGCTCCCATACAGCAGCCTGCCGAATATGTGAGGTATCTGCTGGCGAACTATGCCCGGGCCGTTGTCTCGGACGATCACCTTGAAGTGCGTCTCGCCAAGCTGCCCGACGGTGATTTCCACAACGGGCAGAATGCCGGCTTCCTCGCAAGCGTCCAGCGAGTTGTCTATCGCTTCCTTGACGGTGGTAAGCAGCGCTTTTCTGGGATTGTCGAAACCGAGCAAGTGGCGGTTCTTGGCGAAAAACTCGCTAACGGAAATGCTGCGCTGCGCCTTGGCCATCGTCTCGGCAGTGGCGCGACGGACTGCCTTCTTGGGCTCTTTTGCCACCGGCGCAGGCTGATCCGCTGGCGCAATTTCAGAGGCTGGTGTTACGATTTTCTTGACGTGCTTGCTCGCCATCCCTGGCACTCCATCAGTTTGACAGTCAAACTGTATGGATTCACGCCTCCGGCGTCAAGATTGACTGAACCTCAGCGAGCCGCGGCGGCGACCTGTGCACCTTCGAGCAGCGCGATATCTTTTCTGCCCGCGAAGCACTCGCCGACCTCATGCCAGAATTCAATGCGGTCTTCGCCGTACCGCCAGCACAGGCGTATCTCCCTGCCGCATGCCCGGGCGGGATAATCCACTATTCCCAGCGACCAGTCGCGCACCTCGATGCCAACCGCCTGGGCCTCCTGGAGGCACGAACGTATCTTTTCGACGACGCAAATCATCTCTTTGCGGGCGCGGAGGGCCTGGCAGCCACGGTCGTTCCGCTGTGAGCTTTCGAGGATTTCCTGAAGCTCTATGAGCCTCTGGTGTGAGTTGATCACATCCTCAACGATCCGCCGCACAAGAATCAGCGACCTGTTGGCCTGTTCGACCGAGAAGAAAAGGCGTCTGCCTTCAACGGACCTGTTTGGCCTGAACATCGCAGTTTTTCTCATGATTCGCCTCAAGAAATAATACGCGCCTTACTGCCTCGATATCCTTTATCGGCAGATGACGGATTTTTGATGAGCACACGCCCGCCAGTGCGTATTCTCTAGTCATGTTCGGATTGTTCAACATCAACAAGCCCGTGGGCCTGACCAGCCATGACGTTGTGTTCCGGGTGCGCAAGCAACTGCCCAAGGGCGTGAAGGTCGGGCATGCGGGCACGCTGGACCCATTTGCCTCAGGGGTTCTGGTTCTCTTCGCCGGCTCGGCGACGCGGCTGGCAAGCTACGTGCAGCAGAAGCCCAAGCGTTACACCGCCGGAATTACGCTCGGTGCATTCACCGAAAGCGACGATACGGAAACAGCCCCCACCGCAGTCATCGGGGCCAAGGCGCCCGACCAGGCCGAGGTGCTTGCTGTTCTGAAGGGGTTCATCGGAGAGATCATGCAGCGCCCGCCCGCACACAGCGCGATTTCCATCGGCGGCCAGAGAGCGTACAAGCTGGCCAGGCAGGGCAAGACCGTCGAACTCGCTCAGCGGCCCGTGCAGATATATAACATAAACATGCTGCAATATGATTATCCACTTCTCAAAGTTGAGGTGTCTTGCGGCAGCGGGGCCTATTTGCGGTCACTGGCGCGCGACATCGGCTCTGTCCTGAAAGTTGGCGGGTATTGCAGTTCGCTTGTCAGAACTGCCGTTGGCGGCTTTGCAATTGAAGATGCGGTTGATATTCAGGCTTTCCAGCCCGATAAGCACTTGATCGACGCGCTGCGAGCTGTCGAAGATTTGCCTGTGGTGCAGCTTGACGACGAGCAAGTCGGCAACATCATCCTTGGCAGACGGGTGCATCATCCGGCAGCCCCTTGCGCCAAAGAATCGGCTTTGGTCGATGCCGCGGGCAAATTGGTTGCCATTGCCTCGATCAGTGATGACGCCGTCGTTCAGCCGACGATAGTGCTTCGTAAATAGCTTACGGCTCAAGTGCTTGATTTCGCCGGCACAATGCCTACAGTTCTATGCTTTCGGGAGACACCATGAAGATTGGATTGGCGAGCGACCACGGCGGCTTCGAGTACAAGGAACGCATCGCGGCGTTTCTCAAGAAGGCAGGGCATGACGTTAAGGATTTCGGCACATTCAGCAATGAATCCTGCGATTATCCCAAGTTCATCCATCCCTGCGCCAAGGCCGTCGCCGCCGGCGAGGTCGAGCGCGGCATAATCCTGGGCGGTTCAGGCAACGGCGAGGCGATAGTCGCCAACCGCGTTCGCGGCATCAGGGCTGCCGTCTGCTGGGACAACCGCTCCGCCAGATACTGCCGTCAGCACAACGACGCCAACATCGTCTCGCTTGGCCAGCGCATGATGTCGATCGAACAGGCGCTTGAGATTGTCGAGATATTCCTTGCCACCCCCTTCGACGGCGGCAGGCACGAGAAGCGAATCAGGCAGATCGACGAATTGAGCTGAGGCTACTGCTCGAGGGCGGGGACGATTTCCAGGCGGTCGATAGATATGCGGACGTATTTGCCGACGAGCGACTCGTCGTTGGTCCAGTTGGCGTCTTCCATCTTCAGCAGGCCGAAGTCTATCACGACCGGCATGATGCTCTCCACCCTGCCGTATCCAACGTAGCACCAGTCGCGGACGTGATCGATGGAGCTGCGGCGGGAGGGGTTGCTCCGAGCGGCGTCTTCCCATGAAACGGGTTCGTCAGTCACGTACACGAACCGGGCCGACTCGATAAGACCGGGCGGGCATCGCTTCTGGCGAGTGCTGATACCGTCGCACACAACAAAAAGCCTGCCGTCCACCCAGACCTCGGCTTGCTTGCCCAGGCCGGCGGTTTGTTCCATCCTGATTTCCAAGGACGGCTTACCCCTTCAACTTGACCATTCTATTCATGGCCTCGGTGAGAATGTCGTCACTGTAGGTGAGCGAGATTCGGAAGAATCCCTCCCCCCACTGCCCGTAACCCAGGCCGGGGGTAACAACAACGCCCGCCTTCTCGAGCAGTTCGGTGCAGAACTCAGCGGATGACCCGTTGTAACGCTTTGGGACCGGCGCCCAGACATATATCGTTGCCCTGGGCTTTTCCAACGACCAGCCATGAGCGTTGAGAGCGTCAATAACCAAGTCGCGCCGACGGCGGTAGACTTCGTTAACCTTCGGCGTAAGCTCATCAGAAAGATTCAGCGCCCGGGCCGCTGCGAACTGAATGGCTCGCAGGCTGCCGTTATCGGTGTTGTCCTTGACCAGCCTCAACGACTTGACTGCCGAGGCGTTGCCAACCACGCAGCCGGCGCGCCAGCCCGTCATATTGAAGCCCTTCGACAACGAGAAGAACTCGACGGCGACTTCATCCGCGCCGGGAACCTGGAGAATGCTCGGCGCCTGGTAGCCGTCATATACGTTTTCGCTGTATGCGCTGTCGTGGGCGATCAGGATGTTGTGCTTTCGGCCGAACTCCACGGCGCGCTTGAAGAAGTCGAGATCCGCAACGGCCGTTGTCGGGTTGTTCGGATAGTTGAGCCACAGTATCTTCGCCAGCCTGCACACCTCGGCCGGGATCGAATCAAAATCCACAAGGAAGTTGTTCTCTCTGAGCAGCGGCGTCTGGTATGTGACCGCGCTTGCGAAGGTGTGGCCGATTGCATACGTGGGGTACCCCGGTGAAGGAGCAATGCCAATGTCGCCAGGATTGAGTATGCCCATGGCGAACTGGGCGATGGCATCCTTCGAGCCGTTTGTCGTAACAATCTGATCATCAGTCAGGTTTACGTTCCATCTGCGCTTGTAGAACGCCTTCACCGCCTGCGGAAACTCAACCGTTGGCACATCACACCCATAGCGGTGACGATTCGGATCGGCAGGATCATTAATCGCACGGGTAAGTTCGTCAACCACCGCATCAGGCGTGGGCATATCCGGATCGCCGATGCCCAGCGAGATGACTTTCACGCCGCGTTCTCTGGCGGCCGCTATCTTGCGGCGCAGATCGGCGAAGAGGTACGGCGGCAATTTCTTGAGACGTTCCGATAGTTGAACTTCCATCGTTGACTACCTTTCATACTGTCAAAAACAAATACCGGATGTAACACCGTAATCAACGGGAAGCCTTCGGGCTACTGAATTTCCGCGATGATGTCCAATTCGACGGGCACATTCAGCGGCAATTCCGCCACGCCGAGCGCACAGCGCGTGTGGCGTCCGGCATCTCCAAAAACAGACACCAGCAGATCGCTGGCGCCATTGGCAACCTTGGCTTGCTCTACAAAACCGGCTGCAGAGTTCACAAACACGTTGAGTCTGACGATTTTCGTGACTGCATCCAGAGAACCGACCAGAGTGCGCAAAGCCGCCAGCGCATTAAGAACTGCCTGACGAGCGCATTGCTGCGCCACCTCAAGAGGAACCTCGGCGCCGACTTTGCCAGTCGCAACCGGAGTGCCGCCGCGTATGGGCAGTTGGCCGGCGGTGTAAACCAGATGTCCTGTACGCACCGCGGGCAGATAGGACCCTACCGGCTTTGGCGCCGCCGGCAGTTCAAGACCCAGTTCCTGCAACTTTTTCTCATAGCTCATGTTCGTGCTCCGCTGGTTGTTCAGAAGATTCTATCGGCGCTGGGGGCTCGTTGGCAGAGGGCTCTTCCTGAGACTCGGCAGTCGGAGACGTGTCTTCTTCGGGCTTAAGCCTTATGTTGATCTCGCCGAAGTTGCTTTCCTGCAAGGCGACAATCTTCTTAAGCCTCACAAGCTCAAGTACTGCAATGAACAGACCCACCAGCTCGGTTCGTCTTGTCCGGCCCTCGAATATCCGCCTGAATGTCAATGATCCCTCGCGGCTCAGGCGGTCCATAATGTCTTCGGCGTGCAGTTCCACCGGCGTGTCATCGTAGATGACCTGGTGCTGGCTGGGCCGCTGGCCGATAGACTCCATGAGCTTGCTGAAGGCTTCAAGCAGATCCCAGACCTGCACATCCTCCAGATCCAGTTCAGTCTGCCGCGCATCAGGCAGCACGGGCCTTCGTGGATGCCGCATCGACTGTTCTTCGCCCACATCCCGCAGATCTCCGGCGGCATCCTTAAACCGCTTGTACTCAAGCAACTGCCGCACAAGCTCGGCTCGCGGGTCGATTGCCAGGTCCCCCTCGCTCTCGACGCCTTCTTGAGCATTCTGCTGCACGGGCAACAGCATTCTGGTTTTGATTTCGAGCAGAGTCGCCGCCATGACCAGGAACTCCCCCGCCATGTTGGGGTCGAGTTGATGAAGCACGTCGACGTACTTAAGGTACTGCTCTGTAAGGCTTGCGACGGGGATGTCGTATATGTCCACCTCGTCGCGCCGGATAAGGTATAGCAGCAGGTCCAGCGGGCCGTTGTATATATCCAGGTTGACGCGGTATTCTTCCATATGCCTTCCGATTGGGACCATTAGTGCTTGAGAAGACCGCAGGACTGACGCACTCGCTGCATGGTGGCCTCCGCCACTTCGCGAGCCCGCCTGCCGCCCTCTGCAAGGACGTCATGCACGTAGGACGGGTCCTTCTCCAGCTCGGTGTATTTCTGGCGGGCGGAGTCAAAACGCTCGTTGATAAGTTCGGCCAGGCGTTTCTTTGCGTGTCCGTACCCATACCCTCCGGCCCTGTATTTGCCGGCAATCTCCTCGATCTCGGCTGGAGAGGCAAAGAGCTTCAGCAGGGCGAAGACATTGCACTGATCCGGGCTCTTGGGCGATTCAAGCGGAGTTGAATCGGTCACGATCTGCATGCATCGCTTGTGGGTTTCCTTGGGCGTGGCGAATAATTCGATGGTGTTGTTGTAGCTCTTGGACATCTTCTGGCCGTCAATGCCCGGCACAACCGCGACCTCAGGGACAATGTGAGCATCGGGCAGCACCAGGACTTCCTGGCCGAAGGTCGAGTTGAACTTGGTCGCCAGATCGCGCGTCATCTCTATGTGCTGCTTCTGGTCGGCGCCAACGGGCACAAGGTTGGCGTCATATATGACAATGTCGGCTGCCTGGAGCACCGGGTAGTCAAGCAGCCCCATGCTGGCTGGGAGCCCCTTGGCGATCTTGTCCTTATAACTTGTGCCCTTTTCCATCAGGCTCACCGGACAGACGCAGTTAAGAATCCAGCAAAGCTCCGCAACCTGAGGCACATCAGATTGCACAAAGAACGTGCTGCGCTGCGGATCGAGCCCCAGCGCCAGGTACGCAGCCGCCACATGGAACGTTGCATCTTTCAAGCCCGCCTGATCGTGCATGCTTGTCAGAGCATGGTAATTGGCGATGAAGTAGAAGCAGGTGTGGCCCTTTTCCTGCAATTCGATGTACTGACGAATGGCGCCAAAATAGTTGCCTACGTGAAGGCGGCCCGAAGGCTGGGTTCCTGAAAGTATCCTCATAGTGTTCCTTAGTACGAAACTCGCGCGCCGTAACAGCGCGGAATTGCCCCGGCAAGGATACTGCCGCGAGGCGAATTCTTCAACGAAGCAGGCGCATCGTTTTTTCGCCCGGCCCATGCCCCCGGCTGATCATCGTCTCGGCGGGCCGAAGTCCGCGACACGCCGGCCTATCTGACGCAGGCGATCAAAATCCGCGCCCGGCGGCGTGGTGTCTGAAATGCCCAGGATCAGACGGTCACCGCAATCGATCTCTCTGAAGAACCCGTCAAGAAACTCATCAAATTGCCTGTCATTCATGGACGAGCGCACCAGCGCAATCGACGGAATGCCTCCCATGATCGTTATGCCGGCCGGCTTGAGAACTGCTCGTGACTCCGCAAAAGAAAGCTTCGTCATGGGATACGGGCAGACCGAATCGGCAACGTCGATTGAACTCTTTGCATAGTGCTCCAGAAGGCCGGTGTTTTCTCCGTCCGTATGCGTCAGCAGATACTTGCCTCTCTGGTGAAGCATTTGGCCAAACCGCCCAAGCCAGGGGGCGATGTGATCCCGGAAGAAAGGCGGGTAAGTTATCATTGCATCATAGTTCGCGCCCAGAAGGTATATCCGGGCCGGGCTGTCAACAGCCACTTCGAGCACTCGCTGCCAATACAGCGCTATGCGTTCCGACAGCCGCTCAAGCTCCGCCTGGTGGTCGCTCATCGCGTAGAAGAACTGGTCAACGGCCATGAGCTCTCGCTGGATCAGATGCATGGGCGAGGCGGCAAGGCTGATGAAGCCCGTAACCAGCCCGCGCTGGCCAACCCGCTGGATCATCGAGTTGATGCCGTCATAGTTGGGCTCGACTCGCGCATGCTCGAAGATATAGCCGACGGCGGCATAGTCCTTCACATCCCGGATGGCCGGTTGCTCCACATGGCTGACCGTTACGCCGGCCTTCCGCATATCCTCGGTGTACCGCACAACCGTGTCGACCATGCCTTCCGGCGTGTGGTACTCGGTGCGGATTCGATCTCCATCAGTTGTGACGCGACGCTCCACGCCTTCCAGAACGATGTGATACGGCATGGTCGAAAGATTGTACAAACCCAGAGCGCGATCAAGTTCCGCTTCGGGAGATGGATCACCCTTGAAGTCGGGAATGACGCAGTGCAACCCGGCATTCAGGACGTCGCAGACATCCTCCAGCGATGCGTCCTCAAGCCCAGGGGGCATGGTTCGGGCAAGCTGATTGGCGCGGAACCACAGATCAAGCCTCGGAACCCAGGGAATGCGATCCACCGGCCGGCCTTCGATTGCGGCAATCATGTCGTCGCGGAAATCCCTCATGACGCAACCCCCTCTCGGATGGCCTTAAGGTTTTCAATTGGCGTCAGCAGTGGCACTGCGCATTCAGGCCCAACGATGTCTATGCCGGCCAAGACGGCCTGTCGCGCCATTGCCGAAATCTCCTGCGGCGAACCGCGCAACAGCGTGTAGTTGCTAACGCCGCCCATGAGGGCAAGCCCCGGCCCGGCGAGCGATCGCACCTTTTGTGGCGAGCCGGTCTTGGTGTCATAGTGAAACGAATCAAGCCCTGTTTGAGATATCATGCCGATCCGGTCTGACGTATCGCCGCAGATGTGCAGGATGACGGGAGCGTTAATCTCCTTCGCCAGGCGTGCGTGGACGGGCTTAAGGAATCTCTCGTAGGATGCCGGGCTGCACAAGTCGCGGGTCGCATGGTCGCCCAGCAAAATGCAGTCGGCGCCCGCGTCGATCTGGGCGCGGGCAAACGATATCGTGACCGGCATCAGAGCTTCCATGATTTGCTCCACGGCAGAGGCATCGTCCATGGTGAGCATGAGGAAGTTTTCCACGCCAAAGTAGTGGTACGCTTGTGTCCACGGGCCAAACACCTTACCGCAGACAGCGGTGTCTTCGCCCAGTCGGCTGCGCAACAACCCGATGGCTTTTAGGGGAACCTTGCAGCCGGGCCTGTCGAGAAGGTCGGCGGGAACGTGGATGTCCTCGATCGAAGAGAAGATGGGCCTGCCGCTTTCGGGCATCTGCTCCGGGCCGCCCCAGTGGACGTTGCATCCCATGGCTGACGCTTCGTGGCAAACTGAAAACAGCGGCATGACGATGTCCATGCCCAGTTCGGTATACCCCGCAATCGCCAGACGGGCCATAGCCTCCGGCTCCATGTGAGCCTGCGGAAACCACGTATCCAGTTTCGCCATCAGGTCTTTGCAGACGATGGAGGTGCCCGTGCCAACAACCAGACCGCCCTCGCGGCGAAGCGCTTTTAGAACGCTACTCCTGCTCATTCCAGTGTCTCCTTTCAATTTGTCTTGTCCGCGGCCATAGCTACAGCCGCAGGCATGGAACCCGCCTGCGCCGGCAGACAGGCAGTTGCATGACGATCGCCCTGAAAGATCAACCTGCTGGTTGTCCAATCAGTCCCACAGCCTTTTCCGATCTGTCGGACAAGGCCGGCGAGACAATTGCAACTGCAACGGATTGCTACCGCCGGGCAATACCGCGCCAAGCAGATTTTGGCATTACCGCATGCTGGGCCAATTGCACCCTTTCATGAGCCGCGCCGTATTGTATATTGTGCCACGATACTACTTCAGGAGAGCAATTTGGATCCGCTGGCCGATTTGAACGAACCTCAGCGTCAGGCAGTGACGCACATCGAAGGCCCCCTGCTGGTGCTGGCCGGCGCGGGCTCCGGAAAGACGCGCGTCATTACCAGGCGCATCGCGTACCTGGTTCAACAGGGCGTGGCGCCTTGGAATGTGCTGGCCCTGACCTTCACCAATAAGGCGGCCGGGGAGATGAAACAGCGCGTCGAGGCTATGGGAGTGTCCAGAGGCGCAACCGTCTGCACATTCCACTCGCTCTGCGCAAGGTTGCTGCGGGAATTCAGTATCGAATCCGGCCTTGGCAGGAATTTCTCGATCTATGATCGCGACGACCAGGTGAAGCTGGTCAAGGAAGCCATGGCCGATCTGGAGATTCCTTCCGACAGGATCCCCCCGGGCGCGGTTCACGCAGCCATTTCGCATGCCAAGAATCGTTTGCAGACCGCCGAGATGTTCGCCGAGCACGCCCAGGAGTTCTTTGATCGAAAGGTTGCCCAGATATTCATTGAGTATCAGCGCAGGCTCTCTGCTTCAAACGCTGTCGATTTTGACGATTTGCTGATGAAGATGGCTTCGTTGCTTGGCCACCGCAACGACATTCGACAGGCATTGAGCGACCGGTTCCGCTTCATCCTAATCGACGAGTACCAGGACACCAACCGAGCCCAGTACATCATCGCCCACGCAATCGCCATGGAGCACGAGAACATCTGCGCAACCGGCGATCCCGACCAGAGCATCTACGCCTGGCGCGGCGCGGATATCACCAACATCATGGAGTTCGAGACCGACTACCCGCGCGCCAAGGTGGTTCGCCTTGAAGAGAACTACCGGTCCACGCAACCGATACTGACGGCTGCCTCGCGGCTCATTGCGCACAACAAGATGCGAAAAGACAAGACCTTGTGGACCCGGCGCGAGGATGGCGCCAATGTCCGCGTCCTGACCTGCCCAGACCAGTATTCCGAGGCGCGAGAGGTTGCATCAAGAATCTCCGCCGCAAAAAGGGCGGGCAGAGACTATGGCGACATCGCCGTCTTTTATCGCGTGAACAGCCTTTCCCGCGTAATGGAAGAGGCGCTTCTGCGAACGGCAATACCATATCGCATCGCCCGCGGCGTCGAGTTCTACAACCGCAAGGAAATCAAGGATCTCCTGGCGTATCTCAAGTTGATGGTCAACCCGGCAGACGATGTGTCGTTCGCCCGGGCGGTGAACACGCCGGCGAGAGGCATCGGCCAGACGACTCTAAAGCGGCTGGCGGACTATGCAGCCTCGCAAAATACGCCGATGATGCGGGCGTGCGAAGAGGTGCTTCATTCGCCGCTGCCTGCCGCGGCAGCGAAAAAACTTGCCGGTTTCGCGGATCTTATTCGCGGCCTCTCGGCGGCGACGTTCGCCGGCGTCAAGAACACGATGGAGGCTGTGCTGGATCGCAGTGGACTTGGGGCCTCGCTTGGCGGAAAAGACGAGGAAGATCGCCAGGCACTGGCCAACGTGAACGAGTTGATCTCAAGCGCGCAGGAGTTTGACGCCTCGGCGGAGGAGCCTACCCTCGAAGCCTATCTGCACCAGGTCGGACTGGTGAGCGACGTGGATCACTTCGAAGGCGCCGGCGGCACCGTCTCTCTGATGACGCTTCATGCCGCAAAAGGCCTTGAGTTCCCCGTTGTCTTCGTCGTGGGATGCGAGCAGGGCCTGCTGCCGTTTGAACGTGCTGACGAATCTATAGAGCCCGAAGCCGTGCAGAATCGACTTGAGGAAGAGCGCCGCCTGGCGTTTGTGGGAATGACCAGGGCAATGGACGAGCTGACGCTAAGTCATTCGCGCTCCCGCATGATTCGAGGCCAGACAATGCCAATGGCCCCATCGCTTTATCTTGAGGAAATAGGAAAAGAAAACATCACCTTCGAATCGCCGTTTGACTCGCAAACTCCGGCGATCAGGCCCATGCGACGCGCAAGCGGCGGGTTCTATGAGGATGTGGTTCAGCGGGCGGCTATTGAGGAGATGCAGGAACACCCGGAGGCGGCATTCCCTCCGGAGTACGAGGACCTGCAAGTGGGTTCGCGAGTAAGGCATCCATCCTTCGGCGACGGGCAGGTCACGCGCGTCAGCCAACAGTGGCCAAACACCAGGGTGGATGTCTTCTTTGAGCGCGGCGGCCCCAAGACGCTGGTGCTTGCATTGTCGAAGCTCAGGGTGCTTTAGAGCCGCCAGGGCTGCAAATCATGGTCGCCATGCTTCCACGGTTCTGATAAGGTATTTCACATGGAGAAGTTAGACAACGTTTCGGCTGACATACTGATTGTTGAAGACGAGGTCGCCCACGCTGACGCGATTCTCGAAGGCCTCGAGCGCATTGGCCATCGTTGCAGGGTTGCCAACGACGGCGCCACGGGCATTGCCCAGATCAAGAACCACGCCTTTGACATTATCGTGACAGACCTGGTTCTTGGCGGTCCCCAGGATGGTCTTGCGGTGCTTGCCGCCGCCAGGGAGTTTTCGCCCGGCGCAAAGGTCATTCTGATTACGGCTCATTCTTCGGTGCAAACCTGTCGTGCAGCGCTGCAGCAAGGGGCTTTTGACTACATAGAGAAGCCGCTTGATCTGGACGAGCTTCGCATGGTCGTACAAAGGGCAGCGGAGGACACCGCACACAGACGGGCGATAGTAGAGCTTCGCCAGCGGCTTGACGAGAAATTCGGGTTCGAGAACATCATCGGACAAAGCCCGGCGATGCTGCGCGTGCTTGAAACTGTCAGGCGCGTGGCTGCCTCAGACATTCCAGTCCTTCTGCTGGGTGAAAGCGGCACGGGAAAAGAACTGCTTGCCAACGCCCTGCACCAGAACTCCCGCCGGTCTGACGGGCGATTCGTGGCGATAAACTGCGCGGGTCTCAGTGAAACGCTGCTGGAGGACGAGCTTTTCGGCCACGTTAAGGGTGCGTATACCGGTGCCACCTCTGACCGGTCCGGAAGGTTCGAGCATGCCAACGGCGGAACGCTGTTTCTGGACGAGGTGGGCGACATGCCCCCTGCCATGCAGGCGAAGCTGCTTCGGGTCCTTGAGAACGGCGAGGTTGTGCGCGTAGGCGCTAACGAGCCCATTCGGGTCAACGTCCGCATTGTCAGCGCCACGAACAGCGACTTGCCCGAAAGGGTGAAAAACAAGAAGTTCCGCGAGGATCTGTACTTCAGGGTCAAGGGCGCGACGGTTGAAATTCCGCCGCTTCGCCAAAGACGCGAAGACATTGGCCTGCTGATAGATCATTTTCTTAAGCAGGCGTCGGCTAATCACGGCACGAAGGTGGACGGCATGTCTTCCGACGCCAGACGTGTTCTGACGGCATATCTCTGGCCCGGCAATGTGCGCCAGTTGCGCAATGTGGTCGAGAACATGGTCGTGCTCTCGGGCGGCGGCAGGCTGGAAGTTCGAGACATACCGCCGGAGATCCACAAGCAGCCTGACGACCTTGCCGACGCTCAGTTGGGACACCTGGCGGGCATTAGTCTTGAGCAGGCGGAAAAGGAACTAATCCGCAACACCCTGAAGATGACAAGCGGAAATCGCGAGCAGGCCGCCGGCATTCTTGGCATTGGCGAACGCACGTTATACAGGAAGATAAAGCAGTACGAGATCGAGTAGCAGCTTTCGCCCTGCATTCGGCGCCAGAAACGTTACGCTGCAACCTCTTCATAGTACTCGATCACTTCCTCCTCTATCTGCGGAGGAACGCAGTTGCTCAAGGCGGCAAGATAGCCAATGATGGCTTCTTCGATCTTCACCTTGGCCTCTTCATATGTCTGCCCTCGGCTGGAGCATCCTGGCAAAGATGGACAAACCGATCTGTATGTGCCCCTCGCCTCATGGATTATACGAATTCCCAGCCTCATGATTACCACCTCACCTGCTCCATTACCTCATTCTATGCGTAGGAGAAGATAGTAGTCACCGTAAGTGCGCCGCTCTTTCTTGAACACAACCTAAAGCTTTAATAACCATGCATTTACGTTGCGGTTGATTTCCGGTCGCCCCACGGGTAAACTTTATGTTCCGTTAGGATTTACTATGCCGATTTTTGAGTACATCTGCGGCAGTTGTGGAAAAACCAGCGAATTTCTTGTCTCCAACAGGGACCAGCAGGTTGTATGTCCTGAATGTGGAGAGGAGAAGCTTGAGCGGAAGTTTTCCACGTTTTCCGCCCATCAGGGTGGATCATCCCAGCCGCCCTGCGCCGAGAGGTGTCCATCCGGCGGGTCTTGCTGCAGCAGTTGCCCAATGTCGGGATAGCCGATTCGGGCTGCGAGCCACTGGTCGTACGAGAAGGGCGTAATGTCAAGAGCGACCGTGACATGCTGGTTTCTTTTGCTTTTGACGCCATTGGCCATGGCGGACACGCTCATAACGACCGATGGCAGGGTCTTCACCGGGACAATCACGGACGAGCAAGACACTGTTCGTGTTGATACTGACCTGGGGGTTGTGCGGCTTGACCGTAGCGAAGTCCGCGAGATCATCTCGCAGGAAGATCCCCGTGCCGAACTCCAGCGCCGCCTGGCCGAGTTGCCCGACAACGTCATAGAGGCGATTGTCGAGCTTGCACAGTGGGCATCATCAAAAGGCCTTGATGATCAAGCTCGGGATCTGTACCAGCGCGTAATCAGCATAGAGCCCTCTAATGTCACGGCCCGCCAGGCGCTTGGTTATGTTCTGATACAGGGATCGTGGCTTACTCTCTCTGAGGCAATCGAGGCTGCCGGCGGAAAGCTGCGTTATGATCAGCACAGAAACGTTCTGAACGATTTCTTGCCCGTACTCGAGCCGTTGGCGAAATCACCGGAGAATCTCGTACTGGTGAAAGAGTTGCAGGCTCAGGCCCTGCTTCAGGACGGGCAAATCTCTGCTGCCAGGAGAGTCTTCGAAGAGCTTGCCTCATCCTTTGAGGGAACTGAAGGATACCGCTACAAGGCAGCAGCGGCCATGCTCAGAGAAAATCCAGACGGCATGTATGTGCTGTCCGAGTCGTACCCTCCTGAATTCGAGTTATTCGGCCGGGAAGACGAGACCATTGGTCCGGGCCCGGTATCGCTGGCCCAGCCGATGGCGCTTGAGGCGGCGCTGCGCGACATGGCCCGGCGAGAGCTGGAAGCCGCTCGCAAGCTCATGTCCGAGGCACGCGCGCTCGAAACGACCGATCCGCAGCTTGCATCCGCCAGAAATGACGAGGCCCTGGGATCTTTAGACAGGGCAGACGCCATAGTTCCGTCCATATCACGCAGCTACCGGGTTGAGATGACGCGGCGGCGAATAAACTCTATCCGCTCGGCGATAGATGCCGAGGCCCGCAACTTCGACAGTCAGATGGCGACATTGGGCAAGCAATCGCTGGCCCCACCGGCCTTCAGGATGAAGGTCAACGAGTTGGTCCGCCTGTTGGACGGCATAAAGAAACATCTTAACGAGGTCGTCCGAATCGCCAACCCCTACCAGCGTGATCTGATCCTCGAATTCTCCTGGGCTCAGCGGGATCTGGCCCGGATAGCCGACATGCGTCAGGAACTGACGGATGCGCTTGAAGGCAGATAGGCTTGCCCGCCGGCTGGGTGTGATAGTCTTCGCAGCGTGCTGCAGCGGCGTAGGGGCCGCCCAGACACCAAGCCTTCGCACTGCCATTGACGCCCTTCAGGCGGGACGTTACGAGGAGGCTCAGGAAATTGCATCCGAGCTGGCGTCCTGCCCCGTTGACCCGATTCATCGCGCTTGGTTGATAGCGGCTGATGCTCGCGCCGAAATGAAACAGTACAGTTCGGCAGTGCGAGCGTACCGCCTGTACCTTTCGGGCAGCGTGCCGGAGGAATCGCGAAGATACGTACTGTCGCGGATGCAACAGTGCCGTGCGGCCTTGGCCTCGGCGACGGTTGGCGCCAGGTCCCCCAGCGCCCGGCTCACCGCGCAGGAACTCGCCGAACTGGGGAGGGTTTATGGCAGATTCTTCACCGAATGCAGCGACAACTTCGTTGTCAAAGCCCTTAATCCGCTGCTTGCGAAACTGATTGCCGCCGAAGCGCAGTCCTGCCTGCGCCGCATTGTCAGGGATATTCTCGGCGACCAGGAGTTCCCGCACGTCGTCGAGATTCATGTCTGGGGCAGCCAGCGCGAGTATCTGGCGAACGCCCGCAATGCCGAAGACTGGTCGGGCGGCCGATTCAGCATTCAGAGCGTCAACGGCTTGCTCACCCGCCGCATAGATCTGACGCAGTGCGATTCCAAGGGCGCCTTTCTGACGATCATGCTTGATCGCATCCTGCCGCACGAGATGAGCCATTTGGTTATGCAGGAACGGTTTGGCGACGCCCCCTGCCCACTGTTTCTCAACGAAGGTCTGGCCATGGTCAATGAGTCCGCCGATCATAATGAGCGGATACTCCGCGCGGGCGCCGTTCTTGCCGACGAGGCGGACTACTCGCTGGAAAGTCTGCTGCTTCACACGCCCCCCGACGGCGGGCAGGCGGAGGCCTTCTATGCGCTTTCATACAGTTTTACCTCGTATCTCTACTCCCGCCTGTCCCATCAACGTTTTGATCTTCTGCTCGAGCACATTAAGGAAGGCTGCACCTTTGCCGATGCGCTTCAACGGACCCTGCACGTCGTGCCGCGTGACGATTTTCTGCTGGAGCTTTGCCTTGCCTGGCGCAAGCGAGCCGAAGAGGATGCATACTTTGTCAGGTCGCTGATGCAGGCGAGGAACGCCGCCGAGGGGCAATAGACTTGACTGGCCTGATTGTCCCGCGATAATCGCCATACGTAACAATTGCAGGGGCTTTGCAGGCGGTTATCAACCAGGAGTCAAGCAACATGCCGGCCTATGATTTCGGCGGTATTGAGAGTAAGTGGCAGCAATACTGGCGCGACAACCAGACTTTTCGTCAGCCCAACCCGGGCGATGAAGGCTTCCAACCGGACAAGCCCAAGTTCTACGTGCTGGACATGTTCCCCTATCCCAGCGGCGCCGGCCTGCACGTGGGGCATCCGGAGGGCTACACGGCAACCGACATCGTCGCTCGTTACAAGCGGATGAAAGGCTACAACGTCCTGCACCCGATGGGCTACGACTCGTTCGGCCTGCCGGCTGAGCAGTACGCGGTTGAGCACGGCGTTCACCCACGTGTCACCACCGCCAAAAACATCGAGAACATCGAACGACAGATCAAGATGTTCGGCTTCAGTTACGACTGGAACCGCCGCCTGGCCACCACCGACGTGAGCTACTACCGCTGGACGCAGTGGATCTTCCTTCAGTTGTACAACAGCTGGTACGACCCGGCCGCCAATGCGGCAAGGCCGGTCAGCGAGTTGGTGGAAAAGCTCGCCGGCTCGCAATGGGCTGTGGATGCCGAAGGATGCATCGCCCCTGCCGACGGCATGCGCGGTAATATCAGAAAGTGGGACAGCCTGTCGCCCAAAGAGCAGTCGGCCCTGATCGACTCTCATCGGCTTGCCTATATAGATGAGGTTCCAGTCAACTGGTGCCCGAAATTGGGAACTGTGCTTGCAAACGAGGAGGTCACCAACGAGGGCAAGAGCGATCGCGGAAACCATCCTGTTTACCGCCGGGCCCTGAAGCAGTGGATGCTTCGCATTACAACGTACGCGCAAAGACTTCTGGATGACCTCGAGAAGGTCAACTGGCCCGAGCCCATCAAGCTGATGCAGCGCAACTGGATCGGCAAGAGCAGTGGAGCGGAGGTGGATTTCCCGCTCCAGGAGATCGCATCTGAAGATTGGTTTGCCCAACGGCGAGGCAAGCCGTTCGGCGAGCCGCTCGAAGGCGTGATTCGCGTTTACACCACGCGACCTGACACGCTTTTTGGCGCGACCTACATGGTGCTTGCCCCTGAGCATCCGCTTGTCGGCAGGATAGTTACGCCTCAGCAGCGGCAGGCGGTTGAAGCCTACGTCAATCAGGCTGTCAACAAAAGCGAGATGGAACGAACCGCCGAGAGCAAAGACAAGAGCGGCATGTTCACGGGCGCCTATGCCGTTAACCCTGTCACTCGCAAGCCCATTCCAATTTGGGTGGCGGACTATGTCATGATGGGCTATGGAACCGGGGCGATCATGGCAGTGCCCGCACACGATACGAGGGACATGGAATTCGCCCTCAAGTTCAATCTGCCTGTAATCCAGGTGGTCGAGCCGCCGCGCGGCCAGGACTGGAAGGGTTATGTTGATGACGGCATTGCCGTCAACAGCGGGCAGTATGACGGCATGACGACCGCCGATTTCAAGAAGAAGATAACTGAAGATCTTGCGGCTGTGGGGCTGGCGCGTTCCGCCACCAACTACAAACTGCGCGACTGGCTTTTCAGCAGGCAAAGATACTGGGGAGAGCCGTTCCCGACTATCCACTGCACGAAGTGCGGAACCGTGGCCTTGAGCGAAGATGAACTGCCGCTCGAATTACCGGAGATGGAAGACTTCACGCCGGCAGCCAGTGACGATCCCGAAGCGCTGCCTCAGCCCCCTCTGGGTAAGGTCAGGGAATGGTCCTCCACCACGTGCCCATCCTGCGGCGGCCCTGCAACCCGTGAACTGAACACGATGCCACAGTGGGCTGGAAGCTGCTGGTACTACCTGCGATATCTCGACCCACGGAACGAGAGCAGTTTCTGCGACGGCAAGATCGAGCGATACTGGATGCAGGCATCGGCGGAGAATCCCTCCGGAGGCGTCGATCTGTATGTCGGCGGCGCGGAGCATGCGGTCCTGCACCTGCTCTATTCAAGGTTCTGGCATAAGGTTCTCTTTGACCTTGGATATGTCAGCACAAGCGAACCATTCGGCAAGCTGTTCAACCAGGGCATGATCCGGAGCTTCGCATATCGAGATTCTCGCGGCGTTCCTGTCGGATACGACGACGTCGATCTCTCTGGGGATGTTCCGCGGCACAAGAAGACGGGCGAGACGTTGACTGAGACCATCGAGAAGATGTCCAAGAGTCTCAAGAATGTTGTTAATCCCGACGAGGTCATCAGCCAGTATGGAGCCGACACATTCCGGCTGTACGAGATGTTCATGGGGCCTCTTGAGGCATCCAAGCCGTGGAACACTCGCGACGTGCCTGGCGTGCACCGCTTCCTCAACCGCGTATGGCGAATGATCTGCGGCGATGAGGATCAGGCAAGGCTGCTTGCTGATGAAGACCATGAGGACCTGGACAAGCCGCTGCACAAGCTGATTCGCAAGGTCGGCGAAGACATCGAGGCCATGAAGTTCAACACCCCGCTGGCGGCCATGATGGAGTTCGTCAACATCGTTTACCGCTCCGGCAGGATCGGCGTATCGCAGGCGCGTCAGTTCATCCTGTTGCTGGCGCCGTTTGCCCCGCACATTTGCGAGGAGCTATGGCAGCAGATGGGCGGCAAAGAGACTCTGGCTTACGAAGCATGGCCGGAGTTTGAGGCCGACAAGGTTGTTGATGATTCAGTGCAGGTCGCGGTGCAGGTGAACGGCAAGCTCCGTGCGCGCATATGCATTCCCGCGGGAGCGACTGCCGAGCAGACAATCGCGGCGGCAATGGCCGATGCCAAAGTCGCATCCGACGTCGCGGGCAGGAAGATAGTCAAAGAGATTATCGTCCCCGGCAAGCTGGTCAACCTGGTGGTGAAGTAGAGTGGACGAGCGGCTGCAGATTATCGAAGAAAAGATTGCTTACCTCGAGCGCACAATTGGCGATCTGGACGAGGTTGTTCGCAGACTATCGAGCCAGATTGACAAACTGCAACGCCAATGGAAAGAGGTTCGCGAGGCAGCAACGCCTGTTGATCCCAACCGAACGCAGCAGGACGACGTGCCGCCCCACTACGGCCCGCCATCAAGCCGCTAAGATGGACCGTGCCACAACAAAATCGGCCCCCAGGCGCATTCAACAACGTCTGGCGTCGGCAATTCACGCGTATTAACATGACATGATCATGGATGAAATCTGTCGCAAGTGTAACGCGCTGTGCTGCCGCTACTACAGCTTTCCGATCGACATGCCCGAGACCTATGAGGACTTCGATCAGATTCGCTGGTATCTCACCCACGAAGCAACAAGCGTGTACATTGACTGGGACGGCCAGTGGTTCATTCGCATAGATAACCGCTGCCGTTGGCTGACGGACACGCCCGAGGGACCGCGGTGCAGCCGGTATGATGAGCGCCCAACAATCTGCCGGCAGTTCTCGCCCGCCACATGTGAATACGCACAGGGACACCACGAATGCGAAGAAGTCTTTTCCACAGCCGATGATCTTGATAGCTACGCACGGCGGATGCTCGGCGCGATAGCCTTCGACGCCGCTCGCCAGGCCTCTCGGAAGGAAGATTCGGGCAACGAAGATTGACATGCCGTAATCAGACATCGGCAATGGCGCGCTTCAAGCCGGGATTGCTCTACGCAAGGCGCTGTCGCATCCGCAAGAACTGGTCTTGGGCAGGATCCCGCTGGTTTGGATCAGCACTTGCAAACTGCGTCTGAACAGTGTCCAACGCCTCGTCAAGCCGACGGTCGGTGAGCGGGTGCGTTCGGAAGAATTCGCTCCAGCCGGGTTGATCGCCTTCGAGTCCGTTAAGCGTGGTCAGCAGTTCTATCATCCCGTATGGGTTATACCCTGCCCGTTCCATATAGCGCATGCCTATTCGGTCGGCCTCTAATTCCTGATCCCTGCTGTAGCTCAACTGGGCCATGCCGGTAACAATCTGTGTTGCCGTGGCGGCGGCGTCAGATGCATCAGGCCCCACAGCCGCTGCCGCCAATTGAACCAGCAGGCTGGCCCCAAGCTGACGCTGAAGCGCCTGCACGTTGTGCCTGGCGGCAACGTGTGCAACCTCGTGGCCTAACACTGCCGCAAGCTCCCGCTCGTTTTCCATCTGCCGCATAAGGCCCGCCGTAATATAGACCTTGCCCCCCGGAAGTGCGAAGGCGTTGGGCGTATCCGAATTGAGCAGGGCGAACTCGTACGGCATGCTGCGTTCACTCTGTGCAGCCACCGACTGGCCAATCCGGCTTACATATGCCTGAAGCTCGGCGTCGGCGACCCTGCCGCCAAACTCCTGTTCAAACTGCGGTGCTGCTTCCCGTCCCAGAGCAATCTCCTGTTGAGTGTCAATCAGCACCAGTTGCCTTTCGCCTGTCACCGGGCTGACCCTGCAACCAACCGCAAGAACAGACAGGCATACAAGCGGCATTACCAAGACGGTGGCGGTCCTCATGATTCGTCCTTTCAGCAATCTGCGCAAGCTGCTGAATTCTACGCATGGGAGAGGGCATACAGCCCGGGCAGCCGGATTTGAATTCCTGAAACTGCATGCCTAATATTGTGCAATGAAGCAGGTAGCAAGTCGAACCGGATTGTCCTATATAGGATGATCTGGATCGAAAGCTACCTGCTTCAGTTTGTTGTGGAACTGCCGGCCTGATTTGATATCTGGAGCAACCGCGCCTAGTATTAGTTAGCTGAAGCAGATGATCTCTCAAATGGGCATATTCGGAGTTCGAGTTGCCGCCTTGAAAGACCACCTGCTTCAGCGATTTTTATAGCCCCGCCGCCTTGACGATTTCGGGCACACAGTGGTCCCAGCCGAGGGTCATAAGGTGAGCCCCCTGGCAGCAGTGCTTCATCTTCGCCACCAGCTCACCGCAGATTTCGATGGAAACCTTTTGTCTGTCTTCCTTTGCGGCATCGGCCATGCGCTTGATAATCGCGTCCGGCACGTTGACGCCGGGGACAGATGAGTTCATGTACTTCGCCATCCCCGCCGTCTTGAGCATGACAATGCCAACCAGCACCGGCGCCTTGAGATGACTGATGCGGTTCATGAACTTCTCAAAAGCGGCGGGATCATAGACAGCCTGGGTTTGTATGAACTGCGCCCCCGCCTCGATCTTCTTCTCCAGCTTGATTATCTGCGGCTCGACTTCCTCCGCGCAGGGCGTGACACAAGCGCCTTTGAAGAACCTGGGGGCGCCGTCGAGCTGGTTTGGGTTGCCCTTGGTGTCCAGGCCCATGTCTCGGCCGGCTTCAAGGTTCGTAATTGCGGCCAGCAGGCTCACTGAATCCAGATCGTAGACGGGCTTTGCCGCGGGATGGTCACCCATCGCCACGTGGTCCCCGGTGAGCGCCAGAACGTTGCGAACGCCCAGAACGTAGGCGGACAGCAGGTCGCTTTGCAGTGCAAGCCGGTTGCGGTCTCGCGTTACCATCTGATAGACCGGCTCTATTCCCTTGCTCACCAACAGGTGAGAAACCGCCATCGATCCGGTGCGCATGACGGCAGTCTGAATGTCGGTCACGTTGACAGCAGCAACCGAGTTTTTCAAATAGGCCTCGGCTTCATGCAGGCATTTGTCCACGTTGACGCCCTTGGGAGGGCCAATCTCGCCGGTAACAACGAACTTGCCGCTATCAAGTTGCGACTGAAGATTGCTTACGGGCTCGGTCATTGCCTGGGCTCCTCGTCTATCTGGGACAATTCCTGCCTGCTGAGCCTGCGCACGCCGGAACCGCGATCCTTTCGCCAGTCCCTGGCAGGGCGAATCTTGCGGTACTCATCAAGCTTTCCAAGCTCCCTGAGACGCTGGTAGATCAGCAACCAGGCGCAGTCCATCTCGGGCTTAACCTCACACTTGCCGCCATTGGTGCCGCCGCAAGTTCCGTTTATAAGGCTCTTAGAGCAGCGTGCAATCGGGCATATTCCGCCCGTCCAGGCAAGGACGCAATCACCGCAGCCATGGCAGAATTCCTTCCACTCGCCCGGCGCTGTATTTGCGCCGTAGAACGTGGTGTTAAGGCCGGGAAGAATGCGAAGATCAGGCATTTCGCGGCTCATGAAACCGACGCCCACGCCGCATGCCAGCGAAACCACGGCATCGTAGCCGCGAGGGTCGAACTTGAAATTGTCGAAGAACTCCTTGTCGCACTGACGAGTGATGCAATCAACGTCAACCGTGATGTCCATGCCTGTTTGTTGGCTTCGAAGGCGAATCAGCGAGGCGAGTTCCTCGGCCTGTTTCTGACCTCCAGACAGACATACGGTAACGCAACTACCGCAGCCGAGGACCAACACCTTTCGGCTGCCCGCCAGCATCGCCATGATCTCATCAAACGGTTTAAGTTCAGCAACTATCATCGTCTTCTCCAGACTCTTCTATGGCTGGGACATCTGCGAGATCGCCTGCCTGATTGCCTCGTTGACCCCGGCCAGCCCCTCATGAGCAGCCAGGGAGATCTGCACCGCGTTGGCATTGAACCCTGCCGACTGCAACAGCCGGCGAGCATGATCCACTCGAAGACTGGTTCTGCCGGCTGACTGCGGATATCTGTCGAGACCTTGTCCGCAGCCAACAACCACAACGCCGTCGGCCAGAGTTAATGCATGCAGCATATCCGAGACGGCAAGACGCGTCGTGCTTGCCAGGTACACTTTCGCCACGCCTTCAACGGACTCTGATTGACCAACCCAGTCGGCTGCGGATGCCTTGAAGCCGCCGATGTAAGCAACAATCTTGCGTCCGGCAGGCAGCAATTCAACCGCATGCCTGGTTCGCATCTGCACATCGCCCACGGGAAGGCTGCGGGAAATGATGGCGCCGGCTGGGCATTCGGCGATACAGATGCCGCACGACTGGCAAAGCGCGGAGTCAATTCTCGCCACGTCCGTAACCTTGGGAATTCCGAAGGGGCAGACACGAACGCACGTCATGCATGCGGCGCACTTGTCGACCATCACTTCCGCGCCGCCGCCGCAACCCATGCAGCGCCTGGCTTCGCCAAGTGCCGCCTCCTCGGTGAGATTATGATCAACCTCGCTCCAGCCCGCGACGCGCTCATTGGCCGGGGCTATATCAACTGCCTGGCGCTGGAACTTCAGCACCTTGCCGGCCGTGACGGCTGGTATGGTTCCGATCTTCTCCGGCAGGGCGTCATTAAACCTGATGCTGCCCGTTTGCAGATGCATGTCCACCGCCGCAGCCACACGAACCCCGCTTGCGCAGGCCTCAACAACAGAGCCCGGTGGAGTTACTATTTCGCCACATGCGAAAATGTTCGGCATGCTTGTCTGCTGAGTCAGGGGGTTGAACGCAAGCCTGCCGCGCGAGTCCATCTCAAGGCCGCTGTCATGCGTGAAAGCAAAATCAGGAGCCTGGCCGATTGCGAACACCACGGTGTCACATTCCAAGTCCTGGATGTCCGAATCATCGTACTGCGGGTTGAACCTCTTGTCGGCATCAAAGACGCTCTTGACGCCTCGCGTCCTGAGCGCCCGAATAGAGCCGCCGTCAGTGACGACTTCCACAGGTCCACGACGATGAATGAACGTCACGCCCTCTTCGAGGGCCTCGGTCCGCTCCCATTCCCAGGCGGGCATTTCCTGCTCGTTTTCCAGGCAAACTGCTCGCACCCGGCGTGCTCCCAGTCTGACGGCGGAGCGTGCGGCATCCATTGCGACGTTGCCGCCGCCAACAACCAGCACATCAGAGCCGATGGCGGGCTGACGGTCAAATGCCAGCTCTCGCAGGAAATCCAGCACCGGGTAGACTCGTGGGTGATTGATGTTCGGCAGAGGCAGCATTCGGCTTGAAGCCAGGCCCGTTGCCAGAATCACCGCCGCGAAACCGTCCTTGAGCAGTGACGGGAGTGTGCGCTCCTTGCCGATCTCAGCGCCGGTCACAACTTCAACGCCATGCGCGACTATCCAGTCCACGTCCATCTGAAGCACATCCCGCGGCAACCGGTATTTCGGTATGGCGGTCATGGGTATTCCGCCCGCGAGGTGGTGCTTTTCAAACACTGTGGGCCGATATCCTTTGCGGGCCAGTTCAAGCGCCGCCGACATGCCGGCAGGGCCTGAACCGACGATCGCCACACGCGCTTTGTTCTGCGTTTCGGGCCGGGAAACGGTGCAGCCTGAAGAGCCCACTTTCTCCGCAACGAAACGCTTAAGCTCTCTTATGGCGACTGCCTCATCAACGTCTTGCCGGCGGCAGTTCTTCTCGCAGGGATGATGGCACACTCGCCCGCATACGCAAGCGAAAGCCAGCCGATTGCGTATGACATCAACTGATTCTGCAAAGCGACCCTCAGCAACGAGTTGTATGTATGTGCGAACGTCGGCATGAACGGGACATGCCCAGCGGCATGGCGCGTACTGGTTTTCCATCAAACCCGCGGGGTTCGCCAGCGAGGCTACATCCCTCGACGTCAAGTCGGAATGGGCCATGTTGATCTCTCTTAGTGCCACAGAGTTATAACACAAATTGCCGCGGCCTACATTCATTACCGTCCGCCACAACTGCTGATCACATCGTGGGGGAACACTCTTTTTACGCTCTAGGGGCAAATATGCAACATCCGACAGGCTGTTGCAGTGACTTTTGATGCAGTAAGCAGTTTTTTATGGAGGCCTGATAATTCCATATCTTTTTGAAACGTCGGCGCAAAGCATTATAGGCAAGCCACTTACATTACTGTGGCAAACCGCAGGTGTGTCATGGCTCTTACCATGTCCAGCATCGGAAAAAGTATGCGCCTAACATGGCTTGAATGGCTCTGGCGGCGGGTGCATGCCGTTGGTGTCCCAAGCCAGAATCCGCTAAACAGCTCAACTAGAAGGAGAACTCAAATGAAGTGGCGGCTCGTATCGTATCTGGGGCTGATCAGCGCATTGGCTTTGGTAATTACGGGGTGTGCACGTTCTCCCGAATGTGTGCGTCTTGAACCTGCAAGCGATGTGAATCCGGTTCGAACGCAGCACGTGCTGATTGCCACTGTGTTGGATCGTGACGGCAACCCCGTCTCCAATCAGCGAGTCGAATGGAAGATCGTCAGCGGACCTGGCGTGTTTGTTAACGCGGCAGGCGCCAGCGGCAAGGTTAACGACGGCAGCAGGGATGTTGCCACCAGAACGTACGTCTCAGACCGCACGATAGAGACCGGCACGGGAAGGAACACCGACTTCCGCGTGGGCCGCGGGCAAACCTGGGCAATCATCACCTCAGCCACCGAAGGCACGACGCATGTCCTTGCCTACGTTCCCGCTATTGACAACTGGGACCGCCACAAGACATTCGCCACCAAAACATGGATGGACGTCTGCGTTGAGTTCCCCCCCGCCGCAACAAATCCCATCGGAACCGATCATGAACTCGTCACCCGCGTCTGCCGCATGAACGGCAACGGCATGGGCGGCGTTGAAGTGACGTATTGCATCACGGGCGGCCCAGAGGCCGTCTTCGTGGCAAACAATCAGAACATGATCACCGTTCCTGTTGACGAAAACGGTCTGGCCCGGGCGGTTATGCGCCAAACCCAGCCGAAGGAAGGCCAGAACAACATCGGCGTCGTGGTCGCTCGCCCGGCGGCGCAGGATCAAGAGCGACTCCAGATAGCCAACGGCGCCACCACCAAGAGATGGGTGGGGCCGCAGATCAGCCTTTCCAAGCAAGCCCCGGAAAGGGTCGAACTGGGCGAGGACCTCCGTTATCAGTTGGTCGTGCGGAACCCATCTCCAGTGCCGGCCCCGGATGTTCGGGTGACGGACAATCTGCCAGAGGGCTTGAGATTCGTTCAGTCCAACCCGCAAGCTCAGGTTGAAGGCAATGTGCTGAGATGGAACCTTGGCGATATCGGCCCCAATGAATCAAGGCAGATAGATGTTATGGTTCAACCGACGCGCACCGGCAGGTTCGACAACACGGCCATCGCGACGTCTGGCGATCTCAGCAGAGATGCGGCCGTGACTACGCTCGTGGAATCGCCGCAACTGGCCATAAGGAAGACCGGCCCGGCGGAGGCTTTAATCTGCAATAAGGTTCCGTTCGCCATTATCGTTACGAACACCGGCGAGCGGGCCGCACGAAACGTGCGTGTAACCGACCGCTTGCCTGAAGGAATGACAGCCGGCGAGCAGAATCAGAGGAATCTCAGCTGGAACCTCGGAACTCTTGAACCGGGCGCATCCAGGACAATCTGCTACGAAGCTCAGCCTTCCCGCGTCGGCAACATGACGAACACCGCGTCCGTAACGGCACAGAACACCCCGGCGCTTCAGGCAAGCCACACTGTGCTTGTTCGTCAGCCTGTCCTTGAAGTTGTCAAAGAGGCGCCCGCGGTCAGGTACCTCAACAACGAGATCCCCTACAGGATAGTGGTTCGAAACACCGGCGACGCCCCATCGGAAAAAACCTTCGTGGTGGACACCCTGCCACAGGGAGTCTGCTTCCTCAACGCCTCCGGAGACGGACGGCTTGAGAACGGCGAAGTCAGGTGGAGCCTCGGCACGCTTGAGCCCGGCGCTACAGCCGATATGACAGTGACCGTTCGCGCCGAGCAGCAGGGTATGCTCCAGAACAACGTGGTCGCCACCGGCCTGTGTGCACGCGGAACAGCCCAGGCCACCACCGAGGTTCGCGCCGTCCCGGCGATTCTGCTTGAGATGATCGACACGGAAGACCCCGTGCCGGTCGGCAACAGCAACGTCTACCGCATCACCGTAACCAACCAGGGTTCCGCGGTTGACCGGGACATCAGAATCGAGGCTCTGCTGCCTAACGAGATGCAGTTCATCAGCGGTGCGGGCCCAACCGGGCCGGTGCAGGACGGCCAGTGGGTTCGATTCGAGCCCTTGCCCTCTCTGGAGGCCGGTGCAAGTGTGGTCTATACGATCACGGCCAGGGCGGAGAATGCAGGCGATGTGCGGTTCGGCGTGCGTCTGACCAGCAGACAGTTAACCGAGCCGGTGGAAGAAACCGAAGCATCGCGGATCTATGAAAGCGCCGTGGGCGGACTCACCGCCGGTGGCGCTGGAGGCCAGCCCGCCACGCGGCCCGCCGGAGGCATGACCGGCGATAGAGGAACTACTCGGCCGGGCAACGCCGCAACAGCTCCCCCCAACAGGCGGCAGTCCAGAAGGTAGCACCCTGAATAGACAGCGGGCGGCGCGACTGATGAAGGCGCGCCGCCCGCTTTGTTTTTGATTATTCAGCGACGACCTTTTTTCTTCTGTTTGTTCTTCTTATCGCGTTCTTTTTTGGTCAGGCGGTGCGACCGCTGCTTCACCTTGAACCTCGGCGTCATGCCGGCCATGCCTGCCTGGCCCATCTGTTGGGCGAAGCGCATCCTGTCCTTGGTTCCCATGCCCGCCATCTGCTTCATCATCCCGGCAGCCATGCTGAAGCTCTTGACCAGACCGCTGACGTCCTCCGGTTCGGTGCCGCTGCCTTTGGCGATTCTTCTGCGGCGATTTGCTTCGATCACTGTGGGGTCTTCCCGCTCAGCGACGGTCATGGAGTTGATGACAGCCTCCATGCGCGTAATTTCATCGCCGTCCATCTGCATGGCTTCAACCTGCTGGCCCATGCCCGGCATGAGCTTCAGGATTTCCTTCAGCGGACCAAGTTTCCGCATCTGCTTCATCTGGGCGAGGAAGTCAGTAAGCGTGAACTGGCCCTTGGCCATCTTCTCCTGCATCTTGGCAGCCTGCTCGGCATCAAACTGACCCTGGGCCTTTTCGACCAGAGTGACAATGTCGCCCATGCCGAGGATGCGGCTGGCCATGCGGTCGGGATGGAACTCCTCAAGATTCTCAAGCTTCTCGCCAACGCCGATGAACTTGATGGGTTTACCGGTTACGGCCTTGACGGATATCGCAGCGCCGCCGCGAGCGTCGCCATCGAATTTCGTCAGGATCACTCCGTCAAGCTCCAGCCTTTCGTTGAATTCCTTGGCTGAATTGACGGCATCCTGGCCGGTCATCGAGTCGCACACGAGGTATATCTGATGAGGATGCACCGCCTGTGCAATGTCGGCTGCCTGCTTCATCATCTCTTCGTCAACGTGCAGCCGGCCGGCGGTGTCGATGATCACCACATCCCGGCCCATCGAAACAGCCTGCTGCACACCCTGGCGGGCGACCTTGACGGGGTTCTTCTCGCCGTCCATGCGGAAGCATGGCACGCCTACCTGATCTGCGACAACCGTTAACTGGTCCACTGCCGCGGGGCGCTGAAGGTCGCACGCAACCAGTAACGGATGCTTGCCCTGACGCATGATGAAGTGCGCCAGTTTGCCGCAGGTGGTCGTTTTGCCGCTGCCTTGAAGGCCCGCCATCATAATCACCGTTGGCGGCGGCGTGACGTAGTAGATGCGAGTATCAACAGGCCCCATCAGGTTTATCAGTTCGTCCTGGACTATCTTCACCATCAACTGGCCGGGGTGAAGGGACTTGATAACCTCTGTGCCAAGCGCCTTGGCGACAACGTCGTCGCAGAACTGTCGCACGACCTTGTAATGGACGTCTGCCTCGAGCAGGGCCTGGCGCACGTCTCGCATCGCGTCCTTGACGTTCTGCTCGCTGATCCGCCCTCGGCCGGACATCTTGCGGAATACGTCAGTGAATTTGTCTGTCAGTGATTCAAACATAAGATAAGAAGGATAACACTACTACGTCGCCCACGAAAGAGCGTTTGCTTCACTTAGCCGCTTGTCATCCATGCCTACAGGTACTTGCCGATCAGTAGGTCAAGCCTGGACCGCGTGTCGTTGCTGATCTGGTCCTTTGCAGACCAAATCGCCAGTTCCAGAGCGTTCATGGCCGGGGAGGGCACGTCGGCTATCGCGTCAAATCGTGACACGGCGGCTTTTATCAATTCCATCGCGTTGCGTGTCGCCTCGGTCAGGTTGCCGAATATTTCCTTGAGCAACTCATGCTTGCTCAGGTCCGTCCGGCACGGCCGCCAGCAGTCATAGTCGCTGGGCAGGCACACCAGTGCATAGGCCAACTCGGCCTCACGGGCCAGTTTTGCTTCCGGCATGGCCGTCATGCCAATCAAGTCGCCGCCCCAGAGGCGATGCATTTCGCTTTCCGCCCTTGACGAGAAGGCAGGGCCTTCCATGCACACGTACGTGCCTTTGGAGTGGATTCTTGTCCCGGAGGA
>JAAYCO010000007.1 GCA_012729725.1 Planctomycetota bacterium
TCTGTTTCATGCAGCGGTGGTTTCTCCCGTCACAAGGCCGCAAGCCAAGGCAAGGAGGTCCGAAATCAGGAAAGGCTTATCAAGGCGGGACACGCCCAACTCGTCCGCCGTTCGCAGGACGTCGGCGTTGCATATTCCTCCGGTCAGGACGGCGGTGCGGTGGATCCAATCGGGCCGAAAGCTCATGAATTCCAGTATCCGCCGGCCGTCTGAAGGAGCTAATGACATATCAAGAAGAATTGCATCGTAGTCGCCATCGAGCAGTTTGGTGATGGCGTCGGGGCCGTTGTTCACCTGCGTGGGCCTGGCGCCGGCGAACAGGAACACATCCGCAAGCAGGGCAGTCAGTTCGGGCGAGTCGTCAACGATCAGGATTCTTCTGTCGGCCAGAATTGCATGCTGCGTGTTCGCCACCATTTACGCACTCCTTACATATGAGAATCAAGACATGCTAATTATCAGCGGCGCGCGTTCTGTTGGGCAGTTCGGAAAGCAGTGCGCGTTTTCGCAAATAGCTGATAAGCGCGCCGTGGCGCTGGCAGACGGTTGACTGCGCCACTCCCAGAGAATCGCCGATTTGAGCAAGCGTCATGTTATCGTTGTAGTACATTGCCAGAAGCAGCCGGCTGGCGGGACGCAACCCGCTGAGCAGGTGGGCAAGCAGATCGTTAAGGCCGAGGCGGTTCTCGTTGTCCTGACTCTTGGGGTCGACTATCTCGGGCGAGATGCCGTCCTGCTCGGCGTGAAGCCCCGGGCCGCGAGCGAGCAGCTTGTCGCGACGCATCTCGTCTATGGCCAGGAACATCGCCTTCCGGCAGGCGAACGTCCTGAATGATGATCCCTTGCGAGGGTTCCAATGCATTGCCGCAAGCACCAGCCCGAACAGCGAATAGCTGTAGAGCTCATCTTCATCCAGCCAGTGAAACCGGCGTTTGAGCCTGAGCGATATGGCCTTGGCCAGATTCAGATGCTGCTTTAGCAGTTCGCCAGCGCCAACCGAGGCAATCATGAAACGCCTCCATCGGTAACGCATCTACAAAAGAGACGGTCCTTCGGAATACGGCTTCGGGCGGCTTCCCTGCCTACTGATATGTCGAGAATACAGCCTACCTCTAAATCGGAGCGAACAAAGAGAAAATTCAGAAAAATGGTAAAAAAACCCTAGACGCCGCCCCCCACATCGGCTGACAGCGCAGAACCTTGATATCTGCATAAACCCTGTTGTCGCCATTGCTTATCCGACAATCGCAAGAAAATGGGAAGAAAAACTAATTTGTCAGCCTGCATGGAACATCCAGGCCGGATGATTCCATCTCCCGGCGAATGCTCATTGCTTTCACAATCCTCAGTTGCCGCTGCGCCTCGATGTCTTCGCCCTCGGACAAATCCAGAACACGCTGGTAGTGGGCGATGGCGTCGGCCCAGCGTCCAAGGCGCTCTTCGACCACCGCCAGGTTGAACAGCAGATCCTTGTTGTCCGGGTGCCGCGACGCCTGCCTCGCCAGGGCAGCCGCCGCCTGCGTGTAATGTCCCTTCGCCACTTGAGAGAAGCCTGTCAGCGAATGCATGTCATACCGAAGGCGAATGCGGGAATGCTGCGCCGGCGCCGCCGCGAGCGCCGATAGCTGCCAAAGGCAGTCATCAAGCGTCTCGCGCAGCACCTGTTCAAAGGGCGGAATCA
>JAAYCO010000070.1 GCA_012729725.1 Planctomycetota bacterium
CAGCGGTGGTCGTTTTCAGCGGCGCTCTTCGCGGCGCGGGCGACACGTTCTGGGCGATGTGTTTTTCGGTGAGCATTCACTGGCTCATGTTCGGGGCGTTGCTGGTTGTGCTGCGGGTGCTGAAGCTAGATCCTAAGATCGCCTGGGTTGTAATGGTGCTGTCGTTCCTCTGCGCCAGCGTGATATTGTTCCTGAGATATCGCGGAGGCAGGTGGAAGCAGCGCCGCGTGCTAAGCGCGCCCGTCGAAGTTCTGGCTACCGATCATGACCAGGATTTCCACGCAACGATCGACGCCTGAGGCATCGGCGGAATCACAGCGGGTTGTGGCGAACCAGGGTCTCCCTGGCTGAGATCACGATTTGCGGCCGGCCCGTGATGGGATTCACCATTACATCGAGCGTGGTCCGATAGACTTGCTTAAGCAGTTGCGGCTTCAAGACATCGGCCGCGTCGCCAACCGCCGCCAGCCGACCTTCATGAAGCACGGCCAGGCGGTCGCAGAACTCCGCAGCCATGTTCAAATCGTGAAAAACCGCCAGAACCGTCAGGCCCAGTTGCCGGTTGAGCCGCCGTATCAGCGACAGCATCGACAACTGGTGGCCGATGTCGAGATGGCTCAGCGGCTCATCCAGCAGCAGCACTCGGGGCTGCTGGGCAAGGCACATCGCGAAGAATGCCCGCTGGCGTTCGCCGCCGCTGATGGCGGTTATGGGCTTGTCGGCCAGGTGCGCGATGTCGGCGACATCCAGCGCCTCTCGCACAATCTGGCGATCTCGGCGGGTTTCTACTCCGAACGTGGAAAGATGCGGCCAGCGTCCCATCGCGGCCACCTCGCCGACAGTGAACGCCATGTCCGTGGCAGAGTCTTGCAGCAGAACCGCCAGCAGCCTGCCCAAACTGCGTCGGGACATCCGGCTGACGTTCTGGTTTTCTAACAGCACCTCGCCCACGGTCGGGCGAATGACGCCGCTGATAACCCTCAGCAGCGTTGTTTTGCCGCAGCCGTTGGGGCCGATAAGGCCGACGAATTCGCCGGGCGCAACGCCAAGGTCCACATCCTTCAGAACCTGATGGCCTCTATAGCCCGCGGTGATGTTTCTTGCCTGTATCAGGGCCGGGCCCCCCTGCCTCGCTTGAGCAACAGCAAAAAGAACGGCCCGCCCATGAAGGCGGTCACCGCGCCTATGGGAATTTCCTGCACAAAAAGGCTTCTGGCGGCGGAATCTGCAAGCACCACGAACGCAGCCCCGCACAGGGCGCACGATGGAATGAGCCTGCGATGGTCAGGCCCGAGGACTGACCGCACGCTGTGCGGCACGATAAGCCCCACGAAGCCAATCAGGCCGCACGCCGCCACGGCGCAACCGGTCATAAGCGACGCCAGCGCCAGCAGAATGATCTTTGTTCTTTCGACGTTCAAGCCCAGATGGGCGGCGGGTTCCTCGCCCATGGACAGGATGTTCATGCTGCTGCCCAGGAACCAGCTCAGGCCGATGCTGACAAGCGTTACCATGGCGACAACCTGAAGCAGACTCCAGTTGAACAGTTGCAGGCTGCCCATAAGCCACCACATGACGGTTGGCAGTTTCTCGTTGGGGCTCATGTTCACAAGGAACATCAGCCCGCTGCCCAGGACGGATCCGACAACCACGCCGGCCAGCAGGAGTGTTTGTACTGGGATTGCGCCGCCGGCGCTTCGGGCTATTGCCAGAACCAGCAGTATGGCGGCTATGGCGCCGACAAACGCCATAACCGGCAGCGTCCATGCCCCGAAGATAGCGATGTTCATTATGATGGACGTCGCCGCCGCGACGCCGGCGCCGGAGGAGACGCCAAGCACATACGGTTCCGCCAGCGGATTTCGCAGCAACGCCTGAAAGATGGCCCCCGCCACCGACAAGGCTGCCCCGATGATCATGCCCGTCAGGATGCGCGCCGTTCGCAACTGGCCGATGTTGGAGCCCAGATCGTCAATAGACAGCGCCACCGGCCCAAGCGCAAGCGATATCGCCGCCGACATCAGCAGCATCGCAAACAGGCACGGATACAGAATTGAGGCCTTGGGCTTGATCATGGGCAATCAGTTCTCGCTTCTTTGGGCGCCCGGCCGATACAGGCGTCGGGCCAATTCCAGAACGCCCGTCGCCAGGCGCGGGCCGGGCCGAAGATAAAGGTCCGGCGAGAGATCGTTGATCACTCTTCCATTTTGCAAGGCGTCAATTCCGCCCCAGCCGATGCGCCTGCCAAGATCCTCGCTGCTCTGCTGAGTCATGCTTCCGACAAGCATAACCTGCGGATTCCATTGAACAACCGTCTCTGGGTTTACCACCGGATACAACGCGTCAAGCCCGCCGGCGACGTTGACGCCGCCTGCAAGCTCGATGATGTCGTGGACGAACGATCTTCGGCCCACCGTCATGATGGGCTTGGATGCGATCTCGATGTAAACCGTCGGCCTGCGTTCCAGGGGCGTTCCTTCATACAAGGACTTGGCCTCGTCCAGGCAGGCCTGCAACTTGCGATTCATCTCGGTTGCCCTGCCGCCGGCGCCGGTGATCTGGCCAAGCCTGTCAACGGCTGCAAAGACATCATCGATAGTCTCTATGCGCAGTTCGATAACTTCTATGCCCGAGCCGCGCAGTATTTCCGGGTGATTCTTGTGTTCGAAGTTGGCTGCAAGCACCAGCCTCGGCTGCATTGCCAGCAACAACTCGATGTTGGGCGAGCCGAGACTTCCCACGCGCGGAATTGCTTTTGCCTCGGCCGGGTAGTCGCAGTAATCGGTCGCGCCGGTGATTTGGTCTCCCGCGCCGAGTTCGAACAGTATTTCGGTGATGTTGGGGGCAAGCGAGACGATGCCGCCAACTGCCCTGGGCTGCTTCCTGCCTTTGAGCAAGATCACGCCGGCGAAGGCCGCCAGCGACAGCAGCACCAACAGAAGCATACGGCTTTGTTTAATGAGGGTCATGAAAGGCAATCGCCCGGCGTAATCAATTCGCGCCCGCCCAGTAAAGGCGTCCGTTATCGGCCTCAACCAGCAACATTGCCATTGTGGTGTTTTGCGGTTGAAGAATCAACGTTGCGCGATAGACCTGCTTGCCGAA
>JAAYCO010000071.1 GCA_012729725.1 Planctomycetota bacterium
AAGGGAGCGACAGTGAACGCCGACTTACAAAGCGAACGTCACAGCGCCATTCTCGCCGCTGCCGAGAAGGTCTTCGACAAGTACGGCTACGCCTCGACCACCATGGAGGCCATCGCACTGGAAGCCGGAATCGCTAAAGGCAGCGTGTACAATTACTTCCGAAGCAAAGAGGAGCTTTTTCACCAGGTTGTCGCCCAGGTTGTCGCCATCAGCGAGACAGACGCCAAGGCTGCCCTCTCTGCCGGGAAGAGCGCTTCGCAGAAGCTTGGGCTGGCGATCGACTTCTGGTTCGAGAGGCTCAATTATTACGGCAGGATTGGAAGGTTGATGTTCGAGGCCGGGGCCGCCGCTTCTGTGGACACCGAGCAGGGCAAGCGGTTGGCCAAGCAGTTCAAGGGCGTCTACGAGCTCAAGCTGGGCATCACCAGGTCCATCCTTGCCGAGGGCATGAAATCGGGTGAGTTTCATTCGAAGGTTGATATCGACACGTCGGCGGCGTTACTGGTCGCAATCTTGGACGGAATAGGAATAGAAGTCATATTGAACGTGGGTGTTCGCCCCACCGATGAACTGAAGAACGTTCTGATATCGGGCATATTGTCCTCGTTGACGTTGGAGCCATCCGACGCGGGCGCGAAGCCCAAGAAGGGCCGGGTATGATAGTGCGTGAAGAGAAGTCCAAACAGGAAGCAGCCCAGCGGCAGCCGCATCCGCTGAAATGGTGGATACCGGCGCTGGTGTTTTTCGGCGGCCTGGTCGCTCTTGCGGTTCTGGTTGTCGTGCTGATGCCGCCGGAGACGACGCCCGGCGTAAGCACCCCGCCGCCCATCAACGTGTACGTTGAAGAAGTCGCCACCATTCCGGAAGTCGAAGACTACTTCGAGATCAACGGCGTGGTCGAGCCTCATCGCGACGTAGGCGTGGCCGCCGAGGTCGCCGGAAGAATCGAATCGCACGGCACCGCCGACAAACCGCTCAAAGAAGGCGATTACGTCCAGCCCGGCGACGTTATTCTGCGAATCAACACCGATCTGCTTCAGGCGGAGTTCAACCGCTACGACGCCCAGCGGCGATTCGACGCAGCCGAGCTTGAACGGACAATAGAGCTCAACCGCCGCCAGGTCGCCACCGCCAGGGAAGTGGACGAGGCTCGCACGCGGTGGCAGATAAGCCAGGCTGCGTACGAAACCGCACAGGCCCAGCTTGATCGTTCGATCGTCAAGTCGCCCATTCCCGGCGTGCTTAACGACCTGCCCGTCGAGGTTGGCGAATACGTCCAGCCGGGCGATGTTGTCGCCAACATCGTGCAGGATGATCCCGTCAAGGTGGTCGTTCACGTCCCCGAGCGGAACATCAGGTATCTGTCGGTGGGCGATCAGCACATGATTATGGACAAGCTCACCGGCCCGGTGCTCTCGCAGAACGGCGGGTCGGAGCCGCCCGAAAAATGGCGCGGAACCATCACGTTCATCAGCGCCACTGCCGATGCGGCAACCAACACGACAAGAGTCGAGCTGACTGTTCCCAACCCTCGCGACGGCGAGAACCGGCGGCTGCGGAGCGGGCAGATAGTGCTCACCCGCCTGACGCGCCAGGTTCTCAAAGACGTCATCATGGTTCCGCTTAGGGTGCTCATCCCCCAGCCCAGCAACGGCGGGCAGCAGTACGTGGTGTTCGTCAATGTTGACGGCGTCGCCGAGCAGCGGATCGTCGTGCCCGGCCAGATTCGAGGAAACATGGTCACCATCGTAGGCGGCGACCTTAAACCGGGCGAGAAGCTCATTATCGAGGGGCATCGTTACGTCGGGCCGGGACAGGCCCTGCGCGAAGTCTCGATGCAAGAGGCAATGCAGTGATAATCGCCGATGCAGCCATAAAGAACCGCACCTCGGTGGCGGTGCTGGTGGTCCTGATAGCCATCGCGGGGGCGATGAGCTATATGAGTCTTCCGCGCGAGGCTGCACCGGATGTGCCCATACCGTTCATCCTGGTGACCACCACGTACGAAGGCGTATCGCCGGAGGATGTGGAAACCTCGATTACGATGAAGATCGAGAAGAACCTCACCGGCATGAAAGGCGTCAAGGAGATCCGCTCGTCCAGCGCCGAGGGCGTTTCGACCATCGTCGTGGAGTTTCTGCCCAACATCCGAATCGAGGATGCGCTTCAGTACGTCCGCGACAAGGTCGATCAATCCCGCAGCGAGTTGCCCACCGACGAGCAGCGCAAGGACCCGCTGATAAGGGAAATCAACGTCGCGGAATTTCCGTTCCTCATGGTGAACATAACGGGCGAAAGCTCGCCGGTTCGCCTGAAGGCCATCGCAGATGAGCTTGAGGACCGCATCGAGGAGATACCCGGCGTTCTGAACGTTGACGTGCAGGGCGCCCAGGAGCGCGAGATCCGGCTGGAGATAGACCCCGACAGGCTCGCCGCGTACAAGTTGACGGTTCCCGAGCTGGTTGCCCTTGTTCCATCCGAGAACGTGAACATCTCGGCGGGCGGGCTTGAAACGCCGAATGTCAAGTTCAACGTCCGTCTGCCAGCCGAGGTGGTCGATCCCGGCGAGGTGTACGACTGGCCGCTGGTGGAGCGCGACGGCAGGATGATCTACCTTGCCGACATAGCGACCGTCCGCGACACCTTCAAGGACCGCGAGCAATACTCCCGGCTGGACGGGCAGGAAACGGTCACTCTGAGCGTGCAGAAGAGGGTCGGCGCGGACATCATCCCCATCGTCGACACGATCAAGGTTTTGCTTCAGGAGGCCAAGAAGTCGCTCCCCGCCGGCGTCGAGTTCAGCACGACGCTGGATGGAAGCGACGATATCCGCATGATGGTCTCGGATCTTGAAAACAACCTCTTCGCCGCTTTCGTGCTGGTGCTGGTTGTGCTTCTTTTCTCGATGGGCTGGCGGGCCAGCATCGTCGTTGCCACCGCGGTTCCCTTGAGCATGCTCATGAGCATGGCGGTGCTGTCGGGGCTGGGATACACGCTCAACATGATCGTGCTGTTCAGCCTGGTGCTGGCGGTGGGCATGCTCGTGGACAACGCCATCGTCATAGTCGAAAACATCTACCGCCATCGCGAACTGGGATACGACCGCATCGAGGCAGCCATGAAAGGCACAAGCGAGGTTGCCTGGCCGGTGATAACATCCACGCTGACCACCATCGCCGCGTTCCTTCCGCTTCTGTTCTGGGAGGGAATGATGGGCGATTTCATGAAGTATCTGCCCATTACGGTGATCATCGTGCTGAGCAGTTCGTTGTTCGTCGCCCTTACCGTCAGTCCCGTGGTGGCGACGCTGCTGTCGGGCAAGGTCAAGCCCCACAGGCCCCACACGAAGTTCAAGCGGGGTTATCACAAGGTGCTGACGGCAGCCTTCGAGCATCGGGCCACAACCCTGCTGGTCAGCATCATCGTGCTGGCGGGCCTGGTGATTGTGTTCAAGTTCAAAGGTCCGGGGCTTGAGTTCTTCCCGACGATGGACCCCAAAATCGGCAGGGTGGATATCCGCAGCCCGCAGGGAACCAGCGTCGAGCAGTCGGACCTGCTGGCCCGGCAGGCGGAGGAGCAGATCGCCAAATCCCGCGGGCCTGCCGACAACCCGCATATCGAGTATGTCGTCACCAACGTTGGCTTTGGCGGCGGCAGCGATCCATTCAGCAGCGGCGGGGCCGGCACGCATCTGGCTAACATCACGCTGACATTCCCCGATTACGAGGTCCGCCAGCGCCCGTCGATGGAGATTCTGGCAGAGATACGCCGCAACCTTGCCGACATGACCGGCGCGGAGGTGAAGGTCGAACGCGAGAGAGATGGCCCGCCAACGGGCGCACCAATAACGATTCAGGTGGTCGGCAGGGATTTCACCGAGCTTCAGCGCCTGGGCGACGAGGTGATGGACAAGATTATCAATATCGAGGGCCTTGTGAACCTTCGCAGCGATTTCGAGGCGGCCCGCCCGGAACTGGTGTTCATCGTCGATCGCGTGCGAGCCTCCAAGATGGGGCTTAACACTGCTGCGGTTGGAAACTTCCTGAAGACGGCGGTGTTTGGAACGAAGGTCAGCACGTTCAGGCAGTTCAACGACGAGTACGACATAACAATCCGCCTGCCCGAGAGCCAGCGAAGCAACATTGAAGACCTCTTCCGCCTGCACGTGCCAAACGCGGCCGGAGAGGCGGTTCCGCTGGGCGAGCTTGGCAGCTTCCAGTACCGCGGCGGCCTGGGAACCATCAACCGAATCAACCAGAGACGCGTCGTCACGCTTACCGGCGACGTTGAGGGAAGGCTCGCGCCCGACGTTCTAAAGGACGTGCAGGCCCGGCTGGACAAGTTCGACATGCCCGAGGGCTACGAGATTCGATACGCCGGCGAGAAGGAAGAGCAGGACGAGTCCACTGCCTTTCTTGCCAAGGCCTTCGGCATCGCCTGCCTGCTGATAGTGCTCATCCTGGTGGCACAGTTCAACACGCTGACCGTGCCGCTGGTGATTATGACCACGGTTATTCTCTCGCTGATTGGCGTGCTGACGGGGCTGCTGATCACCGGCATTCCGTTCGTGGTTATCATGACGGGCATCGGCATAATAAGCCTGGCGGGCGTGGTGGTTAACAACGCCATCGTCCTGCTGGACTACACCCGCAAGCTTCAGGCGCAGGGCATGGATGTTGTGTCCGCCTCGATCGAGGCGGGGCAGACAAGGCTCCGCCCGGTGCTGCTGACGGCGATAACGACGATCATAGCGCTTGTTCCAACCGCCCTTGGCATGGGCTTTGACATTCACACATTCCAATGGATCTGGCGCAGCGACTCCAGTCAGTGGTGGCGTTCGATGGCAGTCGCCGTCATCTTCGGCCTGACCTTCGCAACGTTTCTTACGCTTGTGATCGTGCCGTCCATATACATCATGCTCTACCGCCTTGCCGAGAAACTCGGCATGGGTGGAATAAAACACAACGATTAACAATGAACCGAAAACCAGCGCGACGCAAGAAGCCCCGCATGGAAATGCGGGGACCTAACTTCAGTCGCGTAGCGACACCTCGCCGTTGCATTTGTTTCTTTTTGTGCGATTATCCCGGCGCGAACAACAAAACAAACGGCGATGATTCGCTGCGCGAAGGTTTTCAGGTCCCCGCATTGCCATGCGGGGCTTTTTTCGTCGTGCTGGTTGCGATGCACGTGATGCAAAACCCTCCAGATTCATCATCCGATTTGACGATAACTAACTCAACTCGGCTCATGTGTCGGTTATTCGCAATTAAAGGAGCTTGACGATGCATCGTTTCGCCAGGGTGTTGCTCGTATCGGCGGTTTTTGTTTCGGCGGCTGCGGGACAGGAGGCTGAGCCTCAATGGGAAAAACCGTTCCCGCTTGGCTTTTCGCTGGAATACACCCTTGTGAGCGACTACGTGTGGAGAGGCATCAATCTTAGCGAATACGCAGGCGAAGGCAGAGAAAAGCCCAATCACCAGATGTGCGTCGCGTTCAGTCTGGACACGGCGGACCTGATGGACGGCAACGGCAGCTTCGGCGCGTTCGGCGGGTCGATCTGGTTCGAGTGGTACGCCGGCCAGCACCGCCTGACGCCGTGGACCGGCACGAACCTTCAGGAAGTGGACTACGACGTGAACTGGTCCTACGAGATCGCACCGGTTTTCACCACGGTTGAACTCGGATGGGTCGCCTACCACCTGCCGCCGTACCGCAGGTCCGGCTCGCCGGGTACGGATATCTCCACGACGTACGAGGTTTACAGCAAGCTGTACTTTGACGACTCGGCCATCTTCGGCCAGCCCGTGCTCAATCCGTACGTTGCGTATTATCAGGACATCGACACCGTCGAGGCGGGGTGGCTGGAATTCGGCGTAAGCCACGATTTCGCCCTGGGTGAGCTTGGCCTTGAGGACACGCCGATTTTGAAGGACATAACGATCACGCCTTCGGCAGTGCTTGGCGTTTCGCACAGGTACTACGACAAGTCCGGCGTGGGGTCTGACAATTCAATCGCCACCAGGCTGGCCAACATCGAGTACGGCCTTGCCATCGATTACGATCTTAGCGGCGCACTTGGCATACCTGAACAATACGGCAGCCTGTCGGTTGGCGGATTCATCAACTACAGCCAGGCGCTGCACGACGTAAGCCCATCCGTCAACGACGAGTTCTACGGCGGCCTCACCGTCGGTTACTCCTGGTGACGCAAGATTCGCAACCAGCGCGACGCAGAAGCCCCGCATTGCCATGCGGGGCTTCGTACGCACGACATTTTTGTAACGGGGAATGGGTAGTGTGACATTTATGTAGCAACCGCCGCTGATTTGCATATTCTGTAAGTGCCTGTCTCATACAGTCTTACGCGATTCTTCCGCATTGGCACGGCAAGTGCATTATTTCCGGGGGTCTGGCCAAGAGGTTCTTGGCCTGTCGGAAAGGAAAGAATTGTGGTGGTTAAAAAGAGTTATGGGTGGTTGTTGTTGGCGGCAGGGCTTGCATTGTGTTTGCCTGGGACGGTGGCCCAGTGTGCTGAAGAGGCCCCAGCCCTGCGAAGCCTTGGCGAAGCAGGGTTGGACGTTGTCTGGGTATTGCTCGGCGCGTTTCTGGTGTTCTTCATGCAGGCGGGGTTTGGCATGGTCGAGGCGGGGTTCATCCGCGCCAAGAACGTCTGCAACATCCTCACCAAGAACTTCATGGACTATTGTGCCGCGAGCATCATGTTCTTTCTCGTCGGGTACGCGTTCATGTTTGGCGAGGGCAACGGCTTCATCGGCTGGAGCGGCTTTGGCATGTCGGAGGCTCCGAACCCCAGCGGCGTTCCGACGTGGGCGTTCTGGTTGTTTCAGGCTGCGTTCTGCGGCGCCGGGGCGACCATAGTCGCCGGCGCGATGGCGGAACGCATGAAGTTCTCGGCATATTTGATGTACACTGTGTTCATCAGCTCGCTGGTTTATCCGATCATCGGCCACTGGGTGTGGGGCGGCGGCTGGCTGGCGAAGATGGGCTTTGTGGACTTCGCCGGTTCCAGCGTCGTTCACGCCACCGGCGGGTGGGCAGCGTGCATAGGCGCGGTTCTGCTTGGCGCGAGGATCGGCAAATTCAACGGCGACGGAAAGCCCCGCGCCATCGCCGGCCACAGCATTCCGCTGGCGAGTCTTGGCGTGTTCATCCTGTGGTTCGGGTGGTTCGGGTTCAACTGCGCGTCGAGCCTTTCCGTTGGCGACGGCGAGATCATCTCGCTGGTTGCGATGAACACCAACCTGGCTGCTGCCGCGGGCGCGATCACGTCGATGGTCGTCGTCTGGGTGTTATTCGGCAAGCCGGACCTGTCAATGACAATGAACGGCTCGCTTGCGGGCCTGGTTGCCATAACCGCTCCCTGCGCGTTTGTTGAACCGTGGGCTGCGCTGGCGATTGGAGCGGTGGGCGGCGTTATCGTTGTTCTTGGCGTGCGAATTCTCGACCGCATCGGCATTGACGATCCGGTCGGGGCGGTGCCCGTGCACGGGCTCAACGGCCTGTGGGGAACCATCGCCGTGGGCCTGTTCGCCTCGGAAAACCTCAAGATCGACGGCATGGTGTCGCACGGGCTGTTCATGGGCGGCGGATCGGGTCAGCTTCTCGTTCAGACCCTCGGCACGTTCGCCTGTGCGGGCTTCAGTTTCGCGGCGATGGGCCTGGTGTTTCTGGCCATCAAGAAGACGGTCGGCCTTCGCGTGGGCAGGGATGAGGAACTGCGAGGACTTGATATCGGCGAGCACGGGCTTGAGGCCTACGCGGGCTTCCAGGTGTTCAGCAACGTTTGATGAGGAGAAAGATAATGAAAATCATAATTGCATATATTCAGCCCGAAAAGCTCAACGACGTGAAGCAGTCGCTGTATGCGGCGCAGGTGTTCAAAATGTCGGTCACTAACGCCCTCGGCTGCGGCCAGCAGAGGGGCTATCACGAAACGTATCGCGGCGTCGACATCGAGGTGAACCTGCTAAAGAAGGTGCGTCTGGAGATAGCGGTGAACGACGATTTTGTCGAGCCGACCATCGCCGCCATCATCAAAGGCGCGCGGACGGGCAACATCGGCGACGGCAAGATATTCATTCTTCCCCTTGAGCAGTGCGTTCGAATTCGCACCGGCGAAACGGGATCAGAGGCCATAGGTTAACTGAATCGATTCGGCGGCCTGCGCCGCCTGAATTCCTGACGGAGATAACATGCGCATGCGTATTAATGGAGTAGTGGCGCCCTTGTTGATGTTCGCTGCCTTGCTGGCGTCGCCCGCAGCAGCCCGAGCCCAGGCCGATCAGGCGCCGACAGACGCCCCGGCCCTCGAGCCGGACTGGAAGAAGCCGTTCCCGATAGGCTTCTCGCTGGACTACACGCTTGTCAGCGATTACGTCTGGCGCGGAATCAACCTCAGCGAGTATGCCGGCGAGGGGCGTGAAAAGCCCAATCACCAGTTGGGCGTCGGGGTAAGTCTTGATACAAGCGACGTGCTGGGGCCGGACTCGAATTTCGGCGAATTCGCCGGGTGTATCTGGTTCGAGTGGTATGCCGCCCAGCAGCGGCTGACGCCCTGGACGGGGACGAACCTTCAGGAAGTCGATTATACGGTTTCGTGGTCATATGAAATCGCGCCGATTGGGACGACCGTTGAGCTCGGCTGGATCGCGTACCATTTTCCGCCTTACAGAAGGTCGGGTTCGCCCAGCGCCGACGCAGCGACCACTTACGAGGTGTACGGCAAGGTCAGCTTCGACGACAGCCTGATATTCGGATCGCCGCTGCTTAACCCGTACGTGGCGTACTACCTCGACGTGGACGTCATTCGTGCGGGCTGGCTTGAATTTGGCGTCAGCCACGATTTCGCACTGGCTGATCTGGGGCTTGGCGACGTTGCGGTGCTCAAGCATATCACGATCACGCCGTCGGCAGTGCTTGGCGTATCGGACAGGTACTACGACCGGGCCGGCGTGGGCTCGGCCAACGGGTCGGGCATGCGTCTTGGCAACATCAATTACGGTTTGGAGCTGACGTACGACCTCTCATCATCGCTGGGCCTGCCAGCCCAATATGGCAGTTTGACTGCCGGGGCTTTCATCAATTACAGCCAGGCCGTCCATGACGTGGGCGGTTCTGTGAACGACATCCTCTACGGGGGAATGAAGCTGGGCTACTCCTGGTAGAAGTAGCATAGCGAAGAACGCCGCCTCGCGCTTCGGCGCAGGCGGCGTTCGCATTTATATCTCAATATATCACCACACATTCTAACCAGCACAACGTGAAGCCCCGCATGGGAATGCGGACCCCTGACTTCACGTCGCGGAGCGACACCTCGCCGTTTGCTGTTTTGGTTGGCGTCGTGATTGTCGCACGAAAAAACAAATACAACGGCGAGGATTCGCTGCGCGATAACAGTCAGGTCCCCGCATTGCCATGCGGGGCTCCTTGCGTTGGGCTGGTTGCGATACATGGATGTTGTGCGGGGGGCGCGGGCAACAAAAAAACGCCCGGTGATTTGGTTTCGCGACAAACCATGCCTATAAATGGCCTAAGTCAAATCCCTGCGACAAAGTGGGGGGTTAACTGCCGCGCCGCAGCGGTAGACGGACGAAATAAGGTTCCTTAAGAAGGAGAAAAAGGCATGAAGGCACGCAATGGGCTGTGGTTGAACGCAGCGATCGCATTAGGGGCTTTCTTGATAAGCGGTGCGGGAACGCTGCTTGCTCAGCAGCAGCGGGTGGGAGCATCGCAGAGGCCGGTGGGCCCATGTCCGCCCGCCGAACAAAGACCCGCCCAGGGCGGCGCAACGGGAGCGGCCGCCTGCCCAACTCCAACGCCCAGGACTTCAGACAACGTCATTATAGGCGATCCGGCGTCCTGCCCCCCCGGCATTGCGGATCAGCAGCGCGACAAAGACCGCGACATCTTCCGCTTTGACCGCTACGACCGCGCAGACGAAGATGCAAACCGCGTCGCAGCAGACACATGGATCGCCCACAACGGCGAGATGCCCAAAATAAAGGCGCCGCCGGTTGAGTTTTCAGACCCCGACAAGCCGATACCGTTGAGCTTCATCATCAGCTACGGCCTCGCCAGCGACCACGTGTGGCGCGGCATTAACTGGAGCGAGTACCCCGGCGAAGGCAGAGAAAAGCCGAATCACCAGGCGGGCGCCGGCGCCGAATTTGACGCAGGCGCGTTCGGTGTCTTCGGCGGCACGGTCTGGTTTGACTGGTTCGCCGGAACCGACACCATGACGGGCAGAAGCAGCGGAGTTCCGCTCGAAAGCGACTACACCGCGTATTGGCGTTACCCGATCCGCTCGATCGGCCTGACGCCGGAAGTCGGGTGGAGCTACATCCGCTTCAACGCATTCGAGGAAACCAGCCAGGAGCTCTACGCCCGCATTCAGTTCGACGACAGCCGCCTGTGGGGCACGCAAAGCGCGTTCCTGAACCCCTACGTGTTCTACGCCATCGAGTACCACCAGACCGATTGGACCTCGTGGCTTGAGTTCGGCATTAAGCCCCGCTGGGTCATGGCGGACGTCTCGGCCCTGGCTGAGATTCCTGTGATTCGGGACATGTGGTTCTCGCCGTCGTTGTCGGTGGGTTGGGACTTCGGATACATCGGTGACATCACCGAAGTCAGCCCCGCGCTTCCGCAGGGCGGCAGGGAACAACGATGCGCCAACGGCGTGGCCGGGCTGGAGGTTGGTTATGACATCGGACACGCATTCAACATGCCCAAGGAATACGGTTCTGTGATCGTCATCGGCTTCCTTAACTACAGTTGCGCCCTGGGCAATTCGATCCTCAGCGACGAGCTGTGGGGCGGCATCAAGGTTGCCTACCTGTGGTAATGGACAATTAGAATCACCTTCCGCGACGTGTGTCGCGGTTATCTGACAGGCACGGCCCGTTGCGGATATGCTTCGGGCCGTGCTTATTTGTGTAAAAAGCCGGTAGTTGTTTCTGTTCAAATATCATCCATGTATCGAACTCAGCACGACGCGCGAAGCCCCGCATGGCAATGCGGGGACCTAAGTGCTATCGCGCAGCGAATCCTCGCCGTTTGCTGTTTTGGTTGGCGTCGTGATATCGCACAAAAAACAGATACAACGGCGAGGTGTCGCTCCGCTCCTAAAGTCAGGTCCCCGCATTGCCATGCGGGGCTCCTTTCGTCGTGCTGGTTGCGATTTTTGATGTTGTGATCGGTATTGACTTGCTGGGGGACGATTGTCAGACTCTACGCCTTAATTAAGGAGTTAATCGTGGCGAATCGAAAGCTTCGGATTGGCCTTATTGGAGCTGGCGGGATCAGCGAGACTCATTGCCATGGTTGGTCCAAATTGGCGGACTGCGAACTGGTCGCCATCACCGACATGAACGCACAGGCTGCCCAGAAAAGGGCTCAGGACTTCAAAATACCGTCCGTGGAATCGTCCGCAAAAACGCTTGTTGCCAGAAAAGACATAGACGTTGTCGATGTCGTCGTGCCTAACTTCTTCCACAAAGAATTCAGCATCGCCGCCATGAACGCCGGCAAACACGTGCTGTGCGAAAAGCCGCTGGCGCTGACGCGGAAAGAAGTGCTGGCCATGATTGCCGCCAGCGAAAAAACCGGCAAGAAACTCATGGCTGCCCAGCACATGCGCTTCCAGCAGGAAACCGAGGCCATGAAGGCTTACATAACCTCCAACCCGCTGGGCGACGTGTACTACGGCAGGGCGTGGTACAACCGCCGCCGCCAACTGCCTTGCCGCCCGGGCTTTATGTACATGAAGAATTCCGGCGGCGGCTGCTGCATCGACGTCGGCGTCCACGTGCTCGACACCGCACTGCACCTGATGAACAACTTCGAGCCCGTCAGCGTCACCGGCGTCTCGTTAACCAAACTCGCCCGCAGGCCCGACGCCTGGAGCGAATGGGGCACGATCGACAAGGAAAACCTGGATGTCGAAGATTTCGCCGCCGGCTTTATCAGGTTCGCCAACGGGGCTGCCCTTTCTCTCGAATGCAGCTTCATGCTGAACCAGAAATCCAAATATACCTCACGTATCGACCTCTTCGGATCCGAGGCAGGCATCGCCTGGCCCGAGTGCGAGGTCTACTCCACTTCGGCAAGCAAATGCTTCGTCGATTCGAAGATCGAGTTTCTGCCCGGCGAGGCTCCTCACCACAAGGTGATCAGCGCGTTTGCCGAGTCGGTCATGGGCGACACCGAAGTGCCGGTTCCCCCGTCTCAGTCGCTTGCGGTGATCTCTATCCTCGAAGGGCTTTACAAGAGCCAGAAGACAGGGTCGGAGGTCGTTTTGGCCAAGGCGGA
>JAAYCO010000072.1 GCA_012729725.1 Planctomycetota bacterium
TAGGAGAGCAGGAGATAGTAGAGCAGGAGAAAAAACCAAAGCCATCTTCTCTACTGCTCACCTGTTCTCCTGTTCTACTTTCTCGGCCGAAGGCCGTGCGGGGACCTGACTGCTATCGCGCAGCGAATCCTCGCCGTTTGCTGTTCGATTCGCGTTGGGATTATCACAAAAAAACAAATACAACGGCGAGGTGTCGCTCCGCGACTGGAATTCAGGTCCCCGCATTGCCATGCGGGGCTTCGGGCGTCGCGCTGATTTCGGTTCATGGGTGTTGTTCGAACAACAAATACTCCTGTTCTACTTTCTCGGCCGAAGGCCGCGGGGCTTTAGCGTTGTGCTGGTTTGGATGGGGGTGTATATCTAGGGTCGGCGCCGCGAGAATATGGACGGCGGGACTGCGTGCTTAAAGAAAGGATCGATCATGGACTTGGGCATGGACATGTGGAAGTATTTTGGCATTACGCACGCTGATCACACGGTGATGAATCCCTTGAGCCTGGAGAAGACTCGGGAACTGGTGGGTCTGTTGCGGCTGCCGGAGGGCGGACGCGTGTTGGACGTGGCATGCGGGAAAGCAGAGTTTCTTTGCCTTGTGGCGGAGGCGTACGGCGTGACGGCAACGGGCATTGAGCTTTCACCATATACCGTCGATGCGGCTCGCAAGAACGTGAACAAACGCGGCCTGGCAGGCAGCATCGAGTTGCTGCAAACGGACGGCGCCGAGTACCGGCCCGATGCGCCGGAGAGTCTGGATCTGGCTTCCTGCATCGGCGCCTCCTGGGTGTTTCAGAATCACAGGGGCACGCTGGAGGCCCTGGCGAAGATGACCCGGCCCGGAGGCCTGGTGCTCACAGGCGAGCCGTTCTGGAGGAACGACCCCGATCCGGAGTACCTGAAGGTCACCGGCGCAGATCCCAACATGTGCGGTTCGCACGCCGGCAACGCTGCCGACGGCGTGAATGCGGGCCTGGACCTCCTTTATACGACTGCGTCCAGCCAAGACGATTGGGACCACTACGAGGGGCTTCAATGGCAGGCTGCGGAGCGATATGCCGCCGACCACCCGGACGACCCTGACGTGAAGGCCCTGCTCGGCAGCATCCGCCGGTCTCGCGACGCCTATCTTCGCTGGGGGCGCAACTGCCTTGGCTGGGCCATGTACCTCTTTCGAAAGCCTTGAAACCAGTAGCTTCTCTCAGCCAGTCGAACAATGCGGTTGGTCGGGCTAAGACAAGCTCCAGGTCAGACCTCCGGCCGGGGTTGGCGAGCGAAGCAACTTTGGGAGGTTTTCGACGTAATAATTGTCTTGTACGTCACGTCGTGCATGCTAAACTTAACAATTCGCCCTTGAGTTTTCACATGTTCATGGGCAGGCGCTGGGCGTTCCAGCGGCCCCACCGCCGGGTTTGGAAAGGCGGGCGGCTCGCCGTTCTTATTGGGAGAGCGGGTTTCGCGGCCGCAGGCTTAACAGATAATTCAGGAAGAGTATGGTAGACTACAATCTCATTCGGTCCCTTGGTGTAAGCGAAGATCAAATCAACGACGAGCTATCGCAGGTTCTGGGCGATGGCTTCAACCTCGATAGTCTGGTTCGAACCGGCGAAGTGGCTGCGGCCCCGCAAGCCGGGAAAATCCTCAAGGGACGCATCGTCGGCATTGTCGGCGATGAGGCCGTGGTGGAAGTCGGACTCAAGAGCGAAGGAACCGTCGATCTGCACGAGTGGGACAACCCCGCCCAGATCAAGGTCGGCGACGTTGTGGAAGTTTTGCTCGAGGAGATGGAGAGCGACGGCGGGCTGGTGGTTCTGTCGAAGCGCAAGGCGGATCGCATCCGCGGCTGGGAGCGAATCCTCGAGGTCAACAAGGAAGGCGACACCGTCACCGGCGAAGTCACCCGCAAGATCAAGGGCGGGCTGCTGGTTGACATCGGCGTGCCGGCGTTCCTGCCTGCAAGCCAGGTGGACGTCCGCCGCCCGAGCGACATTGGCGAATTCATCGGCCAGCGCATCGACGCCAAGATCCTCAAGATCGATCAGGAACGCCGCAACATCGTCGTGTCGCGCCGCAAGCTCATCGAAGAGCGCCGCGCCGAAGCCAAGCACGACCTGCTTAACGAGATCATCGAAGGCCAGAGCCGCAAGGGCATCGTGAAGAACCTTGCCGACTTCGGCGCGTTCGTGGACCTCGGCGGGCTCGACGGCCTGCTGCACATCACCGACATGAGCTGGGGACGCATCGGACACCCAAGCGAAATGCTGTCGATCGGACAGGAAATCGAAGTTGTCGTCCTGAGCGTCGATCGCGACAAAGAGAAGATCTCGCTTGGCCTCAAGCAGAAGTCGGAAAACCCGTGGGACCAGGTCGAAGCCAAGTTCCCCGCGTCAACACGCCTCAAGGGCAAGGTGGTCAACATCATGTCCTACGGCGCGTTCGTTCAGTTGGAAGAGGGCCTCGAAGGCCTCGTCCACATCTCCGAGATGTCATGGACCCGCAGGATCAACCACCCCTCCGAGGTCGTCAATGTCGGCGACGAGGTCGAAGTGATCGTGCTGGAAGTGGACCGCGACAAGCAGGAAATCAGCCTCGGCATGAAGCAGGCCGAGACGAACCCCTGGACTCTGGTCAAGGAAAAGTATCCGCCGGGAACCGTCATCACCGGCACGGTGCGGAACATGACCAACTACGGCGCCTTCGTGGAAATCGAAGAAGGCATCGACGGCCTGCTGCACGTCAGCGACCTGTCGTGGACCCGCAAGGTTGGACACCCAAGCGAGGTGCTCAAGAAGGGCCAGGAGCTTCAGTGCGTGGTCCTGGCGGTGGACGAAGAGAAGATGCGCGTCGCCCTGGGCCTCAAGCAGCTTACGGAAGACCCCTGGCTGCGTCAGATTCCCGACCACTACCTGCCCGGCCAGATCGTCTGCGGCAAGGTCACCAAGATCACCAACTTCGGCGTCTTCGTCGAGCTTGAAGATGAGCTTGAAGGCCTGCTGCACGTCAGCGAACTTGCCGATCACAAGGTCGAAAACCCCAAGGACGTGGTCAAGGTCGGCGACGAGATCGAGGTCAAGATCCTGCGAGTCGATTCCGACGATCGCAAGATCGGCCTGAGCCTCAAGCGTGCACAGTGGGCGGCGGAGGATACGACAAGCACCTCCGACAGTCCGCAGAAGCGCCGCGGCGGCCTCGACGGCGAAACCGGCCTTCTCGGCAGCGAATACGACAACATCATCCAGACCGTGCGCCAGCAGGAGCCCCAAAGGCCCAAGCGCAACGAGTCCAAGGAAGTGTCGTCGGATGAGGCCGAGGACATCGCGATGAACGCGCTGGACGAAGAGAAGTAATCCAAAGATCGCAAGCAGCCAACGGGCAGGATCCAGGATCCTGCCCGTTGTTGTTTATACACGCCGCTCGCTATTGAAGTGCCCCCCCGATCATTCCGATCAACCATTTAGAGGAAGATCGAGGAGGATGCACAATGGCCAGCGCCACTCAGAGCACTGCTCTATCGTGGTACATCGAGAAGATTAAGTCCACCCCACTGCTGACGGCTGAGCAGGAAAAGCAGCTTGTCCGCCGAGCTCGCGAGCACAGCGACCCGATAGCCCGCGAGCAGATGATAGACGCCAACCTGCGCCTCGTGGTGCGAATCGCCAAGGACTACTCCAATCCCGGCATGACGCTGAGCGACCTGGTTGCCGAGGGCAACCTGGGCCTGATGCGAGCGGTCGAGGAATTCGACCCCGACGCCGGCGTGCGGTTCAGCACGTACGCCGCATGGTGGATCAAGCAGTCCATCCGCCGGGCAATGATAAACGCCGGCCAGCCCATTCACATTCCCACCTACCTTTCCAAGCTGGTGCGAAAATGGCGCAGGACGGCCCGCATGCTCGAGGAGAAACTCTCCCGCCCGGTGACCAATGACGAGGTGGCTGCCCAGCTTGGGCTGAGCCCCGAAAAGGCCGAGATTGTCCTTCAGGGCATTCACGCCGTCGGCACGTCCAGTCAAATGGCGGGCGACGATGTTCGAATGATCTCCGAAGTCGTCGCCGACGATGACGAATCGCCCGACCATCACCTGCTTCAGGAATGCGACGAGGACATGCTGCAGTCGTTTCTGGATTGCCTGGACGACCGCGAGCGAAAGATCATCCAAATGCGTTACGGCCTTGGCAAGCACAAGGGCGCCACGCACACCTGCAAAGAGATCGGCAAGGTGCTTAACCTCACTCGCGAGCGGGTGCGGCAAATCGCAATCAACGCGATGACGAAAATGCAGGCCCGCTACAAACGAATGTTGTGATTGCCTGGGGCATTCTGTTTCGCCGGCGTCACGCAGGTTGTATGATTCGCTGATGCAGAACCGCGACAAGAAGAACAAACCCGCGGGCCCCAAGCGCCCGCCATCGCCCGCCAGCCCCCCTGTGGAGCTTGCTCCGGGCCGCCCGTACGTTGGGCTAAAGAGCGTCAGCTTCGGATCGTTCATTTTCGAGCAGATGGTTGACCGCGTGCAGGGCGACGTTTTTAACGGCGACCTCGTGCCCGTGCTGGACCGCCACGGCAGGGTCTTCGGCTGGGGGTTTTACAACGGGGCGTCTCGAATCGCACTCAGGATGGTTTCGCACGGCAGCGCCGAACCGGATGAATCGTTCATCGCTCAGCGGGTCCGCCAGGCGGTGATGCTTCGCCGGCAGACGCTTGGCCTTGATTCATGTACAGATTCTTATAGGTTGATTCATTCCGAAGGCGACGGCCTGAGCGGGCTGGTCGCCGACAAGTTCGCCGATTACGTGGTCATCGAGCTTTTCAGCATCGCCATGCACCGGCGGATCGAGATGATCGAGGATGCAATCGTAGACTCAGGCGTTTCGGTGCGTGAATTCATCATTCGCGCGGATGAACGGGTATGCAAGCAGGAAGGCTTCACTCTCGATCGCCGGCAACTGGATCGCAAGGACCGCCAGGTGGTCATCACCGAGAACGGCGTCAAGTTCAACGTTCGCCTGGCCCGCATGCACAAGACCGGGTTCTTCTGCGACCAGCGTGACAACCGGCTTGCCCTCACGGCGTTGACGCCGGGCAAGAGAATGCTGGACATCGCCTGCTACACGGGCGGGTTTTCCTGCTACGCCACAGCCGTTGGCAAGGCGGCATCGGTGCAGGGAGTGGATCTCGACGAGAAGGCGCTCGAGGTGGCCCAGCAGAACGCCGCGCTCAACGGCGCCCGTATAGACTTCACCCATCGCGACGCGTTCGACTTCTTGCGCGAGGCGGCCCAGTCGGGCAAACAGTGGGATGTTGTCGTCGTTGATCCGTCGAAGTTCGTGCCCAACAGAACAATGATGGACGTGGGCCTGCGAAAGTACGCCGACCTGAACCGCCTGGCGCTAAGCGTGGTGGCCCCCGGCGGCGTCATCCTCACGTGCTCGTGCAGCGGGCTTGTGGATCAGGCGACGTTCGTGCAGGTTCTCGACGGCGCGTCGAGATCGGCGGGCAGAAAGATGCGGATTTTTCGCATAAGCGGCGCCGCCGGCGATCATCCATTCGGGCCAGACGCGCCCGAGGCGTCATACCTCAAGGCGGTCTGGGCCAGAGTGGAGTAGGTTCTACTTGCCTTCAAGCCTGGCGGCGATGGCCTGGGCCATTTCCTGCGTCCCGACGGCTGAGGGATCGTTGCGATCCTCTTTCATGTCGTATGTGACGTTCTTTCCTTCGGCGATCACTGCCGCGACCGCATCTTCCAGTCGCGTTGCTGCCGCCGTTTCGCCAAGGTGGCGAAGCATCAGCATGCCCGAAAGAATCAGGGCCGTCGGGTTGACCTTGTTGAGGTTCTTGTACTTGGGCGCGCTTCCGTGGGTGGCCTCGAACACCGCCCCGCCTTCGCCAATGTTGGCGCCGGGGGCGACACCGAGTCCGCCGACAAGCCCTGCGCAAAGGTCGCTAAGAATGTCGCCGTAGAGGTTGGGCAGCACGATCACGTCGTAGAGTTCGGGCTTCTGCACCAGTTGCATGCACATGTTGTCAACGAGCCGCTCTTCCGACTCGATGTCGGTATAGCCCTTCGCGACCTGCTCGGCCACTTCCTTGAACAGGCCGTCGGTGTGCTTCATGATGTTGGCCTTGTGAACGTACGTGACCTTCTTCCTGCCGTTGGCGCGGGCGTACTCGAAGGCGAATTTCACGATCCGCTGCGTGTTCTCAACGCTGATAGGCTTGATCGAAACGCCGGTCGTCGCCGGGTTGGTCTTGATCTTCCTGTCGGTGGCGATGCGGTTGATGAACTGCACAAGTTCCTGCGTCTGGGGCTGGCCCTTTGCGAATTCGACGCCGGCGTAGAGGTCTTCGGTGTTCTCGCGGACGAGCACCAGGTCGATGTTGCTGTACCTGCTGCGGACGCCCGGGTAGCTCTTGCAGGGGCGCAGGCACGAGTAAAGGTCCAGCGTCTGCCTCAGCAGCACGTTCACCGAGCGGAAGCCCTTGCCGATGGGCGTGGTGATCGGGGCCTTAAGCGTGGCGTCGGATTTTCGGACCGACTCGATCGTGCTTTCTGGCATTGGCGTGCCGTACTTGTCCATTATGTCAACGCCGGCCTCGCAAGGCAGCCATTCGATGGTTCCCGCGCCCGGCGTGGTTCTGAGGGCTGCGTCCACCGCGGTTTGTGCAGCGGCGGCCAGTTCGGGACCGGTTCCGTCGCCAAGAATGAGTGTTACAGAATGCTTGGGCATAGTTGCTTCCTTTCAGCAATAAAGAAAGGGTTGAATTTAGCTCAATACAGCGGCCGAGTCAATCGGCGCGGGGCGGGAAAAACTCCGCTTCGAGCATGAGCGACAGCGTGTGATAGATCGGCAGGTGCAATTCCTGGATCATGTAGGTTTTGTCGGCGGGCGCCTTGATGCACACGTCGCACAGTTCGGCCAGCCTTCCGCCGGTCGAGCCGGTGAGACCGAGTGTTCGCGCCCCCGCAGCCGCGGCAGCCTGCATGGCGCACCTGACGCTTGGCGAATTGCCCGAGGTGCTGATGCCGATGACGACATCGCCCTCTTTGGCCAGCGCCCACACAAGCTGGGCGAAAATCAGCTTGGGATCAACGTCGTTGGCGAACGCGCTGCTTAGCGACGTAAAGCCGGTCAGGGGAATCATCGGCAGCGCGCACTGAAGGCCGTTGGCAAGATCGGCAGGCAGGTTGGGGTAGTTTTCCCGCGCGACGGGCCTTCGACAGATGAAGCCCTTGAGCATCTCGCCGGCCCAGTGCTCGCAATCGGCGGCGCTGCCGCCGTTGCCGCAGATCAGCGCCTTGTTGGACGAACGATAGCAGTTGCCCAGCATCTCGCAGGCGGCGATGATGTCATCGCGGCAGGCGGCCAGTTGCGGGTAACGGCGCA
>JAAYCO010000073.1 GCA_012729725.1 Planctomycetota bacterium
GAGGAGCGGCGGGCGATTTTGGAGGCGGTTCTATTGAACCGAACATTGAACGCCACAAGTCTTGTAACGACAAAGAGAAAGCCCTTCGACGTTCTCGCCGAAGGGCCTATTCTCAAGCAAAGTCGGGGCGACAGGATTTGAACCTGCGACTTCCTGGTCCCAAACCAGGCGCTCTAGCCAAGCTGAGCTACGCCCCGTGCTACGGCCCGGCCATTGTCGCAGGAAAACCAAGAAAAGGTCAAGCCGCAAATGACGTTTCGATAGTGGTATCCGTCACATACTGTTGAACATCTCGAACCGTCAGTCAGATCGTCTGAAACCATCTGTTGAGCACGCGGCTGGGGGTGATTATCATGCCCGCTGCCTAATCAGGATCAGAGGTTAAACCTATATGTCGCTCAAAAGTTGGCTTACTAGTGCTTATGTCAGGAACTACCCGCGCACCCCAGCCGCCGGAGGATCGGTAAAGCTTGAGTCTGCGCTGAACGAAAAGTCGGCCTTCCAACTGGTCCTGCGAAACGAAGGCGACGGCGAGCCAATCGACGTCGAGGCAGGCGTCGCCGACGGCGGGCCGTTCAATGTGCAAATCCGCCGAGTGGGATATGTGCCGGTCGCGCATTTCAATACGCCCGTCGAGGGGCTCCAGGACTGCGAAGGACTCGACTATCTGCCGGGGCTGGCGCCTGATCCACTCTTTGACGAAACATCCATCAAATTGCCAGCCCGCGAAACGCATTCGTTCTGGATAACGCTTCATCCAAAGCGAACCATCAAGCCCGGCAGACACAAGGTGGCGATCTTCCTGAAGGCGGGCGGCAAGGTCTTCAGAACCCATGCCGTGGCTGTGAAGGTGCATGATGTGAAACTCCGGCCCCGCGAAGATTTCGCAATCACGCACTGGTTCTACACCGATGCGATAATCGACTGGTACAAGACCGACGGATACGACGAACGCTTCTGGAAACTGCTGCCGATCTACCTGAAAAATCTGGTTGGCCACGGCCAGGATACTCTTCTGACGCCACTTTTCACGCCTCCGCTGGATGGCGTCAAAACGCCGTGCCAATTGCTGAAGGTTGGGAAGGTCGGGCCGCACAAATACCGTTTCGACTTCACCGACGTCAAGCGGTTCATCGCGATCGCCCGGCAGTGCGGCATCAGGCATTTCGAATGGTGTCACCTGGCGACGCAGTGGGGGGCCAGGTTCGCCATCAACGTTTACGAGGGCCAGGGCAGGGACCGAAAGCTGTTGTGGAAGCCGCAAACGAAGGCGACAAGCAACACATACAAGCAGTTTCTATCGCAGCTCATGCCCCGGCTGCACGATTGCATGAAGAGCGAGGGCGTGCTGAATTCGAGCTTCTTCCATCTGTCCGACGAGCCTCACGGCAAAGACCAGTTGGCGAGCTATCTGGCCCTTCGCAAGTACCTCGCCGGCATTGCGCCTTGGATGAAGATCATGGACGCAATGAGTGACATCGACTTCGCCGCTGCCGGCGCTGTGGACACCCCGGTCGCCGGCGAGGGCGTGGCCAAGGAATTCCTCGCCTCTGGATGCCCGTGTTGGGTGTACTATTGCTGCGGGCCGAGGGGCAAGTATCTGAATCATCTTCTGGACACGCCGCTGGCGAAGATTGCGATGCACGGCGTGCTGCTGTACCGCTTTCCGTTCAAGGGCTTCCTGCACTGGGGCTACAACTACTGGTATCGGCGGGGCGTTAATGAGTTGATAGACCCGTTTACGGTCAGTGACGCTGGTTTCTGGCCGGTCTGGCCGTATGGCGACACGTTCCTTGTCTATCCCGGGCCTGAGGGTCCCATAGACTCGATTCGATGGGAAGTCATGGGCATGGCGTTTGGCGACTATCAGCTTCTGCAGACTCTCGGCGTGGACCGCGACGACGAACTGCTTGGCGAGATCAAAGACTTCGCCGAGTTCCCCAAGTCGCCCGAATGGCGAATGAACCTTCGGCGCAAGCTGTTTGCCCGGCGATAGCGGCTGCGTTCGCCGCGACCTATCGCACCTTCAGGAAGAACTCCATCAATTCATGCCCAGCCTGGACGTGCAGGTCCGCTGCCGCGGCGTTCTGCTCGTTGAACGAGTCATGAACAATGCTCTCGATGCGTTTGCCGGCGATGGCGAACGGGACGGCGTCGCCGGTGTGAGTGCGAAGACGGCAAGGCGTCGGATGGTCGGGCAGAACGAGAATTCGCCAGTCATCGCCCTCTGCCTTGAGCCGCTCAAGAACGGGGCCGATGATGTGATGGTCGATGGACTCGAGGGCAGAAACCTTGGCCTTGATGTCGGCATTGTGCCCGGCCTCGTCCGGGGCCTCGACGTGCACGCAGATCAGGTCCAGGCGGTCCAGAGCGGCGACGGCGGCGGCGCCTTTGCCGGCGTAGTTGGTGTCGTAATAGCCCGTGGCGCCGGGCACGGCGATAACCTCCCACCCGATCAACCTGGCGATTCCTCGCACAAGGTCCACCGCGGTAATCGCCCCTGCCGAGATGTTGAACCGCTGGCGGAACGACGGCAATTGCGGCAGCTTGCCTTGGCCCCACAGCCATATGTTGGTGGCGGGGTTATCGCCAAGGTCGCGTCGCACCGTGTTCACGTCGTGGTTATCAAGCACGGCCCTGCTTCGCGCCATCAGCGTGCGCAGCATGTCGGCGCCCTGACCGGCGGGCAGATGCGGCTCGACGGCCTGGCCGATGATGTCGTGCGGGGCGGCCGTGCGAACGTCGCAATCGCCTTTGAAGGTCATCAAATGCCGGTAGCCCACGCCGGGGTAGAACCGTATGTGCGGGCCGGCAAGCTGGTGGTTCAGTTCCTCAATCAGAGCCGCTGCCTCTTCGGAGGAAATGTGGCCCGCCGAGTAGTCTTCCATGACGCCATCGACGATCGTCACGAGATTGCATCGGAAGACCCACTCGTCACTGGAAATCTGCAGGCCCTGGGCAGCGGCCTCGAGCGGCGCGCGGCCGGTGTAGTGCTTGCGCGGGTCGTACCCGAGAACCGACAGAATCGCCACATCCGAGCCGCACGGCATGCCGGTCGGCACGTTTCGAACCGTGCCAAACTTCCCATTCCTGGCGATCCAGTCGAGGTTGGGCATTCTCGCTGCAGCGAGGGGGGTTCTGCCGCCAAGTTCCTCAATGGGTTCGTCGGCGGCGCCGTCGGGAATTATCAGGGCGTATTTCATAGGTTCCGTCCCTCAGGATGCTACAGATGTTCCGGGTGCTCATCCACGATGCTCAAGCAAACGCTCTTGCCCGTGACGACGTCCAGTGCGTCCACCTGGTCAAGCGCCTTTCGGATTGCGCCCTCGCTGGCCTTGGCGGTAGTGATAACCACGGGCACGTGGGTGCTTTGTGCCGGCGCTTCTCGCTGAAGCACGCTGCTGATGCTTATGCCCATCTTGCCAAGTATAGTTGCGATGTACGCAAACACGCCGGGACGGTCCACCGCCAGGATGCGGATGTAGTACCTGCTGGTGATTTCGTCGATCGGCAGTTGCCTTGCAGGTTCGTTCAGGTCCGGCCAGATTCGAAGCTGGTCGAACTGCCGCTTTGCATTGCCCATGGCCACCGAGGCCAGATCAGCAGCCACGGCGGAGGCAGTCGGCAGGCCGCCCGCGCCGCGTCCGTAGTACATGGTGTGTCCGTTGGCGTGGCCGTACACGCTGACGGCGTTGAACGGCCCGCAGACCCATGCAAGCGGGTGCTCCTGCGAAATGAACGCGGGGCGAACGCGAAGACTCAGGCCGTTTTCCTGCCTCTGGGCGATCGCCAGCAGCTTGACGACGTATCCAAGCTCGCGGCCGTACGCAACGTCGCGAAGGTCCAGCTTGTCGATTCCCTGCACCGGAATAAGCTTGAAGTCCACCTTCTGGTTGAACGCCAGCGCCGCCAGAATCGCAAGTTTATGGGCGGAATCGACGCCGGTGACGTCCAGCGTCGGATCGGCCTCGGCAAGGCCCGTCTGCTGCGCCTCGGCGAGGGCGGCGGCGTAAGACTGGCCGTGGCGAATCATCGCGGTGAGAATGTGGTTGCACGTGCCGTTCACTATGCCGTACATCGCGTCGATGCGGTTGGCGATAAGCCCGTCGCACAGCGCGCGAATGATCGGAATTCCGCCAGCGCAACTTGCCTCGAAAGCCATGCAGACGCCGTTCTTTCGGGCCAGCGCGTAAAGCTCGTTACCGTGCTGGGCGAGCAGCGCCTTGTTGGCGGTGACGACGTTCTTTCCGGCGTTCAGCGCCTTTTCAATGAAGCTTCGGGCGATGGTCGTGCCGCCGATAAGTTCGGCAACCACGCCGACCTTCGGATCGTCAAGGGCGTCCTGGAGGCTGGTGCGGTAGAGCTTCTCGTCCAGTCCCAGTTTGCGGGCATTGGCGAAATCCAAATCGACAATGTGGCGCAGGTCGAGATTCAGCCCGAGTCGGCGGCTGAGGATTTCGCGATCACGGGTCAACAGCAGGGCAGTGGCGCCTCCGACGGTACCACAGCCGATAATTGCGACCCCGTATGAAGATACATTGCTCATCTGAGACTCCAATAACAAGGCCAAATGTTACGCCAAGCCGGCAAAAACTTCAAGCGGCACAACTTCCGCCCCGGGTTGCGTGCGTATAAGGTATGGACGTCGAGACTGCCAGATGGCAAAATTGGAGTCCGTGCGCCGGTTAAATGGCAAGCATAACCATAGGAGCTTCTGATGCAGGAAACCGAGGCAGCAGTGAAAATCGAGCAATTCATCCGAGATGTGCCGGACTTCCCGGTCAAGGGCGTGATCTTCAAGGACATCACCCCGCTGATGGGGAATCACAAGGGCATGAAGGCCGCCGTCAGGATGATCCACGACTACTTCAAGGACAGGAAGATCGATTACGTTGTGGGCATCGAATCTCGCGGGTTCATCTTCGGTTCATTGCTGGCCGATCGCCTGAGCGCTGGATTCGTACCCGTCCGCAAGCCGGGCAAGCTTCCGTACAAGACCCTCTCGAAGTCGTACAGCCTCGAGTACGGCACAAACACGATTGAGATTCACACAGACGCCATTCCGGCAGGGGCTCGCGTGCTGATGGTGGACGACCTGCTTGCGACAGGCGGAACCATGGCGGCTGCGTGCGAGCTTGTAAGGCAGCTCGGCGGGCACATAGTGGGCGTTGGGTTCGTGATCGAGCTGTGTTTCCTGCCAGGCAGGGCGAAGCTCGAAGGTTATGACGTTCATTCGCTGATAAAGGTGGAGTAGTAAATGGCGGCTTACGTAATCGAGCGCGCGGGCGGAACCGTCAGTTTAACCGGCCAGGAGTGGCTCGGCGCCAACGTCGCCCTTGTAGAGCAGTTCCCATGGTTCACCGGCGGCGTGAAAGAGAATACGCAGGCCCGGGCGCTTTACGATGACCAGGCCCTCTACCTTCAGTTTCACTGCTCCGATTCGCATATTTCCGCACAGGCGAGAGAGTTGAACGGCCCAGTGTGCCGCGACAGTTGCGTGGAGTTCTTCGCCTCGCCGCATCCGGACCTGCGAGAGCACTACTTCAACTTCGAGGCCAACTGCTGCGGCGCGTTTCATCTGGGTTTCGCGGCCGACAGGCTCAAACGGCAGTTGATTGACGCGGCTGCGGCGAAAGCCATCCAAGTGGTTTCGTCCATTGACGCGCCAACGAAGGACGAGCAGGCCGAAGACAAATCATGGTGGCTCGCAGCCAGAATTCCATTCGCGGTTGTCGCCGAGATGGCCGCAATGCCGATCGCGCCGCGAAAGGGCGACCGCTGGCGAGGAAACATGTATCGTTGCGGCGGCGTGACGAATCCGCAGTATGCGTGCTGGAATTGGATCGATCTGCCAAAGCCCGACTTCCACACCCCGAAGTTCTTCGGCGAGATGGTATTCGGTTAGAAGCGCCGGCGGCTCACTTGCCGCTGCCGTAGACCTTCACCTGCACGGTTGGGGCGGCTGCCTTGACCTGCTCGCTGATCGCCGCCAGGTCGCCGTCATCAATCGCGCCTGCCGAGGGACTTGCGGTTCTGCGGGCGACGGTGTGAATCTGGATCGTCCGTATTTGTGCGCCGCCCTCGAGCAGCTTGCCGATGTTGCGGCAGTAGGCGTCGATCTCGCTTTGCGGCGGCAACTGGCCGTCGATTTTGAACAGCAGTGTCTGGATGACTATTTCCCGCTGCCGGGCCGATTCAAGTATGTTGTCCAGCACGCGCTTCAGCGTCACCCCGCCGATGGGGTTGTTCACCCGGCGGAAGAAATCGTCGGTGCCGCAATCGAGCTTGGCCCATATTTCGCCGTTGTTCCTGTCCATGATGGCCAGTGCGCGTTGCACCCTTGGCTGATGCAGCAGCGTGGCGTTGGTGATGAGCACCAGCTTGACTGACGGCGGTCCCATGCGTTCTCTGACTAGCGCCGCCGCCGAAACCGCCTGGGCGAAATCGGGGCATATCGTCGGCTCACCGTCGCCGCTGAATGCAATGTCGTTCACCCGGCGAAGCGCCTGCGCCACGTTGGCGAATCTTGGTTCCTGCCATATCCTGCCGCTGTTGGCTTCATCGAGCGCGAGCGTCAGCTCCTCGGTGAACAGCTTGATGTCGATAGATTCCCTGCTGCACGCTCCGCTGCGGTCAACCTGGCAGTAAAGGCATCCAAAATTGCAGAACTGGTCGTGATTGAGGTTCACTCCGATGCTCAGTCCTTCCGCCCGGCGCGAAACCACTGGGTAGACATATCGGCAGTTTCGCCAGAGGCGTGGATGATCGGCGAACGGATTAATCGGCGTAGACTTCTTGTTCATTGCCCTATTTCTACATCAGGCGTGGCCAAAGGTTCAAGTTCGTGCCGCCGACTTGTCGGCCAGGATCTTCTTGACCTGCCTGATGTGCTCGGGCGTTGTTCCGCAGCAGCCGCCGATGAAAGATGCGCCCGCCTGCACCAGCGCCGGCGCATAAGCGGCGAACTGGGCGGGGGCCATGGGAAAGACGGTCTTGCGGTCGACGACTATGGGCAGGCCGGCGTTTGGCTTGATCCATATCGGCAGGTCGCAGGCTTCCTTCAGCATGCCGGCCACCTTGACGTAGTTGTCCGGCCCGGCGCCGCAGTTTGCTCCCACTGCCGAGGCGGACATGGACACGGCAGCGGCAGCAAGATCCGACGGCTTGTCGCCCATCATGGTGCAAGTGCCGTCAGGCCCGGATGCGAAGGTCATGGATGCTATCACCGGAAGGTCGGTGGCGTCCTTCACCGCGCGAAGCGCGATGCGAAGCTCTTCAAGCTCCTGGAACGATTCAAGCACAATGGCGTCCGCGCCGCCCCAGGCAAGCGCCTCTGCCGCTTCTCGAAACGCGGCGAAGATTTCCTCCACGGGCGTATCACCCATCATGACGACCTTGCCCGTGGGGCCCATCGAGGCGAAAACCTTTACGTCGCTCCCGGCGGCCCGCTTGCTTATCTGCACGCCCTGTTCGGCCAGTTGCGCCGTCTGCTGCGCCAGGCCGTGGGATGACAACATGATGCGGTTCGCGCCGAAGGTGTTGGTGATTATCACCTCGCTGCCGGCGCGCACGTACCCCTGGGCCACCGACGCGACCGCCTCGGGGTTCTTCCAATTCCACAACTCCGGCATGCAGCCGGCGGGCAGACCAAGCTTCTGGAACTCGGTGCCCCAGGCGCCGTCGGTAACTTTTACACTACTGGCGAATTCTGTGAAGTTCATTCGGTGTATCCTTGCTCATAAGGATATGCTCAATCGGGCTTTCTGGCAACTGCTCAGCGGCGCGCATCGTGCTTGCGAAGCCGGCAAAGCCGCTCAAGAAGCACCTGGGCGTCGGGGTCATCGCTATCCAGATGCACTGCCTGGCCGGCGGCTGCAATTGCATCTTCAAGAACCTGCGGGTCGAACGAGGCTCGCCAGGCGGCGTAGAGGATCTCCGCGAGCAGCTTGTTCGCGGCGGAGCTTTGCGGGTTAAGCTTGAGGGCCGCGTTGCACGCCGCTGCCGCCTGACCCAGCCTGTCGGCGCGGGCGGCGGTGATTGCGGCGTTGTACTGCGCGGCGAAGTCGTTGGGGCTCTTGTGCGCAAACGTTGCGAATGCGTCGGCGGCGCCGGTGTCGTCCCCAAGATCCATCAGCACCTCGCCCAAGGCGGCGTAAGGATGCGCAAGATGCGGCGCAAGGCGGGTCACTTCCTTCCACTCGTCGCGAGCCTCAGCCAGCCGGCCCTGCGACTGGCAAAGCGTGGCCAGGTTGTAACGCGCCTCGACAAAGTCGGGATGTTCCGCAACGAGTTTCAGCAAAGTCTGTCGCGAATCTTCAACGCAGCCCAGCCTGCTTTGGGCGACCGACAGATTGAACAGCGTGGTGCGATCGCCCGGCGAGAGCTTCAGAATGCTTTCATAGACGGGGACGGCTTCGGTGTGCCTCCCTGCTGCGACAAGGGCGACGGCAAGTCCCTTTTTCGCGTCAGGATTCTCCGGAAACATCACGGTGGCGACGCCGAAGCATGAGATCGCGCAGGAGTAGTTGCGATTTGCCAGTGCAAGATCGCCAGCCGCCAGCCACCTCGCCGGGTCGGCAAAGCCCTTGCGACAGGCGGCGGCGAATGATTCCTTCAACAGATCAAGAACCTTCGCCAGCGGGCGGGCGTTCTTGTTATTCGGGCCGGCAGCTATAATAACGTTCGTTGGCGAGCCTTCGCCCGCGGCGGCTTCCCGTATTTGGCGCGGGCAGAGCCCCAACAACGCGGCGATCACGGCAGCGGCGCAGATGACCTTGATGCGGTTCATGGCGGAATTCTATCATTGGCGGACCGTCGCCGAAAGTGCCGGGCCGCTGCCGCAATCGCGGCTGTTGCTTTGTTCGATGCAATAGGGTAACTGTGGCGTCGGTAACAGCGTCACAATGTGATAAATGTCCTGGCGAAGCAAAACTTACGATGAACTGCCCGCGCTTTCACTAAGAGGCGTCGAGCTGCGCAAGGCTCTGCGCCTGACCACCATCGCCTGGATGTACGGCGTGGTGTGGCAGTCTTTCACCACGGGCAGCCACGTCAAGATATTCGCCCAGATGCTGGGATTTACCGACCGGGCGTTTGGCGTTCTGACGGCAGTGCCGTTCATCGCCACGTTCGGACAGTTGCTGGCTGCCCTGATGATCGAGCGCAGCGGGCTCAAGAAATTCCAGTTCCTCTACTGCGGCACCATCCACCGGATGCTCTGGATAGTGGTCGGGCTTATTCCACTGATAATGCCCGTTCCAAGCCGGCTGGCGGTGGCAAGCACGCTGGTGCTTCTTCTTGCAAGCTGGTTCATGAATTCGATCTCCACGCCCGCATGGTATGTGTGGATGAGCGACATGATTCCCAAGCGCATACGGGGAAGATATTTCGCCAACCGCGCCCTTTACAGCAGGCCCTTCGCCATCACGTCGGCGATTCTGCTGGGCGTTGTCCTGGACGTTGTTTCGGTCGACGGCGCGGAAACCGCATTGAACCAGCCTCTTCTGCTGAAGGTGATCTCGGTCATCTTCATTCTGGCCGGTCTCTTCGGAATGATGGACGTCCTTTTGTTCCACAGGGTCCGCGAGGTGATGCCGTCGGGGCCTGCTTCGGCGCCGGTTGCCGCCAAGCGCCGCCGCGGGTTCTTCTACGAGATGCTGATCGAGCCGCTCAAGGACCGGGTGTTCAGAAACTACGTCGGGTTTGGCATGACGATCACATTCGCCATGGCCGTACCGGGGTGGTTCTTCTGGCACAACGCGATGGACAACATCGGGCTTAGCAAACTGGCGGTTAACACGCTGTTTCTGGTTATTTCGCCGGTTCTTGGCCTGATGGGCGCCAAGAGCTGGGGCAGGCTGATAGACCGCTGGGGACGCCGGCCGGTGCTGATACTCGCAACCCTGTTAACCATGTTGTCGGTCATGCCCTGGCTGGTGGTGACGAGATACACCCCCGCGCCGCAGTTCATATCCGACTGGGCCAACTGGCTGGTTTATCACGTGGGGTTGCTGTTCGGCCAGACCGGCTGGATCGCATGGGGGCCGGACGCCCCGGTTGGCGGTTTCCTGGTGGCGAGCATTGGGGCGTTGTTCGGCGGCATTGCGTGGACCGGCGTGGCCTTCGCCCAGACCAACGTGATGCTTGCATTTTCGGATGGGCCGGGCCGAAGCAAATATCTTGCCGCCTCCGGCGTGCTTATAAGCCTTGGCGGCATATTTGGCGGGCTGGTCGGCGGCGAGGTGGCCGCCTTCTTCAGTTGGATGCAGACACACCGCTTCGGCCCGTTCCTGTGGACCAACTGGCACATCACGTTCCTGCTGAGTTTCATCCTTCGCGGCCTGTCAATCCTGTGGCTCATCAAGATGCCCGACCCCGGCGCGGGCCAGGTGCGGCACATGTTCCGCACTATCGGCGAGGGCATGTCGTCGTATGTCAGCGGGTGGTTGTTCTGGCCGCTGCGCATCTTCGGCTGGCGCAGAGAGCACTAATTAGCCCGGTAGCCGGCGATTGCACAGTGGGCGGTATATGCACCTGCCACAGCCGCCGCCCTCCGCCTTTGGCCATTGGTTAAGCAGGCCGGCGTTGATAAGGTTCATGGCGGTTACGCCGGCGCATTCCATTGCCGACTGAAGCTGTCGCGGCGACATCGCAAAGGCGACATCCACGCCGGGGCGAAGGAAGTAAACCAGCGCCTCCGTCAGGGCCTGTCCCGGATGGAACCGGTCGAGATACCTTTGTGCCGCCAGCGAATAGAGCGTCAACTGTGTAAGGTATCTTTGGGCCGCTTGCGGCGCATCGGCAGCGCTTACACGGTCGGATTTGTAATCCAGTACGCGCCAGTTGCCGTCGGGGCCGCAAAATAGCAGGTCAATCTTGCCCGTCAACTCAAGCGTTCCGGCGTCGAGCATGAAATCAAGCTCGGCTGCCCTCTGGCCGTCGCGAATGGAATTCCACAGCGGGTGGCCTTTGAATGCGGCGATCATCGAGTCGAGGTCCGCGACCAGCCGCTCGTCGGCGTCCTGGGCAGTCATGTTCAGTTCGTTCATCGCGCGAGCCACAAGGGCGTCGGCGCTTTGCGGTGACGCGAAATCAAGCAACTGCATGCACATATGCAGGACGGTTCCCGCCGTAGCCGCCTCGAATTTTCCGCCGGTCCCCGGCGATTGCGGCGATTGAACCGGCGCGCGAAGCTCGTGCCGCCAGCGGTAGAGCATTGGGCAAAGCTCAAAATCGCCAAGAGCGGTAACGCCGATTCGCCGCTTGTGAAGGCCTGGGGCCAGCGGGCCGAGCATTGGCGGCGGCGCAAGATTGACGTCGGCAAGCGATGAGATTCCCGCAGCCAGTTCGCCCGCCGACCGCGCGGAATTGAGCAGCTTAAGGTTGCCGCTCGCCGGAGCGGGTTTCGCCGGCGTGGGCCTGATTCTTTGCACTACCGCCTTGAACGGGCCCTGGCCGTAGTCTATGTGAACGTCGCCTCTGTCGATTGCGTCGCGAATGTTCAGGCGGCAGTCCAGCAGGTCCAGCCAACTGCCGCCCGACCTGAATGCGCCGTCCTTGCGTCGCCAGTCGCCGCCCACCAGGACCAGCATGTCCTCGTGGCGAGTGGCGCCCACGTACAGAAGCCGGCGGTACTCGTTCTCGGCGTCCAGGTTCTCGCTCTTGCGCGACAGCGTGCAACTGAGCGGCCTGTCGCTGTCGTCTTTATCATCCTGCTCGTCGTCGATGTCGGCAATCTGAAGAGTCAGGCCCCAGTCTGACCTGTGCAGGAGCTGGTCTTTGCAGCTCTGGGGCTTGGTGTTCAGGTCGCTCATGAAGACGACGGGAAATTCCAGGCCCTTCGCCTTGTGGATTGTCATAAGTCGAACAACATTATCCGCCTCGGAACTGACTGCTGCCTGCTCGAACCGCTGCTGGTCTATCACCTGCTGTGTCATCTGCGCGATGAAGTGGGCAAGCGGCATGCGGGCCTCGCCGGCGGCGCGGGCAAGCTCGACCAGCCGACGCACGTTTCCGGCGGGGCGCTTTCCGTGAAAACGCGACAGCAGCATCGTTTCATAACCCGTCCGCTCAAGGATGCGTTCAATCAGCTCGTCTATTCGCATTGCATCCTTGCACGCGCGGAGCGATTCAAGCAGGTTCATTGCGAACGAAAGCCTCTGGGCCTGTTCGTCGTCCAGGCCCCTCGGGCGCGACCCAAGCAGGGCAGGGAAGTACGGCGGCGACGTTGTCGTTGCGATGTGCAGCAGCGCGTTGTCGTCCAGGCCGAACATCGCGCCTCGCAGAGAGCCCATCAGGGCGATGTCGTTGTAGGGGTTGTCTATCGCCGAAAGGACGTTAAGCACATCATAAACTTCCTGCTGCTTGAAAAATCCCGTGCCGCCGACGACATAATACGGCACGTTGCTCAGCTCAAGCTGCCGCTCGAACACCAGGCTGTTGGTCATGCGCGAAAACAGGATGGCGATGTCGGAGTATTTCGCCGGCCGCCATTTTTCCAGCGACCTGTCCCAGACAACCCGCTCGCCGTCGGCGACCATTTTCGCTATCCGCTGGGCGGTCACGGTTGCCTGAGCAGCAAGCGCGGTCTCGGCGTTGTATACGGGCGATTCGTCGCTGCCGGCAGCCAGCAGAATCTCAACGGACGGCCCGGGCGGCGTTTCACTTCGATGGGCTTGCATCGGGGCGTAGTCGTCAAGCAGCGGGGCGAAAAGATGGTTCACGAACTCGACTCCGCCCCGGTGCGTGCGGAATGAAAGATCGAGGCTTTCCTGGTTCTGGGGCCCAAGGCTGCGGCAGAGGGCTTCGAATTCCTCAACCTGCGCGCCCTGGAATCGATAGATGCTCTGCTTTACATCTCCGACGACGAACAGCTTTCCTTCGGCAATGTTAGATTTATCGTCAGCGCCAAGCAGTGACCGCAGCAGGGCGATGTGGAAGGCGTTGGTGTCCTGCGCCTCGTCAACAAGCAGTTGGCGAATCTGCCCGCCGAGCGGCGAGTCAGATTTTTCGATCAGCCGCCTGGTGTGCGCGAGGAGGTCCTCGAAGTCCAGCAGTCCCTGCGAACGCTTCTGTCGGGCGTAGATTTCGATTGCCTCCGCCGTGAGGACCGAAAGCTGCGACAGCGCGTTGGCGCTGGTTTCGTCGAGCTTGTTGAAGTCCTGCTCCCAGCAGACCATGTCCTTGAATCGGTCGCGGATGGTCTTGATGAGCCCTCGCACCTCGGCAGTGGCGCCCTTGTAGCCCCATTTCTTGTCCGAGCCGCCTGTTGCGTGCAGGCCAGCCAGTTCGGTGGCGATTCCCTGTCTTCTTGGCCCGTGTTCGTCAACATCCGCGAGCAGTTCGAAAATACGTGCTCGCGTTGCCGCGAGTTTGTCATGGGGATCGTCGCAGACCGCGGATGAAAGCCTGTTGATTTGCGCCTTGAAAAGCGGATCGTGCGCCAGTGCCTTCCACGCCTTGGCCTGGCACTCGATTCTGGCAGCGGACCATTGCTTCCTGATGAGGTCGGCATCGGAGTAGGATTGCGGCGGGCAGTTGTTTCGCATCATCATCAGCTTGGTGATGTGCTGGTGCAGCCTGTCGAAGGTCAGCGTCGCCAGCAGGTCGGCAGCGGGAGAATTCGGCCTGGAAACCGATTCGAGTATCGCCTGCTCGACCGCATCGCTCATCATCGACGAGACGACCAGTTTATCGGCGCAGACCGCGAAACCAGGATCGAGGCCCGCTTCAACCGCGTGCGCCCGCAGCAGGCCCGAACAGAACGCGTGGATGGTCGAAATTCTGGCTTCGCTAAGCGATGCAATCCAGTTGAGCAGCGTCTTTCTTTCTTCGCCGCTCGCGCCGGCCGCGAAATCGGCCAGCGTCTTTCGCACCCGGGCGAGCATTTCCAGGGCCGCCTTGTCGGTGAACGTCAGCGCGACAAGATCTCGCAGCGGGTCGTCGCCCTGGCTTGTGCGCAGCAGTTCGGCGAACCGGCGGGCGAGCACGAAGGTCTTTCCGCACCCTGCGCCGCTGCGCAAAGCGATGCTGGTGGCCACCCTGTCCACGGCAGCGGCTCGCTGAGATGGAGTCATTCTTGCGTCACTCATCGTCGTCGCCCCCCTCGTCGATCGCGCGCAGCTTGACCTCCTGGCGGGCGGGGCTGTAATGGCAGATCATGCGATACGGGCAGTAGGGCGGGCAGGTCTTCATGCCGCCGCCGATGAACGGGCGGGGCGGGAATTCGCCGCGCTGCATCGCCTGCACAGATTCGCCAACGCGCCTCAGCGACTCGCGCAGGTTGTCGGGGTAAGATCCGTCAACGGACATGTCGCCCCTGAACTTCCTGATCGCGGCGAACCAGCGCTGCTCGCCGGCGAGCGAATGATACGCGCCGCCCAGGCACGAGCGTCCAAGAATGATCTCAGCCGCCAGGGCGTATAGCGGCGCCTGCACGCTTACGCCCTCAAGAATGTGCTGCGAGTGAGGAACTCGCTTCTGCTTGTAATCGACCACCAGAAGCCCCTCAAGCCCGGCAGCTTCAACATCGTCAACGCGGTCGATCTTTCCGCGCAGCAGGATATCGCCCGACGGCGTTTGGATGGTCACCGGCTCGTCGCTGCCAGTGGCGTCGCGCAGGTCGTCGCCTTCGGACTTCATGCCGAAGGGCAGCTCGAAGTGGGTCGAGAGAACCTTCATGCCCTCGTGCCGGCGCTGGGTTTTGAGATAGCCCCACAGGTCGCGCTTCATCTGTTCGAGCTGCACCGGCCAGAGCGGGCCCAGATCCTGCCGGCGCGATTCGATTCGCCGGCATTGGGCCGCCACCGCCGATTCAAGCTCTGACCTGAGCACATCTTCGGGCACGTCCGCAAGGTCGAACGGGCCGCCGAGGCGGTCCCGGATTTGCTTCATCACGCCGAACAGAACGTCGTGGCAGAACCCGCCGCGCCCAACCGGCTCCAGACGGCGTTGCGGCTGTTCGAGCGGGGAAAGGTTCAAAACGTACTGCGCGAAGAACCGCCAGGGGCACTGGCCATACGTATTAAGTTGGCTGCATGAAAATACCGCGCCGCCGAATCGCTCTTGAAGGGCGCGCTGCAGCGGCGGCTGGTCGATCCACCCGTCAAAGGCGTTCCATTCCAGCGGCGTCCAGCGGCGATTGTTGGCGATCAGCCCGGCGCAGATTCTTCGCAGCGAGTGGCCCTCGTGCGCGACCACCCACGCCAGGGCGCTTGCGCCGGGGTCGATCTGCGGGTTGAACAGCCCGGCGATGGCGGAGGACATCGCCTCAGATGGCGAGCAGATTTCATCCGCCGGCGGCACGAACCGCCCGTGCGAGATGCGCGTCACGCGCCCCTCAGAGGCCAGAGCCTCGATGCCGCCCATCGGTCCCAGCAGGTTCTCAAGAAAGCTGCTCATCTGTGATGCCCTGCCGGATGAGTCTGCCTCCATGAAGCCCACGGTGAGGCTTTCGTCCGCCCGCGAGACGGCAAGATAGAACAGAAGCATCTCGCGAGACGTCAGGTCGCCGCGAGAGTCAAGCGCCAGGCCCATCGCCGACCACGAGCGCCTGTCGCCTTCGGAAATCAACGCGCCCTCGGCCCCAGAGCGTGGGAACTGGCCTTCGGTTGCACCCAACAGAATCACATGTTTATATCGTAGTGATCTTGCGTCCAGTGCGTCCATCACGTCCACAACCGCCCCAGGGCTAGGCGGGGGGCACGAAACCGCGCCAAGCGCCTGGCGCAGCGCGGCGGCGTCGAGCGCCTCTGCCGAAAGATCCCGGCAGATTGATTCAAGCTCGCACAAGGCGCGAAGGTCGCGTGCGACCAGTTCGTCGTCGCCCATGCCCAGCACCGATTCTCGCACGCCAAGCCGCCCGGCCAGTTCCGACACGTTGGCGGCGCTGAGGGCAAGATCGAACAACGCCTCAAGCATCTTTCCCGCCGACAAGATGGCCTGTGGCGAGGCCGCCAGCGGGCCGATCTCTATCTGGGCCTGGTCGTCATCCTCCTCGTTGACCGCCTGCCGATTGGCGAACCTGCCCGCCGCATCGCTGTATGCCGCTCGCGACTGCACAACGTTGCCCCAGCGAATGATCATCTCCGCCACGGCCGGCGCGGAGGGGCCAAAATCGCCAAGCGCCGCCGGGTTGAAGTAGCTGCTCTTGATGACCGCCAGCACGTCCTGGTGACGATAATTCGGCGCCAGCGACATGACATCAAGCAGATAACAGATGACGCCCATGCTCGCCAGTGGCTCAGCAGCCGCCGACACCGGCACGCCGCACTGCGTGAAAATGCGGCCAATAGCCGGGCCGTAGGTCTCCAGGCTGCGAACCACAACAGCAATTTCGCCGGCCTTGGCGCCGTCGAGCAGTAGTCGCTTAGCCACGGTCGCAGCCTGCCGCACCTCGGCGTCCCTGCTGCACGCGGCGATCAGCCGAAGGTTGTTGCTCGGCGCGACGGTGGGGGCGTCATCCTGAAACACGATGTCGGCCAACTGCCGCGAGATGTCCATGCCGGCTTCGGGCTTGATCGCGATCTCTTGCAGGTTCGCCCCGAACTGGCGGCGGATGCCGTTGAGCGTCCGCGCGGTCCATCGCCACATCCTGCTCCTGCCGTCCTCGTCGTATGGCAGCGTCAGCACGATGTGCGGCCCGCGGCGGCTCATGCCCGCAAGTATCGCAAGCTGGGTCGGCGAGAAATCGATGAACCCGTCGGCGGCGATTGCATCGGGATGCTGCATCTGAATCTGTTCATCGAGCAGCCGCCGAGCTTCCCACTGAAGGCCGTCGGCGTCGTAGAGGTTGTTGTCCACCAAGTGCTGCTGATACGCCTGATACACCTTGAGCAACTCCGCCTGCCGCCCCGTTCTCGCCGCCGCCCTGGCCAACGCCTGAGGCTCGGCCCCGGCCCGCTTGAGTTCGGCGATGGCGGCGTCCAGCGAGTTCACCAGGCCCGGCGTGTCCGCAAGCGGGCCAAGCAGGCGAAGCTCGCGCCGCTGGTTCAGCAAGGCCACCACGCGGCGGATCAGCAACCTCCGCTGCACCGGCGAGATGACCCTTGCCGCCTTGCCGCCGGCTGCGACGATCCTGCCGGCAAGCGCGCCGAATGTGATAACCTCCGGGCGGATGAGTATCCCCGACGACCGGGCCATGATCCTTCGCTTGAGATCGTCGCCCGCGCGTGCGTTGGGCGCCAGCAGCATGCATCTGCCCGGTGGCAGCGACAGGTAGAAGTCGATGATCGCCGAGGTTTTGCCGCTTGCCGCCGGCCCGCGAAGCACGACCGGACAGCCGCCAGCGCCCCGTATCGCCTCAAGCATGTTCGAATTGGTCGGCCCGCAGCCCATGCTCCCCATTGTGACAAACTGATGAGCGGTTGCCAATGGTCCCTGCTTATGATATTGATTCGGAATCCGGGGCATCGACCCCGCTATGCAAGGAGAAAACATGAGCATCGAACTCAAGAAGGACTGTGCGTATTCCCTGTTGGTCCCCACCAGCATGGGCGTTCGGATCACCCCAGACAACGGCCAGCCCGTGCATTGCAGCACGAGGTTCACCATGCAGGCCACCAGCGCCGAGACAAACGTCGCCAGCGTGGCGTCGTATCTGGGCCTGAAGGTGAAAGTGCTTACGACGTTCGTCAAGGGCAGCCCCATCGCCAGGTTCATCAAGGACAACCTTGCCGGGCGGCACATGGACTATGAGGGCAAGGAAGTTGAGCAGGGCGGGCCGTGGGGCTACCGCCACCAGTTCAACATCGCCGACAGCGGCTGCGGAAGCAGGGGCCCCGTCGTCTGCAACGACAGGGCAGGCGAGGTCGGCAGGACGCTTAACGTCAAGGACTTCGACCTTGATAGAATCTTCGGCAAGGAAGGCGTGCAGATCGTGCATCTTTCGGGCCTGATCGCTGCGCTTTCGCCCGAGACCAGCAAGTTCTGCCTTGAACTTGCCCGTGCAGCCAAGAAGTACGGCACGCGCATCGCGTTCGACCTGAACTATCGCGCGACGTTCTGGAAGAACCGCCAGGCTGAGCTTGCCGAGGTGTTCCGCGAAATTTCGTCGGCTGCGGATATCCTGGTTGGCAATGAAGAGGACTTCCAGTTGTGCCTGGGCATTGAAGGTCCCGAGGCCGGCGGCAAGGATCTCAAGGCCAAGATCGCCAGCTTCAAGGTGATGATCGAGAACGCCAAAAAGGCCTATCCCAACGCCACCGTCTTCGCAACAACGCTGCGGGAAGTCGTCAGCACGAACCTGCACCTGTGGGGCGCGATCATGTCGGCAGGCAACGACTGGCACGTCGTCGAGCCCCGCGAGATCAACGTGCTTGACCGCATCGGCGGCGGCGACGGCTTCGTCGGCGGCATGCTGTACGCCATCCTCCGCGGCTGGGAAGCCTCCAAGTGGGTCCAGTTCGGTTGGGCCAGCGGCGCACTTGCCACCACGCAGCTTACCGACTACGCCCAGCCCTCCGATGAAGATCAGATCTGGAGCATCTGGAAGGGCAACGCCCGCGTAAAGCGGTAGTCCAAGTTTCTCGGTGACCCTGAGCCTCCGCACTCGCGGGGGCTCAGGTGACATCAATTCATGTATATTCTTTGATAGCCATCGCAACGCCAAAGCCCAGCATGGCAATGCGGGGACCTGACTCCACGTCGCGTAGCGACACCTCGCCGTTCTGGTTCGCGCGTAACCATCTCACGCTCATCACGTTCGCATTCCGCAGGCCTGCGCTGCAAGCCATTCGCATCGCAGCAAGCCATAATGTTCGAGGTCTTCGAGTTTGCCCCATCGGCTCAAATGCTGGCGAAGGCAGCCTTCGTGCTTCATGCCAATCTTCTGCATCACGCGGCCCGAGGCGGGATTGCGGGACATGTGCTGGCCGAAGATGCGGTTGAGCGCAAGCTCCGCAAACCCGAAGCGGACAAGCTCGCGCGCGGCCTCGGTGCAGTAGCCTTTTCCCCAGTAGTCCTTGCCGATCCAGTAACCCAGTTCGCCTCGGCTGTGACTGGTGCGGAAGCCCATCAGGCTCACGCAGCCGATCAGAGTGCCGTCCTGCAGACAGACCGCCAACGGCAGATTGTTGCCCTTCGCAAAGCCCTCAGCGTGTCCGGCGATCCACTGCTCGGCGACACCATCGGGATACGGATGCGGCATTGTGGCAGTGGTGTTAGCTATCTCCCATGCCCCCGCCAGCGTTTGAACCCGCGGCCCGTCGGCAAGCTCAAACGGTCGAAGAATCAGCCGCAGAGTGTTGAGTGTGGGAATACTCCTCATGGTGATGCTGTTTTCGTTAACGCTCATTATGCTCGCTCTTTCCGTCAAACACATAATGGCCCGAATCCGCCACCGGCACATATCCTATCTTCTGGTAGATGCTGTTTGACGTCGGGTTGGCCAGGTCGGTGTACAGGCAGCAGAACTCCCGGCCGGCGTCGAGTTGACGCTGGCTGAGTGCAGCCACGCAGGCTGAAGCGTAGCCATGACCGCGGTGCTCCGGCGGCGTGTAGACCGAGCCAATGCTGATTCCGCGCCTGGTAGGCCGACGGGCTGCCGCCATCGACACTGCACGCGCGCCGTCCTCCCATATGGCAAAGCTGCCATAGGCAACGGCGTGTTGGGCGGCCTTCATCGCTGCCTGGGCATCCAGCCGTTCGAGGGTGACTTGGGAAAACGCCTCTATCCACTCGGCCAGCAGTTCCAGATCGTCCGCGCGGGAAACACGAAGTTGGCCCGGCACGCCACGCGGGAACGTCACCTCGCGAAGCTCGTATATTCGCTGGGCCATCTTCAATGCGAAGCCCTTGCCGGTTCGCTCTGCCCATATCTTCGCGAACGCCAAGGCCGTTGCACTCGGGCCGTGGCATTCCGGCAAGGTGTGGCCGCCGGCCTGTAAGGCCTCGGCAATGACCTCCAATGCGGCCGTGGCTTGATCCTCCCGATCCGTGCCAATTGCCGGCGCGTACAGCACAACGCCGTGCGGCGGCGTCATGATGGTCGCAGCCTCAAGTCCGGCCGGGCCAGATACAGTCATCATCACGACCGGCGGATCAGGCGGCTTGTCCGTCGTCGCCAGACGCCCCGCCAGCCCCAGGATCAAGTTGTTGACGGGCTCTTCTCGCTCCAGCCATTCGCCGGCGGCATCAAGAAAGGCCGCCGCGGTTGCGTAAGTTGTCGCATTCATGTCAGTTTCCTTTTCCAGCATGGCGATATATACTGAGATCTTTGAAACGAAGAACCGGGCCACTCGCCAGCCCGTGCCAGTGACGATCTGACGCATTTCGTCCTTCGATACCAGTGCTCTCGTGCCATCTCTGATTTCATGCCCTTTCTCCGAACAAGTTGCAGCGTATATAAACAAAAAGCCCGTTCCACTCGGAACGGGCTTCATAGGCTTTCCTGGGATGTGCTGCTTGCCTATCGCGGCCCGTTCCTAGCGCAGGCTAGAATCGTGCGCATAGCGCATACGCGCTGCTGGCACGAGCTGGACCTGCGATAGAATTTGGCAGCGATCTGCTTCATGACAAAAATGATATGCCCCATTTTCAAATCTTGTCAAATAAATAGTTGCTGTTCTTTTCGGCCGGCAAGAAGCCGGCAAACCAACTGCGATCGCGCAGCGAAATCTCCCGTTCTGGTTCGCGCAAAACCATCTCACGCTAATCGTGTTCGCGTTGTGCATGCATTTGCCGCATGTGCTTTACGCAGGGCGAAGGGCGAGGTTTGCGGGGGTCCGTCCGGCATGAAGAAACCGTCCAAATGCCTCGTTCCCCAGCTTTTGTAAATCGTATAAGATTGTGCTGTAGCATGGTTAATGTGATATGCTTTTCAACATGAGAGGAACGAGTTGGAACTGAGCATTACGCTAGACGACCCGAGAAAAGCGGGACTGCTGTTCGGACCTAACGATAGGAATCTGCGCCAGATACGCCAGGCTCTGGAGGTGCAGATATACGCGCGGCAGGGACAGGTTCATCTTGCCGGGCCCGCGGCGTCGGTGTCGAGGGCTGCGGCCGTCATTGAACACCTGCAACGCGCGCTTCGCCACGAGAGGCCCCTCACGCCGGAACTTGTCGGCGAGGCTATCGGAGAAACCGGAATCAGGGCGGAGCCCGGCACAACCGACGTTCTGGACGTTTACGTCGCCGGCCAGATGGTCAAGGCAAAGACGCCCGGCCAGAAGCGATACATCGAGGCGGTTCAGACCCACGACCTTGTTTTCTGCACAGGCCCGGCTGGCACGGGCAAGACGTACCTTGCCGTCGCCCTGGCTGTGCACATGCTCAAACATCAGCAGGCAAGGCGGCTTGTGCTGGTTCGCCCGGCAGTGGAAGCCGGCGAAAAGCTCGGATTCCTGCCCGGCGACATGCAGGCGAAGGTGAACCCTTACCTCCGGCCGCTCTTCGACGCGCTGCACGACATGATGGACTACGACCAGATTCGCCGATTCATGGTCAACGACCTTATAGAGGTGATACCGCTGGCGTTCATGCGAGGCAGAACGCTCAACGATTCGGTCATCATCCTCGACGAAGCGCAGAACACCACCGCCAGCCAGATGCTGATGTTCTTGACCAGGATGGGTCACGGGTCCAAAATGATAGTAACCGGCGACGATAGCCAGGTGGATCTGCCGCCCGATACTGTCAGCGGGCTGCTTGACGCGAATTGTCGCCTCAAAGGCATGAAGGGTCTGTCGTTCGTCCGGCTGGACAAGGTGGACATCGTCCGCCACCGCCTGGTGCAGAGCATAGTCCTGGCTTACGAAAAGGACAGGGCAGTGGACGCCGGGCCCAAAGATGCCGAAGAGTAGATAATGTGGCCATTGACCAACAAGAAGCGAACCCGGCGCGGCGACGTGCGGCGCGTGGCGATGCCTGCGCAGGCGTCGTTGTGGCGTCGTTTCAGCAATGCCGGCGGTCCGCTGGGCATGCTCATCGTTGTGCTCTTCTACACGGGCGTGCTGCTGCTTGATCTTTGGCCGGCCGATCCGTTCCCATACCGGGTGGGGCAGTACATACCGCGAGATATTCAGGCGAGGGTGGATTTCAGCGTGCCCTCGCACAAGAGGACCGAGGAAGAAACCGCCCGCAAGACGCGAGAAACCCCCGCGACATTCCAGCTTGACGCCGCCCTTCACGAGCGGATTATCGCCGCGCTGAAGGCAGTGCCTCAGAATCTCGCGCCGGCAACGCGTCCCGCCGACGTCAGCGAAGAACTGGCCAAGCAGATGAATATCTTCACGCCCGAGGCGCTTGACGCCTGGCGGGCGTATGCCGCGGAAGATCGCAAGGCCCAGTACGAGGCGCAGGTGGACAAGCTTGGCGCGGAGCTTCTTAACGTAGGCTTCGTTCAGGTGGGCGATCTTGAAGCGCAGTTCTCCCGCAATGCAGACAAGGTCAGGCTCGGAAACGCGCTGCATCCAAAGTCGTGCCTCGTCAGCGCCGCGGGCGAGAGGTATCTTCTTGAGAACCGTCTGGCGCGAGTAGTGGAGGTTGTGGACCCTCAGATTCGCCCCTGCGTTCGCGAGTACCTGCTTGGCATATTCAAGTCGCAATCTCAGCCGCTCTATACCTATGACGCGGCCGCCACGCAGAAAGAAATAGAAACCGCAATTGAAGCGGTTATGGCCAACCCGCCGCGTGATCCGTATCAGCAGGGCGAGGTGATCGTTCGCAAGCTCAAGGACAAGAACAAACTGGACGAGGGCGACATCCGCCTGCTGGCCGCCGAGCACGAGCACTATCTGGCTGCGGAGGCGTCGAACGGGTGGCGGTCTTGGGGAAGGGTAATCGGCAGGGGCGGCATTATTCTGCTGGTTGTGCTGCTGATGTCGGCATACGTGTTCAAGTATCGGCGCGACCTGGTGGACAATCCGCTTCGGGCGCTTTCGGTGGCCCTTACGCTGCTGGTGTTGCTGGGCATCAACAAGGTGATGATCCAGGTGTTCCAGTTGAACCTTTACAGTTCAACGCTTCCGGTGCTGATGGGGGCGTTCGTGCTGACGATTGCCTACGGCCAGCGATTCGCGCTGGCGATGGGCGGGGCGTTGGCGCTGCTTGTTGTGCTTCAGATGAGGCAGGATCTGGGGATTTTGCTTGTTCATGCAGCCGCCATCGCCGCGGCGGTTGCGCTTCTTGGCGAGATACGCACCCGCAGCAAGCTTGTAGTTGTTTCGGCAGCAGCGGCGGGTGCGGCGATGCTGTCAATCTGGGCCAACGGGCTGGCGTCTGGAATACCCTGGTGGCCTTTCGTGCTTATCGCCAGCGGTTGGGCAGTGATGTTCGCGCTGCTGGCGGGCTTTCTGGTGCAGGGAATACTGCCCTTCATCGAGCGCGCCTTCCGCGTGGCGACCAGCATGACGCTTCTGGAATGGGCCGACGCCAACAAGCCGCTGCTTCGCCGCCTGGCGATGGATGCGCCGGGAACATACAACCATTGCCTTCAGCTTGGGGCGATGTGCGAAGCCGCCGCCGACTCGATAGGCGCCCGCGGGCTGCTCGCTCGCGTCGGCGCGTATTACCACGACATCGGCAAGATCAACAAGCCAGACTACTTCATCGAGAACCAGGGCGCTTCGCCATCAAAGCACGCGAAGCTTTCGCCCGCGATGAGCCTGCTGATTATCACCGGGCACGTCAAGGACGGCCTGGAGCTTGCCCGCGAGTACGGCCTTCCCGGAGTGTTGCACGAGTTTATTGCGACCCACCATGGCACGACGCTGGTGCAGTACTTCTACCACGCAGCCACCGAAAAGCGCAAGGCCGAGGCGGAGCGAGCGCCCGACGAGGTCGAATTCCGATATCCGGGGCCCAAGCCGCATTCTCGCGAGGCGGCAATACTAATGCTGGCCGATGCGGCGGAGTCTTCCGTCAGAACACTTCAGGAGCCGACGCCCGGCAGGATTGAAAATCAGGTTCACGCAATGGTCATGCGCCGCCTCATGGACGGTCAGCTTGACGATTGCGAGCTTACCCTCAAGGATGTGCATCGCATCGAGGATTCGCTGGTCAAGACGCTGGCGGCGATGCATCACACTCGTGTTGCCTACCCGACGCCGCCTGGCCAGACTGCATCCGCAGCCGAGCTGCAGAACAAGCCCGAAGAGCCCGAGAACGGCAAGGAAAACGGCAAGGACGGCGAAAGCCCTAATCCGCCCCAGGCTTAGCACGCAGCTTGAACCTGATTAAAGCGGGTTGCTCTATTGCCTTATCCCAAACGGACGGTATGCTCGTTAAAGTTTCGCACAGGGCATTAGGCGACTTTCGATTCCGCAATGTCAATTGAGGGAACGAGAATGACACAGACAACCCCGACCTCTTACGAACCCAAGCTAAGCCCCAACGAAGTTTCTCGCACTATCTCGGCCCTCGGAGTAAAGAAGGCCAACACTAAGGCGTACCAGTTGTTCCTTCTGGCCGTGCTGGCGGGGTTGTACATCAGCATCGGCGGGCATCTTGCCGTGGTTGCCTTCGAGCAGGGCATGGGCAGGATCATTGCCGGGGCGGTGTTCGGCATCGGCCTGACGCTGGTTGTGATAGCGGGCGCGGAGCTTTTCACCGGCAACGTGACGATGTTCATCGGGGCGGTTACGGGGCTCTACCCGTTCACGCGGCTGCTCCGAAACTGGGGACTGGTGTACGTGGGCAACTTTGTCGGCAGCTATTTGTGCGCGCTGCTGATATTCAAGTCGGGCCTGCTGGGCGAAGTGGGCTCGCTTAACAGCGTGGGCAAGATGGCGGTGAGCATCAGCGACGCCAAGATGTCCATCGCATTCTCGCACGCGTTTCTTCGCGGCGTGTTCTGCAATATCCTGGTCATATTGGCGATTATCCTGGCGTTTTTCGCCAAGGACATCATCTCAAAGATCGTCTGCTGCATATTGCCCATCATGGCGTTCGTCACGGCGGGGTTCGAGCACTGTGTCGCCAACATGTACCTGGTGCCGTTGGGATTCTTCGCCAAGGGCATGCCGATCGCCGATCAGACAGGGCTTATCGGCCACCTTATTCCGGTGACGCTGGGCAACATCGTGGGTGGGATTGTGATAATGGTCATTCATCCCAACCGCATACGACAGATTGCGTTGCTCTGGAGCCGGCGCAAGGCGTCAAGTCAATAAGGCCGGCCTCTTTGGAGGCTACTGTATTTCATTGAGGCGATACCCGAAGCCCGGGCCGCGAATTGTGCTCAGGTCCACCTGACCGTTGCGCCGGCGGTAGAGTCCGGGGTGCACCTTTTCCTGGGCCAGTGACGCATCGGGATAGAACTGCATGGCGTTGGTTTCGACGCCCATAATTGTGCCCGCGTGTGCAGCCAGAAGGCAGTGGGGAATCTGGGCGAGCATGGGGTTTGTCAAATCCTGAACCATCAGCGTCATGCCGTGGGCCTTGGCCCAGCACATGCTAAGTAGCGCGCCGGTTTGGGTCTTGCACGTTTTGAGGGCGACGCCGGTCCAGCCCAGCGATCTTCCAAGGCGGATCAGCCGCCAGTTGTGGCAGCTCTCGTCCATGAACAGCGGCTTGCGGGCGCTGACGCTGTGGACGTCTATCTGGTTGGCCTCGAGGTCGTAGGGGAACGGCTGCTCGACGTACAGAATCATGCCGTAGACGCGCGGGTTCTCCAGCACAAGGCGGTCGAGGATCTCGTTCACGTAGTCGGGCTCGGTGACCATGCAGTTGAAGTCGGTCGTCAGCCAGTCAACGCCCTCGTCGATTGCGATCAGGCCAACGTCCACCAGTCGCTGGTAGTCCCACTGCATGTCGTTGCCGCGAAGCTTGACCTTCAGGCAGTTAAGGCCGTCGCGCTTGATCCAGTCGCGCAGCAGGACGGGGTATCCGTCCTTGGGCTCTGCGCCGGTCAGTTCAGAGGCCGCGATGGGATCCTTGCCGCCCACCAGGTGCCACGCGGGCATTTGCCTTGGCGGCTGGGAAACGAAGAAATCCTGCGGGTACTTGCCCCTGAAGCGATCGCTCGAGCCTTGGGCATCGATGAGAAAATCGGCAAGGTCGCGATTCATGAACTTCGCGTTGTAAGTTTCATACACGGGCACGTCGTGCAGCATGCCGAAGGCGTCGTGCAATGCGATGTCATACGGCGAGCATGCGACGAGGGCAGCAAGGTGCGGCATCGGCTCGTGCGAAAGCGCGGCGTTGAACTTGTGGTGAACATTGTCGAGCGTTTGCTTCTGGAAGTCCTCGCCCACCTCCATCGGGTGGCCGGAGGCGCCAAAGGTGCTCCATTCATCTGCAAGGATAGATGTGAATTCGCGAAGCGCATCCTCTCTGGGCTGATACGCCAGGCTGCTGGGCCAGACCCACGGCACGCTCAGGGGAGTTTCGCCGGCGCCGGTGGCGGTCTTGCCGTTCTTTCCTTCAACGGTGACCGAAGCCCTGGCGCACGTAATATGCACTAGCGTCTCGGCGCCGAATTTAAGGGGAACCCGCAGGGTAACAGGAATGAACTTCACGTTTGCGTCACGGACCACAACATCGGTTTGTTTTGTCATGATAGCTGCTCCCGGCAACAACATACATGGCGTTGAGGCCGCGGGCAAGAAGAGAAACATACATGCGCCAGCGGGCCGCGCGGATATGCCTTGCAAAACCCGCGCGCACGATGAACAATCGGGGGTTTGGCGGCCTTGGTGGCGGTCATTCCGGCTGGCCCGACGAGCCGTTCTATTGGAGTGCGGTAACGTGAGTTTTCTTGAAGTGACCGGCGCCCTCTTGGGCAATTCAGAAATATACAATGTGCAAAGCCAGCTCGAGCGGCATGTTTACGCCAGAAGCGAAGCCGCCTTCAGGGCCGGCGACGCGGCTCGGGACGAACTCCACACGGCCCAGGACATTCGCAAGAGGCAGCAGTTCATCCGCAGCCGGTTCATTCAGAGCATCGGCGGCCTTCCGGAGACAAGCTCGCCGCTTAACGCAAAGGTGACCGGCGTTGTCAGGGAAAAAGGCTTCAGAATCGAAAAGGTCATCTTCGAGTCGCGCCCCAAGGTATATGTGACGGCGTGCATGTACATTCCCGACAGTGTTGCCTCTCCCAGCGCCGCGGTGCTGTTCCTCTGCGGCCACGGCGAGCAAGCCAAGGCGTATCACCAGTATCAGCTTGTTTGCAGGCATCTGGTGAAGGCTGGGCTGATAGTCCTGGCGCAGGATCCGGTGGGGCAGGGTGAGAGATTCAGTTATTACGACGAGAAAAGAAATCTGCAACTCGTCCAATGGGGCACGTCGGAGCACGAGCACGCGGGCTGCCAGTGCTTCGCCCTTGGCGACGGCATTGCGAGGTACTTCTTGCACGACGCGATGCGAGGGGTGGACTACCTTGCGTCGCGCCCGGAGGTGGACGCCTCCAGGATCGGCGTTACCGGCAACAGCGGCGGCGGAACGCAGACGAGCATGATGATGATGGCGGACAAGCGCATCGCCGCGGCCGCCCCGGGCACGTTCGTCATGAACCGGAAAAGCTACATGTACGCCGGGCAGGCGCAAGACGCCGAGCAGATCTGGCCGGGCTTCACTCGGCTGGGACTGGATCACGAGGACTTCATCATCGCCATGGCGCCGCGACCCGTGCGAGTGCTGGGCGTTAAGTACGATTTCTTTCCAATCGAGGGCGCTCGCAGCACGGTCAAAAGGTGCAAACGCATCTACAAACTGATGGGGGCGCAGCAGAACCTTTCCATGGTCGAAGACGTCAGCAGGCACATGTACACACAGAACCTTGCAGTGGCGGCAGCCGAGTTCTTCTCGCAACACCTGCTTGGCAGAAAGGTCACGCCAAGCCAGGAGGGGACGGCGCCAATCGAACCCTCTGCCCTGAATTGCACCGAAAAAGGCCAGGTTTCGGCAAGCATCAGGGGCGCCAGGTTCGTGTTTGACGAGAACCTTCAAAGATTCAAGACCTTCGCGGCAAAGAGGAGCAGGGACAAGGCCCTCAAGTGGCTGCGGCAGAGAATAATGGGCGACAGAACGACGCACCCGACGAATGTGAAAGAAATCTGGAGCGGCTCATGGGACGGCCTGTGCGCGAGCACCCTGATGTGGTGGACGCAGAGCGGCATTCTTAACGGCGGCCTGCTGTTGCGGGAATCTGGCGAGTCTCAACTGCCCGTGACCGTCGCGCTATGGGAACGCGGCTGCGATGGAACCCACGAGCACTTCGACTGGGTTTTGAAAACCTGCAAGTCCGGAAGGGCTGTGCTTGTGGTTGACGTTGTGGGATGGGCGGCGATTCAACCCAACGCCCTCAATCACCGTGACAAGCGGGCGTTTTATGGCACTATTCATCTGCTCAACAACAACCTGATGTGGCTTGGCGACAGCCTCACCGCCATGCGGGCCTACGACCTGACGCGGCTGCCGGACGCCATTGCCGAAATACCGGGTGTGACGCCGCGAGGACTTAAGATTCACACCGAAGGCAGGACCGACGTCTGGGCCGAACTGGCCGGGGCGGTGGACCACAGGCTTGCGGACATCGAAAGCATCAACGGCATGGGCACGTACGCCAACTGGGTGTCGTCACGCGAGTACGCCAGCCACGCCATTCACGACTTCCTCATGCCCGGGCTGCTGCAATACTGTGACCTTGACGATCTGCGCAAGTGGCGAATCAAAGCGCGCAAGCGGTAGGCGCGCAACGGCGTGCGCCCCTCTTGGAATTAAGATGGTTTCAGCGCACAATGTGCTCAAATGGTTACAGTACTTCACGCTGCTCCGGCGGCGTTTAACATATCGCACGTAAGGCATGTTCTCGGGGCGACCATCGAGATGCTGTGGCGCATTTCGACCTCGCAGACGTGGTGGAAAGGCCGGCTTACGGGAAGCGCCCTTGCCACGGCGGGGGCGGCGCTGGCGCTTGGTTCGGCGGGTCGGCCCAGACACAGACCGGCGATTGAATCGGCCCTGGAGTGGTTGGCGAACACGCAGAATGCCGACGGCGGGTGGGGCGACACGTACAACAGCCCCAGCAACGTCCCGGCGACAATCGCGGCCTGGGTGGCGATTTCATCCTGGGAACACGCCGATGGCAAGATCGTGACGGCGGGCAGGCGGGCGGAATCGTTCTTGTCCGACCAATGCGGCGGGCTGGAATCGGCGCATATTGCAGGCGGTCTTGCGCAGGCGGCCGGCGGTTCGCCAATCGCCGCCGCGACGGCAGCGGCAATGTGCGCGGCAACGGGCATGATCAATCCCCGCGAGTTGAAGCGGCATCCTGACCAACGCCTGGCATATCGGCTGCTCAAGAACCGACTGATCCATCGGGCCAATCCCGTCGGCCGGATCTTTGACGGCTTGTCGACTCGGCGCGGTATCGCCGCCCTCGAACAGTATTCGCCAGCCAAGTGTCCGGTATCGACGACCTGCCTGACGATGATCGCCCTTGCGGCGGCGAATCGCCTCGATCACCCGGCCATGGATCGATGCGCCGATTTTCTCGCAGGCGTCGCACACGACGAAGGCGGGCTGTCCTCGACGCCTAACATCGCCGTGCGCACAACCGCGCAGGTAGTAGCCGCCCTCGGCGAAGGCGGCGGCCTTTGCCCGCCTTCAGACCGATGCAACGGTATCGCCAAGTGGCTGCTGAACCGGCAGTCAGACGGCGGCTGGGGCGCGTGCGACCTGCCGGGCGCTGCGATCAACTGCTACGATACTGCCAATGTGCTGCTGGCTCTTCATGCCCTGCGGGCATTTGATGACGAAGCTGTCGCCTGTGCGCGTCGCGGAGTGAGATTTCTTCTGTCCGCCACAAATGCCGACGGTGGTGTCGGCCTGGTTGCCGGTGAAGCATCGGCTGCTGATGTCACCGCGACGTGCCTTCTGGCAATGGAGCAATGGCGCCCCGTGCTGGGCCGGCCGGAGGTTCAGATCGCGCAGGCATGCGCTCGGATGCGGCGGTTTCTCAAGACATCGCAACACAATGATGGTTCGTGGGCCTCTTTGCTGGCGGGCAACCAGCTAGAACCGAATACGGAAAACAGGGTTTGGACGACTGCGACGGTGCTTGCGTCAATGACCCAGATAACCGCCGTTGCCGGAGACTGCGACCTTCCCGCGGCCGCGGGGTTCCTGATCGAGGCGCAGTGGCCTGGCGGCGCATGGGGGCCTGCCCGAGGCGTTGCGCCGTCGCTTGACGAAACGGCTGTGGCGGTTGGCGCTCTTGCGGGCGTAAGCGGCATCAAAGGCTGCCGAGACGCCGCGATGCGAGGCGCGCAGTGGCTGACCGAGACTTTCTCGTCCGGCGCCCCGGCCCCGATATTCAGGGACACGGACGGCACGTGGCAGTGCGACGTGAACAATCCTCTGGTGTTCATGACCTTCGCAATGGGCAGGCTGTGCCGAACCTGGGCCGGCCAGATCGCCGCGGAAGGATAGAGCCGGACGGGCTGCAAACGGTGCTGCAACGCAGTTCAATGTTCATGACATTGCAAGAATACGGTGACGGCGGGCGGCCTCCTGGCGTATATCTATGACCTGAAGTTCCTAACCTTTTGGTGAGTGGCGTGTCCATACAAGATGGCGAACATCATGGCGAGACCTCGGGCGACGACGTTGCCCGACTGGTTCAGCAGGCCCTGAAGGGCGATTTGAAGGCCTTCGAAGGCCTCGTTTCACTGTTTCAGCGTCAGGCGAACGCCGTGGTTTACAGGTTGCTTAACAACGTGGATGACGCCATGGAAGTAACTCAGGATGCGTTCGTGAAGGCTTACGACAAGCTTTCGACGCTTTCCAATCCGCGGCAGTTTGGGCCGTGGCTGATGAGAATTGCGGGCAATCTGGCCCTTAATCGGCGGCGGGCGCGAGCGCTGAGGACCACCGTGCCAATCGACGCCGGCGACGAAGAGGAACGCGGAAGCTCCATCAAGGATCCATCCGCCTACAGTCCCATGCAGAATGCCTGTGCAAACGAGGCTCAGGCCGCCATCGCCGCCGCGCTGGAGGATCTGCCTGAGATTCAGCGCGACGCGCTTGTGATGTTCAGCATCGGAAAGGTTCCGCAGAAGGACGTCGCCAAGGCCCTCGGCTGCAGCGTGGAGGCGGTTAAGTGGCACGTATTTTCCGCGAGGAAAAAGTTAAAGGACAAACTCGCCGGGTATCTGTAGCAAAACGTCTGGTTACCGCGATACAACAGTTGTAGGATCAAGTAATGGCTCTTGACGAAAACACCGAATTTGAACTGACGCAGTATCTTGACGGGCAGTTGAAGGGCGCCAGGAAGCGGCGTCTTCAGCGCCGGCTGGATCAGGATCCGCTGCTGCGCCAGGAACTGGCTCGCTACGGCGCTCTTGAGGGGAATCTTGCCGAGCTTGGCCAGGTGGAGTTTCCCGATGCCGATTGCAGGTTGCAGCGCGAGCGGATCATCGCTTCGCTTGAGCGTCGCAGCCTGCTTGGAAAACCTGCCAGGCGCCTGACGATTCTTCGCCCTTCATTCGTCTTTTCCGCGGCCACGGCCGCTGCGGCGATAATCGCGGCGGTGATGCTCTGGCCGGCTTTCACCAGTTCAGAATCCTCCGGCGGCGCGGCGAAAGTTGAACTTGCGGTGAACGTTGTCCTGCCGGAGCCCCCGAGCAGCGAAGTGGAAAGCGTTATCGTCTTCCGCCAGTTGCCTCAGGAGGAGTCGCCGCCCCGGGTGGAGCAAGTGCTGATGCAGGGCGAATCGGAGGTTCCGTCCGGAACCATAATTGTTTCAGCAGGGGGCACGTCGCCGGAAGAGGCCGCCCCGTGGATGTTCGAGTTTTACGAGTTATAAACTCCATTACAGGAGATATTGATGAGAACAACGTTGACCGCACTCATGGTCTGCTCGATCTTCGCGACGGCCTGGGCTCAGTCGTCGGCGGTTTCTTTGCAGCAGGCGCTGGACCGGCCGCTGGACATGACTCTGGAAGATGCGACCATCGCCGACGTGTTCACCACGTTGACGGCCAAAACCGGCATTCGATTCATCGTCGACGAGCAGACCACGGCCTGTCTGCCGTACGGCGATCAAACCCGCGTGGCAGTGCGACTGCGTAACGTCACGCTGCGACGCGACCTGGCCAGGATGCTTGCGCCGCAGGCCCTGGTGTGGATGATCGAGGGTGACGCGATACGCATTTCGCCGTCAGACCCGCTTGCCAGAATGTGCCGGCCGGCCAGCCACGATGAACTGCAGGTTCTTGGCAGGCTTCAGGGCCAGCGATTGACAGTCGGCGGGGGCGACATTGTCGAGCAGCTTCGTCAGCTTACCGGCGTGAAGGAACTGAACATCGTGATGCGCGTGACCGGCGATCGCGCAGCCGCAGCCGCCATTGCCGACAAGGCGCTGCCGTGCACCGGCGCCGAATGGCTTGACGCTTTCTGCCGCGATCAGTCGTGGACGTGGTATCTCTCGAACGACGAAATCGTTGTCCTTGACCGCAAGGCCCAGATTGAACGCCAGCTTCAGCAGCACGTCAACCTTCGATACCAGAATGCGGACATAGTCAACGTCCTGCTTGATCTCGCGCGGCAGGGCAGGTTCACGCTCTCGATGGACCCCGGCGTTATGAACAGCCTGCCGATCGAAGTAAAAACGAACTTCAGCGTGGTGATGTCTAATGTGACCATCGCGCAGGCCCTCGAAGTGATCAGCGGCGCCAGCGGACTTGATTTTCCCAGAATTGAGGAGGGCGTGCGGGTTATCGCTTCCGAAAACCTTCGTTCATCCCGCAGCGGCAGGCGGACGCCGTTCTTTGTGCGCATCACCATGCCGGGCGTTGACGGCGTGAACCTCGACGTTTATATGCGAGCCGACGAATTGCCCCAGAAGCTTGTCGAGCAGATCCAGGCGCAGAAGACCCGCCTGTTTGAGCTTTACGGCGAAGCTCCTGAAGCTAGCGAGCCCGCGACGGCTGAGCCTTCACAACCCGCTGCGCAGTAAACGTTTTGCCCGTTGCGTAATCGGTGAATTCCACGCGGACGGTTATCTCGTCAACTGTGGGCGGCCTGTTCCACGGACACGTCAGCATGAAGTAGCTGCCCGTAAAACTGCCCGTCCACAGGGGGCCTGCTTCTTTGGGTGTCAGAACGCATTCGCCAATAAGCGTGTCGGGCGGGGCGGCAAGATCGAACAGCCTAACCGTGATCGCCCCCGCGGCCTTGATGACGTGCCCGAACTGATCGATAGGCTCCACATACACGCGAAGGGCGTCGTCGCCTTCCTGATCGTCGGTGTTAACGCCGCTGCTTCGCCTGCCGATTTCAACCCGCTGAACAAGATAAACGTCCTGGAGTCTCTCGTCGCCGAGGTTCGTCAGCGTTTGCACCTGGTTTTGACACTGTTCGAGTTGAGATTGCAGCTCGACGATCCGCCTTTGGCTTTGGCCCAGATCGTCGCGCGTGGAAATCAGTTCCCGCCGAATGTCGACGGTTTTATCGGCACAGCCCGACAGCAGGGCAGTGCCGATTAGCATCGCCCACGCCGCCGAGCGCGTCATGATGATTTGTCCTCTGCCCTTGGCAGTTGCGCGCCCTCAGGCAGCCGCTCCAGAATGTGATCGACCACGCCGTAATCCACTGCCTCCTGCGAGTCGAGCCACTTGTTGCGGTCGCAGTCGCGTTCGATCTGCTCGGGCGACTGATTTGTATCCTTGGCCATCAGATCGTAAAGCCTCTTGCGAAGGCGTATGATCTCGCGAGCCTCGATGTCAAGCTCGGTCGCCGGTCCGGTAAGCGTGCCGCGGATGAGGGGCTGGTGTATAAGCACCCTGCTGTTGGGCAGGCAATAACGCTTGCCCTTTTCGCCGCCGCCCAGAAGCACTGCGGCCATCGATGCCGCCATGCCCACGCAATAGGTGACGACGGGGCAGCGGATAAACTGCATGGTGTCATAGATCGCCAGCCCGGCGGAGATGCTTCCGCCCGGCGAGTTGATGTACATGCTGATGGGCGCTTTGGGGTCGTCGTTGCTGAGATACAGAAGCTGGGCGACGACGACATTGGCGGTATCGTCATCAACCTGGTTGCCCATGAAGATGATGCGGTCGTTCAGTAGGCGGCTGTACAGGTCGTACACCCGCTCGCCCCGTCCGGTCTTCTCGATGACGAATGGAACCTGGCTCAAGTGGTCGCTCATGGATTGAACCTTATTCTTTCTTCTTCTTGCCCGTCTGAAGTATCTCGTCGACTATGCCGTATTCCAGGCCTTCCTTCGGGGTCATGTAGCGGTCGCGTTCTGTCTCTGCCTGGATAAGCTCGATGCTTCTTCCGGTGTGGTGCGCCATCAACTCGTTGAGCAGCTTCTTGGCCTTGAGGATTTCCTCTGCCTGAATGGCGATGTCGGCGGCCTGCCCTGTTACGCCGCCCCATGGCTGGTGGATCATGATCTTGCTGTGGGGAAGGGCGTAACGTTTGCCCTTTGTTCCCGCAGCCAGGATCATGGCTGCGCCGCTGGCCGCCTGACCTACGCAGTAAGTGGCGACGTCGCAACTGAGAAAATTCATGGTGTCGTAAATAGCAAGCGTGTCGTCAACGGCGCCGCCGGGCGAGTTGATGTAGAGGTTGATGTCCCGCTCGCTCTTGGCCTGCAGCTCGAGAAGCCTCATTATCAGGCCCCCGGCGGTGCTTGGGTTGATCTCGCCCCACAAGAAGACGATCCGCTCGTCCGCCAGCCTCTCCTCCAGCGTCATCTCTCGCCGCGAGGTGTATTCACGATGCTGACTGCGAATGTCAATTAGGTTCATCGTCGCTCCTATTTCCGCGCTCCCGCGGCAATTCTACTCTGCCTTGGCCTGATTATCTTCGTCCTCGGCGGGGGCGTCTTCGATATCGGCCTTTTCGAGCAGCAAATCCAGCGCCTTTTCTTCCCTCATCGACATAAGCAGTTCGTCAATCGAGCCGTCCTGCTCAAGTTCCTGTCGCAAACGCTCCGGGCGGCGGTTGTTCTGAGATGCCATCAGAGCGATGCGGGAGTTGACCTCGGCGTCGCCCACTTCGATTTCCTTCTCGTCGGCGATCTTGCCAAGGATAAACGAAACCGTCATGTTCATGCGGGCCTGCTCGGTGGCCTGAGCCTGAAGAGTGGCGATATTCTCGTCGATCTTTTCCTTCGGCGCGCCTTGGTAAAGCAGGTCCATGTACCGGCGGCGAAGCACGTTTGCGGTGTTTCTCTTTACGGCAGTCTCGGGCAGATCGAACTTCACCGAATCAACCAGGTATTTCACAACTTCGTCGCGCATCTGCTGGCGGCGCTGATGCTCCAGCCGCTGGGCGAGACGCTCGCGGATGAATTTCTTGAGATCCTCCAGCGATTCGAAGCCGGCGCTGGTGGCGAATTCTTCGTTAATCTCGGCCAAGACGCGGTGGCGAACTTCGGACAGCGTGATCTCGACGGTCAGTTCCTTTTCGCGCCACTGCTCGTTGGGATGGGCGTCGGGGGCCTTGACTTTAAGCGTTGCCGTCTCGCCTGCTCGCTTGCCAGCAAGCTCCTTGCCAAGATCGACCAGCGGAAGGCCGTCCACCTGGCCTGGCGCGACGCGCAGGTACAGGCCGGGGCGATCGGCGGGCTCGATGCCTTCGCCGGTTATCTTGGCGCCGGCGATAACAATGTCGCCCTCAGCGGCGGCCTCTTCGGTTGTTTCAAACTTGGCTCGCTCCTGACGAAGCTGCTCGATGTAATCGTCAACAAGCTTTTCGGTCATCTCGACCTTGCGGGCCTTGACCTTGATGCCTTCAAGCTTTGGCAGCTCGAAATCGGGCACAATCTCCACCTCAAAGCTGTAGGTCATGTCGCCGGATTCGGGCAGTTCGATCTTCTCTACGTCGATGTCGGGTTCACCGATGGTCTTGAGGCCGGTCTTCTCCAACGCGCCTCCGAGCGACTCGCCGATCATCGCGTTCTTGACATCTCCGGAAACCTCCTTGCCGAATCGCTTTTCAACCAGCCGCTTCGGCGCTCTTCCGACGCGAAAGCCCGGAATCTGCGCAGAGGTGGACAATTCGCCGAACATCTCTTCAAATTTCGCATCGATCCGCTTGCGAGGCACGGTTACGACAATCTTTCGCTTCAGGGCGCCAGCCTCTTCGACTGCATACTGGTTTTCGGGCAATTCGGGCTGTTCCTGCTTGTTTTCGTCCTTGGTTTCTTCCGACATCATCATCTCCACAACGGAGTTTCGTCGCGACCAGACGCGTACACTCACGCATCCCCGGCGACGTAAATTCTAAGCCGCTAAAACCGTTCCTCGGCCTATAAAGCGGGCAAACGGCATACCTTAAGCAAAAGGTTTTGATCCGTCAAAGAAATTGCTGTCTTCACCGCCGGCGACGTGTGCGATCCGCTACAGAGAGCCGAACTGTATAAAGTCTGGTGGGGATGGAGCAATTCATGGGCCGGCGGCGACAGCACCCTGGCCGCCAGCGCGACCGACTATCCTAGCTTCGCGTATAACGACCGCCATCAGAACACGCCCACTACGCCGGGCATGTGCGAGCTTCAGGGTCTTAACAAGGCTCTGACATATGACATCACCGTTTATGGTTCTCGCGGCGTGGTGTCCAACGACCGCGTTAGGAAGTCACCATTGGAGGCGTCTCGCAGAGTTACAACGGTGGCGGGACGGCAGGCGAAGGTTCGGTCACGTTCAAGGGTGTCGCCGCGAGCGATAGCGGCGTCATCAGAATCGACTTCGTTTGCACCCAGAACTACGGGTATCTCAACGTAATCGACGTAACGGTCGTGCCTGAGCCCGGAACGATGGTCCTGGCCGGGACGGGTTGTATCACGCTGCTGATCAAGCGATGGCGGAAATTGGTGTAGATTGTGGACAGCAGGGCGCCGGCATGGCGCGGTGTCGTGCCGGCGCTCACCTTCTTGTCGTTGATGCAGTCCAGGCAGCGCCAGTAAAGGATGTAACATGAAACTCAAAACCAGCTCTGTTGGCAGGCGACTGAGTCAACGAGCGGGATTCACCCTTATCGAGCTTCTGGTTGTCATAGCCATTATTGCACTGCTGATATCGGTGTTGCTGCCGTCGCTGCAAAAGGCCAAGGCAATGGCGGTTTCGGTGGCGTGCGCCAACCAGATGCGGGCTTACAACGTGGCGATTCAATGCTATGTTACCGAGTACAACCAGATACCCTGGTTCAGGTTCAGCGACTCCAGCCCTAACGCCGACGACCTGTGGCACAACGTGCTAAAGCCGTGGATCGGCCTGGGCATGACCGAAAACGACGAAGATCGCCGCAAATGTCCAAGCGGCGAGGCGTGGATCGGATGCCATTACGGCGGCGACAACCCGTCGGAGCGCAGGACGGGCTTCCGAGATGCCGGATCGTGATCGAGGGCCTGCGCACCCGTGGCCGATACGTGGCGCTGGTCTTCTGGGCGAGCCAGTTGTACCTCGATGAGATTGAAGTCTTCTCCGATGGGCTGAGCTTGCAGGATGTGGACATCAGCGGCGGGGCGTTCGTCAAGAGCCTGGATGTGTTTCCGTTCGCATCTTTCGCCCGGCTGCATATTGCTCGGGAAGCTTCGCACCCGGTGGCGCTCGAGCTGCCGGTGGATGTGAGATATAACTGGGCGTCGGGACTTCCGATTTACCTCGATCTGCCTGAGGGCGTTTTACTAAAAGGCCCCCAGCCGGCGGAGGTTTCGGAAATCGTCGAGGATGGAAACACCTGGCGGCGGCACAAGATTGACAAGGCCAGGGTTCTGTACCTGCAAAGCGAACTGGAGGTTGGAACTGTAAGGCCGGCAAGAATCGTGTCGCAGGATGTTTCGAGTCAGCCCGGCCGAGAGCAGATGCTCGAGATCGAGACTATATCGATTCCCCGCGCCCCGGTTTCGAGCAAGCTTCGCACCAGCGTTGCCTTTGCTTTCTTCGCCGACTGGAAGGTATGGCCTGACGCGGTCGGCAACTACAAGCACATGGGCTTCAGCGTCTTTGCGCCGTTCAGCGAAACAGACATCAGGTGGTTGTTCATGAAGGGCCACTCCCTGACGCCTGAGGCGCTCGAGATGATCAAGCACGCCAAGGCCCAGGGCCTGGTGGTCGGCGCGTGGATGAGTCCATTCAACAACAATGCGTTGGCTCGCAGCGCCAAGTCAGGCCCGCGGGCAGCGGTTCATCACGGCACTGGTTCGGCGTCGGCCACCCCGTGTCCGCGCGTCTACATGCGGCCTGAGGGCGAAGGGCCATCCGAAGAGGGTGAAATAGCCCAGGCAAGCATGGCTGCCAAGAGCGGCGTGGAGTTCTTCCTGTTCGATTCCGAGCCCGACTGGGGCGGCACGATCTGCACGTGCGGCAACTGCGCGAAACTTTGGAGCGAGTTCCTTGAGAAACGAGGCGCCGCCCCGCGAACTCTCGATGAGGCATGGACGCAGAGCAAGCTTCAGGGCTGGCCGTCCGGAGCGCATTCACGCTTGCTTCAGGAATTCTGGGACGAATTCTATGGTCAGCTCTGGGGAGGGTTCCGCAAGTCGATGGCCTCGGCGGCGGAAGGTCGCACCGTGACGATCGGTCTGTACAACTATCCCAAAACATCGGATTTGAAGCACCAGTACATGGGCGGCAACCACGGCCGATTCGAACCACTGTACAAAGACGGCATAGTCGACTTCGCAGCGCCGGAAAACTACCTGGTGCGCACGGCGGATTACGGCGAGTTGATGAGGTCGTTCCGCCGCCACCTTCCCGAGTCGTGCCCGATGCACCCGATAGTTTCGTGTGGGGCGGCGGGCATGATAGGTTGCGAGAGGTCGGCAACCGATCTCAAGCACCGGCTGTACGAGATATTCTGCAACGGCGGGCAGGGCTACCACGCCTGGAGCATAAGCGGGGCCAGCGGCGAGGATTTTCGAGCCTTTGCCGAGGTTAATGCCGCCGTGCATCCATATGAGGACATGATAGTGTCCGGCAAGCTGATCGACGCGGGCTGCTTCACTCCCGGCGATTCGAGTGCGTCAGCCAATGGAATAACCGACGGCAAGCGGGCGCTGGTTCTGATCAGCCGATACGGCAAGAGCAGCCCGGCGAAGGCTATCGTCAGGATCAACTGCTCGAAGCTGGGTTTTAATGCTGCCAGGCTCTCGCTTGTCGGCCAAACGCGGAATGTTGTTCTCAAGGACGGCGTCATAGTTGCGGAATTCGACGGAACGCCGGATGATTTCGTGAAAGTCGTCTGCCTTGAATAGCGCATGCAAAATCAAGAGGACATAGTGAATCCGCTCAATACTGATGGAGGATTGCAGGAGGTTGCAGTCCAGGACGTTTCGTCGGGCACGCTCAACTGGACGAACGACACGGTTAAAGCCCCTGCCGTGCGCGAGCTGCTGTCGGTGCTTGGCGCGGAATACCCCGTTGTTCAGGGCGTCGCGGGGAGCGGCTGCGTGGAGCTTGAGGTCGTGCTTGATGCGGGCTCGCCGCTGGTGGTGTCTGCGGATTCCGGCAGGGCGACTGTAACAGCCGCCGAGCCAAGCCAGATCGCCAGGGGCGTAGGGATATTGCTGTCGCGCCTTTGCGTTGATGGCGAGATCGTCGAACGCACCGGCTTCAAGACTCGCGGCGTCATGCTTGATTGTTCTCGCAGTGCGGTGATGAAGCCGTCCTACGTTAAGCAGTACATCACAAGGCTCTCGCTGCTGGGCTACAACATGGTGATGCTGTACACCAAAGACACCTACAAGCTTCCGGGCGAGGAGTACTTCGGATACCTGCGCGGCGCGTATTCAATGGACGAGATACGCGAAATCGACGCTCATGCCTCGCGCCTCGGCGTGGAAGTTGTGGCATGCATTCAGGCGCTTGGGCATCTTGAGCCGGTGCTGCGGTGGCCGGCGTACGCGGATGTACGCGACACTGTTTCCGTGCTGCACACCGGCGCCGAGCGCACGTACGAGCTTATATCCAAGATGCTTGATTTCTGGTCCCAGGCGCTTGGCAGCAGGAGAATTCACCTCGGCATGGACGAGTCCTACGGTCTGGGCCGGGGCCGGTTCATGGACGCCAATGGCTACAGGCCGCCGACAGAGCTGTTCAGGAATCATCTGGCGAAGGTGCGCGAGCTGTGCCGCCTTCGCAAGCTCAGACCCATAATCTGGTCGGACATGTGCTTCCGCCTGTCGAATTCCGAGATGGACTACTATGCCGAGCCGTCGGCGTCGGGCTCGCAGGTCCTCGAGCAGATTCCCGAGGACGTTCAACTTGCGTATTGGGACTATTATCACCAGGACGAGGCTTTCTACATCCGCCGGTTGAAGGCGCACCAGGCCATAAGTTCCGGCACAATGATGGCTTCGGGAATCTGGACCTGGCCCCAGTTGTGGTACAACCACAGGAAGACCGCCGACACCGTCGCGCCGTGCATATCGGCGTGCGGCAAGCAGGGCGTCGAGGAAATCCTGTTCACCATGTGGGGCGACGACGGCGCGTGCTGCGACTGGAGTTCCGCCTGGGCGGGCGCGTGCTACTGTGCCGAGCGCCTGTTCAACGGCAACAACGAACCCGGCGCCGCCCTGATGGAGTCGCGATTCGCAGCTGTCTGCCGCGGAAACTACGGCGACCACCTTCTTGCCTCGGAGATGTCGGTAGTAAACGATGATGCCGGCCTTCAGGCTTCGGCGGTGCTTTGGGACGACCCGCTTCTGGGCATTTACTGGAAGGAGCGCCAAGCAGCCGACGGCGACTTCTGGCCTCGCGCGCTGCAGCGATACCGGCGGATAAGCCTGGGCCTTGAGGGCAGACCCGCCGGCAGCGCCGGCGACCTGACGCACGCAGCCCTGATCGCCGGGTTGCTGGGCAAGAAGATCGAGTTGTCTTGCGAACTGCACCAGGCGTACCGACGGCGGAGTCCGCGGCTCATCGAGTCCGTCATGAGAATGATTCCCGACATCATAGACATGTACGAGGAGTTGCACTTGTCGTTCCGGCGGCAGTGGCATGATCGCTGCAAGACGTTCGGGTTCGAGGTTATTCAGGGCCGCCTTGCATCCCTGGCGGCGCGATACCGCGAGTTGCGAATGCGTCTGGGCGAGCTTCTGGCGGGAAGGATCAACGAAATCGCCGAACTGGATGAAACCATTTCGACGCCAAAGGGGCCGCCGTCGACTCATTTTGAGTCGCTGTCATCGGCATACGTAAATTCAGTCACCACGCTGTGATCCCGTGTCCCACCATGAAGGCAGTGTAAATGAACCTCCCAAGGGCCAGAGACTTTGTTGAAAAAGAAAAACAGTTTCACCTGGGATTCCTGCCCACCGAGCAGTCGAATCCAATCACGGCCCAGCTTTCATCGGCTATCGCAGCCGACGTAAAAACCGGTTTGGACATGCTGCTTGATGTCGACGCACGCATGCATGACAAGATGCTCGAAGTGCTGTCGAGCGAGCAGTTCGCCCGCCTGACGTCAGCGATGGTCGAATCGATCCGCGGCGATGGGCGGATCTTCTTCAGCGGGTGCGGCGCGACGGGCAGGTTGTCCATCCTTCTTGACGCCTGCTGGCGGGGCTTCTGGCAACGACTCGGCCAGCAGCATCCCGACCTGGCGCGGCGATTCGACTGCGCGGACATGGAGTCGCGATCCGTCAGCGTAATGACCGGCGGAGATCGGGCGCTGATCCGTTCGGTTGAGAATCTCGAAGACTACGCCTCGCTCGGCAGGCAGCAGATGAAGGAGTGGCGCGTCGGTCCCAGGGACACCGTTGTCGCCATAACCGAAGGCGGCGAAACTTCGTCGGTGCTGGGAACTGCGCTGGAGGCCGTTGACGCGGGGGCGAAGGTGTTCCTGGCGTTCAACAATCCCGCGGACCTCCTGGCGGCGAAAATCGAGCGATCAAGGCAGGCAATTGAAAACCCAGCGGTAACGGTGCTTGACTTGTGTTGCGGACCCATGGCCGTGGCGGGATCAACGCGAATGCAGGCCACAACGATTGAACTGCTGATTGCGGGCGGCGCCCTTGAAACGGCTCTGCACGAGATTCTCAGCGACAAGCTCGACGTAGCGCAGCTTCAGACCGTCAACTCCGCCGGCGGCGCCGCCCGCCGGATGGCCGGCCAGTTCGCCAACCTCGTTGCCGCACTGCGTAGACCGGAAAACCTGTCCGCCCTGGCCGAGCTTGTGCGGATCGAGCAGAGCGCCTACGAGAGCAATGGCCTGGTGACATATCTTGCCGGCGAATACATGTTGGATATTCTTACGGACACGACTGAACGCGCCCCCACCTTCATGTTGCCTCCGTTTCGTAAGAGTGACGATACGTCCAGCCCGCCTTCGTGGGCGTTCGTCAAAAACCCGCTGCTGGAGACCGTCCCAGCGTGGAGCGCCATGCTTAAACGCCAGCCAAGAGGCATTTCGTGGACGCGGGAGATGTATGTGAAGCACGGCGCTGCCGCGTCGATCTGCGACAACCCGCCCCGGCTGGACAATGCGGAAATCTACAGGTTCGACATTGGAAACGAAGAAAACGCCGCGAGATGGTCGTCGTCGCATAGCGTCGCCATTGCAGTGCTGGTGGGAGATGAAGTCGCCGCATGCGCAGGCGAATCATCGGCCTTCTCGGCAGCCACCCGTGCGATGATCGCCGGCAGGGAAGTGCAAACCGTCCTGTTGGCCTTTGGCGCCGAGGCAAAGGCTTGCGAAACATGGCGCAAAGTGGTTCACATAGCATGCGAACTTCCGCCCACCGCGATCGAGCTATGGCGGCGCATTGCGGTCAAGCTTGTGCTGAACACGCTCTCCACCGCGACAATGGCAAGAATGAAGCGGATCTACGGCAACTGGATGGCCTACGCCGAAACCACCAACAAGAAACTGGTGGATAGAGCTGTCCGGCTGATTCGGCAGTTCACCGGCCTTAGCTATGAAGATTCATGCGACGAGCTATTCAAAACGCTGGACGCCATTGCCGCCGCCGGGGGCCAGTCCGGCATGCCCACGCCGCCGACCGTGGCGACCGTCGAGCGAGTTCTTCGCCAAAGGGTGGGGACGGCTTGTCAGGAGCAGCAGCAAAGCCTGACGGTATGAATGGAATCTGCACATCGCAGCCGTCACCGTGAGAAGCTTGCAGCACGGCATTCTACTGTAACCGCTTGCGGATGTCCTGGATGATGTCTGTTTCGAGCTTGTGGTCTCTGCCCGTGCGCTGCCACGATTCCATCTGCTCGGCGGGGAGCGATTCCATTTCGGCGGATGTGTAGTTGGGCACGCTGCTGTAGCTGTCGGTGGCGGCGAGGGCGGTGCGAACGGCTGCGCCTTGGCGCTGAATGGCGACTTCAAGCGACAACATGGTGTTGCCGTTGCTCCTGGCGACGGTCATGTGGGCAACCTGCCTGGCGGGCGATTTGCCAATGATCCGCTCGCCGGGCATGTCCACCGCTCGCACTGCCGTGATCGAGCCGGCGGAAACGTCCGCCTCCTGAACGTCAAAGCCGTACATGGTCAGCGTTTGCCTGCCCGCCTCGAACGCAGCAGAGGGTTCGACATCGCCGCAGGCGATAAGCCGGCCGGGCGCGGGTTGGTTGCAGCCGACGAACAATGCGGCGGCAAACACGACGGTCAACGCCAACGGCCGCATAATTGCTCCTTTCCGAGCGTTACTCTTCGACGGCGTGAAGCGTGGAATAATTCGGCGCTTCGTGAGTAATGACTATGTCGTGCGGATGGTTCTCCGCCAGAGACGCAGCCGAAATCAGGATGAACCGGGCCTTCCGCCGCAGTTCTTCAATTGTAGCGGCCCCGCAGTAGCCCATGCCCGCTCGCAACCCGCCAACCATCTGGTAAACGAAGTCGCCAAGCCTGCCGCGGTAGGGCACTCGTCCTTCAACTCCCTCGGGCACCAGTTTGTCGCGGTTGGTGACGCCCTTCTGCGAATAGCGGTCCGCCGAGCCGATGACCATCGCGCCCAAAGAGCCCATGCCTCGATAAGCCTTGAACCGCCTGCCCTTGTAAATGACCAGTTGGCCCGGAGATTCATCCAGCCCCGCGAACAGGCTGCCCATCATGACGACCGACGCCCCAGCCGCGATCGCCTTGGTTATGTCGCCGCTGTGGCGGATGCCGCCATCGGCGATGATTGGAACGCCGTGAATATCGGCAACCTTCGCCGCCTCGCGCACCGCCGTGATCTGAGGCACGCCAACGCCGCTGATGACCCGCGTGGTGCAGATCGAGCCCGGCCCGATGCCGACCTTAACGGCGTCGGCGCCTGCGGAAATCAGGTCGGCTGCGCCTTCGCCGGTCGCCACGTTGCCCGCTATGATCTCGATGTCGTACTTGGCCTTGATGCTCTCGACGGTGCGAATAACGTTGTCGCTGTGTCCGTGGGCCGAATCGACCACGATAACGTCAACGTCCTTTTCGATCAGGGCGGCGACGCGTTCAAGATCGTTCACGCCGACACCCGCTCCAACCCGCAGCCGGCCGCGGGAATCTTTGCAGCCCAGCGGGTACTGACGCATCTTGTCGATGTCACGCATGGTGATCAGGCCCACAAGCTTGCCCTGGGTGTCGGTGAGCAGGAGCTTCTCGACCTTGTGCCGGTTAAGTATCAACTCCGCCTCGTCAAGCGAGGTTTCGGGCCTTGCCGTGACGAGGTTCTTGCTGGTCATCACCTCGCTGATGGTCGTGTCGCTGGAAAGGAACTTCATGTCCCGCCGGGTGAGTATGCCCACAAGCTTGTCGTTTTCCACCACGATGGGAATGCCCGAGACGTTGTGCTCGGCCATCATTCGTCGGGCGGTGGCGGTAGATTCGCTGGGCGGAAGGCGAATCGGATCGTTGATGATGCCGTTCTCGCTGCGCTTAACCTTCTCCACCTCGCGGGCCTGGGCCTCGATGGAGAGATTTTTGTGGATGATGCCGATGCCGCCTTCCTGGGCCAGCGCTATGGCCAGGGCAGCCTCGGTGACTGTGTCCATCGGCGCCGAGACCAAGGGCACGTTCAGGCGTATCTTGCGGGTTATCTGCGTGGAGGTGTCCACATCGCGGGGAACAACCGAACTGCGGGCGGGAACAAGCAGAACGTCATCAAAAGTGATGCCGTCGCCGAACAATTTATCTTTCATGTGCTATGGCTCCTTGGACGATTATTGATCCCCGAGGCCGTGCAGTCAAGACAGGCTTTCAAACATATTGCATTACGACAGCAGGCTCATAAGCGTCTGGCGGTCGACATCCCATCCTATGGCGACAAAAGCGGTGGGGGCGCGGGACAGACTCGCCGCGGGGCGTTCGGTCAGCCGCCCGCCGGCAAGCTCAACCATTACGCTGCCGTCGCCGAAGTCGATGTTGCCCTTGAGCCGAAGCAGTTTGTCGCCCAACGTGCGAACGCCCGAGGTGAATTTCGCCCGATCCACAGGCGCCACCCGCTCGATAGACACCGAAACGGCGCCGGCCGGCGGCGACTGCGACATGCCGCAACAGCGGCACGAATGCCAAAGGCCTTCAAACCATGCCGAGGGCACATCGCAGTGAGAGGTTTGATAAATCGGCGCTGGATTAATTCGCGAGATGATCGCCTCCAGGCGGGCAAGCTCTGCCTGGTCAACAAGGTCGCACTTGTTGATCAGTATCCCGTCCGCCTGCTGCACCTGCCGCGTCGCCGCTGGCAAAAAGGCCGCTATTCGCGTAAAGGTTGATGCGTCCACAAGGCACACGTTGGCCTGCGTTCTTAGTCTTCCTTCCAGCGCCGCGGATTCGAAGAGGGCTTCCAGATCGCTGCTTTCGCTCAGTCCGGTGGCCTCGATGATCACGGCGTCGGGCTTGACCTCGAAGGCGATTTGCCGCAGGGTCTTCACCGTGTCTGCCTTGATGCACGCACAGAACAGGCTGCCCTTGTTCAGCTCGAACTTGCTCCACTCGCCCGTCCGGACCAGAGCCCCGTCAACGCCGATATCGCCAAACTCGTTTATCAGCAACGCCAGGCGCTTGTGTTTGAACGACGGTATCTCAAGCAGCCGATTGAGCAGCGTGGTCTTGCCCGCGCCCAGGTAGCCAGTCAGCAGCCAGGCCGGTATGGAGCCGCATTCGCTCACAGAACGTCCTTGATCCATTCCTTGATGATTGCTGTTTCGGGAACTCTGCGCGACGATTTAACCTGATACTTCGCCACCACCGCCACGGGCGTCTGCCTTGGCGAAACGCCGTGACGCAGTATCTCAAGCTCGTCGGTGACCATTCGCACCTCAACCTCGGCGCCGAGTTCGGCGATGGCGGTCTCGACGTTGGCCTGGAGCTTCTGGCACTGCTCGCCGCCGTCGCCGAGAACCAACACCAGAGCCCGGCGGCGTTGAATTCGCGTGCGAACCTTGTCGTATATCCGCTTTTGAATGGCGGCGACCAGCTCGTCGCGAGCCGGTATGCGCGACACGAACGTGATTATTCCGTCGATGCAGATGGTCGGCACGTTGCGCACCATCAGCGAGTTCATGAACACCAGCGATTCGCGGTACTTGATTTTGTGCTCGCGCCACTCGACGAGGCCCTCGAATTCGGGCGCGACCTTCTTGACCGCCTCCACCATGTACTGGCATGGGGCGCATGCCTCGCTGTCCAGTGTGATGATGTCCACGATGACGCGGTCGGCCTGGCCGTATTCCCGCATGTCCAGCCCGCACTGCTGGGCCTGCGTGACGGACATCGTGCGGGCGATTTCTCGCTTGTACTCATCCTGCACGATCTCGGTGACCGCGCAGAGGTTCTCGGGCGGCACGGCGTATGGCAAATCGCATCCGGGGGCAAGGATAAAGCCGGTCTGGCCGCCGATGTCCATGCATTCGATCGCGTTCTTCTGCGCGTCGGCGGGCTTGCCAAGCAGCAGAACCGTCGTAAGCTGCAGGTTTCCGCCGAAACTCACGCGATGCTTGGTGCAGATCTCCTTCACGACCGTCAGTGGGATGTTCTCGTCCACGCAGACGTTGTCGGGCCGGCAGCGGCACATCACATCCAGGTTTTGCTGGGCGTGCCCGCACACGAAGAACGAGCCCATCGCGCCCCGCGAGCGGATCGACTCGAACACCGGAAGCGCGTATGGAGTGACGAACTGCTCGAACACGTCCGGGCCGATCTGGCTTGTCATCGGGTCAACCACGGCGACGATGGAGCATCCGGCGTCGAGATAATAGCCTGCCGTCGTGACGGCGACATCGCGGCAGAACGCCATCAGGCGATGAATGTACGGTTCATCGTCGAACATCTTCAGAAAGATGTCGGTTCCGAGCAAGTGAAGCGCCAGGGTGAACGGGCCGGTTATCAGGCCGTAGACCGCCCGATCGGGATGCTTGGAAGAGAGACTCCTCGCGGCGTCCAGGAATTCCTTCAGCCGGCCCTGGTCGGCGCGTGGAACGCGCAAATCCTCAAGCGCAACGCCCTGCGACAGAACATGTTTGCTGACCGCGGGTGGATTCTCCTGCGCCCACGTCAGGTCGCAGCCGAGAATCTCCGCCTCAACCTGAAGGTCGAACGCCACGGGTATGCCGTCAGGATCGTACCGCTGAATCGAGGCGTTGACGCCGTCGATGATGTGCTTTGAGCTCTTGAGATACTCATCCGCCGCCATGCCAAGCAGCGCTCCGGCGTGACAGCCCACGAATGGAACCCACGGTATACGATCAACAGGCTCGCAGCGCATCGCCTTGAGCACTCTTTCCTTGCCGGTCATACGACTTTCTCCGAAAAAAACAAACCCCGTACAGGGGTTGGGCACACATTCTACGGGCGCCGGCCGAGAATGGCCACCCGCTTTTGGGCTGTAGGGCTGTGTTATACCAAAGTAGTATGTCCGGTCTTGCCAAAGCAGAAGTGTCCGCATTCCGAACGAATTCGGATGGACAGAGACCGGATGGAGATGAGTCTGCGGAAGTTGTGTCCTGCCAAGGGCGGAGGCAGTTTACCTCAACAAGCGCCTGCCAAACAACCGCCAAAAGTGGCTGGATGGATAACTTCCGCCTGCCACCAAAACCAGACCTGACATTGGCCAAAAGGCCATTTCTGTCTGCGCTTGACACCAGGCTGGATCGCGCTTAACGAGTACGTCATACGTCCTTAGCATGAATACGATTGCTGCTGGTGGCGGCCTATTCGCCCCTGCTGGCGGCGTCAAGTGGGTCAGGCACAAGGATACGGCGGACAGACCAGCTGCTGGGTATGTCCTGCACCGCCGACGCAGTTATCCGCAGGCCCCGATGAGCTTGTTCACATTGTCTGAGTCGATGCCAACAACAGCGAAACCGCAACAGAAGGACTTCATGCCATGAAGAATAGCCGATTGTTCGCAGTGATTGTCGCCTGCTCGCCGCTACTGTGCTGTCCAACACTTGGGCAGCCGGCCGCCCAAAGCAGTGCCACCGCACCCGGCCAGAATGCAGGTCTGGAAGTGCTCGATGATCGACACACAATACGAGAAGGGCGAACGGAGTAATGCGGCATCAAAGCGAGTGCTCTTTGTATGGCCGACGCTCCTCCGTATGGATTACTCCATTGGCGCTGGAGCGTCGGGAACGAGGTTCCTGAGGAACTCCTCGCACGGGACGCAGAGTACTCCGTTGATCTTCAGACGCTCCTTGCCGCCGTACAGAAGGCAAGCCTTGGCTTGGGGGTAGTCTTCCCGGAATGCCAGCAGCGGCCGGACGTCCTTGCTGGAGACGGTCCGCGACCGCTTGACCTCGATGGCCAGGAAGGTGTCCTGCCCGTAGACCACGAAGTCGACCTCCAGGCCGGCCTTGGTCCGCCAGAAATGCAGCGACCGATCCCCATTGCTGTATGCGATCCACGCCCGCAGGTGCTGGGCCACCAGGCCTTCCATGCACGCGCCGCCGATCTCCTCGGGAGAGTCCAATGGACCCTTCGGCCGGAGGGAGCGAAAGACACCGGTGTCCACGTAGTAGAACTTGGGATGCTGCACCAACTGCCGCTGGGCCCGCTTCGAGAAGACCTGCAGCCGGAAGCCCAGGAGCAAGTCTTCCAAGACCTCAATGAATCCCTCAACCGTCTTGCGATTCACCTGGCATTCGCGGGCCACTTCCGACGTATTCAGCAGCGACGCATGTGACAAGCTCATCGCTTCCAGGAACCTGGCGAAGTTGCCGACGTTACGGACCAAGCCCTCTGCCTGCACCTCTTCCCGCAGGTAGAGCGCCGCGTAAGACTTCAGGGTCTGGGCCGGTTCGGCGGAATCGAGCACCAAGGGGAGCATCCCAATCTCCAGGCCGCGTGCGAAATCAAACCGCTTGCCCAGCTCGGCCGCCAGGAAGGGATGCAGGTTCTTGAGCACCGCCCGGCCGGCCAACAGGTCCGTGCCGCCCCGCTCGAGCTTGCGGGCGCTGGAGCCCGTCAGGATAAACTGGAGCTCCCGCGTCCCTTGGGTCTCCATCAGACGGTGGACTTCGTCCAGCAGGCCTGGAACCTTCTGGATCTCGTCCACGATGACCGTCTTGGCCTTGGGGCTGCCGGCGATCACTTCGCCCAGCCGCTCGGGCCTGGCGAGGAAGGTGCGAAACGCCTCCTGGTCAAGCAGGTCGACGTAGATCGCATCCGGGAATGTCTCCCGCAGCCAGGTGGACTTGCCCGTGCCCCTGGGGCCAAACAGAAAGAAGCTCTCTTTGGGTGCCTTGAAAAGTCGAAGTATCAGTTCCATAAACGCCGCCTTTTTGGAGTTATGTCTGCCATTTTATCGGCAAAAGCTTTCCGGGTGCCACAGCAAAATCCTGACAGGATTTCGCGAGGGCGCGCACGGCCTAACTCCTTCGTGGCCCAAGCACCCGCTTTTGGGCCGGTTGAAGAGTGTTTTGTCGTTGACCGCGGGGCTGCCGATCCGGAAAGTGGCTTAATGGGAATCTGGGAACAAATGCTACTGACCCTGCGGCAGCTCAAGCGCGACGACCTGTTGCGCGAGCTGCGGACCATTGAATCTCCCATGGGGCCGCGGGTTACCCTTGGCGGAAGGCAAGTGCTGTGCTTCTGCGGCAACGACTACCTGTGCCTCGCCAACGACGCCGCGGTCAGAAAAGCAGCGATCGACGCCACAGAGAAGTGGGGCGTTGGGGCAGGGGGTTCCAGGCTGATTTGCGGCACGCAGAGTCTGCACGCCCAGTTGGAATCTTGCCTGGCCGATTTCAAGCAAACCGAGGCTGCACTGGTCCTTCCGACGGGATGGATGGCGAATCACGCAGCCGTGTCCGCCCTTGCCGGCGAGGGCGACCTGGTGCTATGCGACAAGCTCAACCACGCCAGCATCATCGACGCCGCCCGCGCTTGCGGCGCGGTGATGCGAACGTATCCGCACCGCGACGTTCGCCGGCTTGGCTCTTTGCTGGATCGGCTGGGCGGCAAGTTCCGCCGGCGCGTCATCGTGACCGACTCCTTGTTCTCGATGGACGGAGATGTTGCCCCGCTGGCGGAGATTGCCGAGCTCAAGCGGCGTTACGACGCGGTGCTGATGATCGACGAGGCTCACGCCACGGGCGTGCTTGGTGAAAACGGCAGGGGGGCAGCCCAGATGCTCGGCGTTGAGGATGAAGTGGACGTGACGGTGGGCACTCTATCCAAGGCCTTGGGCTGTCTTGGCGGCTTCATCGCCGGCCCGGCTGCACTAAGAGACACCATCATCAATAGCGGAAGGGCTTTCATATACACTACGGCATTGCCGGCATGCATATGCGCTGCTGCGGCGGCGGCCGTCGATGTCGTTCAAAACCAGCCTCAACGCCGAAGGCATCTGAGCCTGCTTTCGTCGCGACTGCGCGGCGCGTTGAAAGAATCGGGCATCGACTGCGGCGATTCGGTGTCTCAGATCATCCCCGTGCGGATCGGCGCCGCCGACGCCGCCCTCAACCTCAGCCGGCGGCTGCTGGACGCGGGCTTTCTGGTTCCGGCGATTCGCCCGCCGACCGTGCCGCCGAACTCCAGCAGGTTGCGAATCAGCCTGTGCTCGGGCCATACCGAAGCCGATGTGGACGAGCTGGCGGCAGCTCTGGGGTAAACCTATTCCTTTGCCTTCTGCCGAAGCGCGGCGTCGATGAATTCCTGAATCTCGCCGTCCAGCACGTCGTCGGTTTTGCTGCTTTTCAGGTCGGTGCGCTCATCCCGAACCAATTGGTAGGGGTAGAGAACGTAGGACCGAATCTGATACCCGAACGCAATTTCGCCCTTCTGGCCATATATCTTGGCAAGCTCGGCATCGCGCTTGGCCTGCTCGTGCTGGTAAAGCTTGGCGCCCAGCATCTTTCTAGCCTCGGCGCGATTCTTGTGCTGCGAACGCTCGTTCTGGCACTGAACAACCAGGCCCGTCGGAATGTGGGTCAGCCGAATCGCGCTGGAAGTCTTGTTGACGTGCTGGCCGCCTGCGCCGCTGGCGCAGAACGTATCCTCGCGAACGTCGCCGTCCCAGTCGATGTCGATCTCGACCTCTTCGAGTTCCGGCAGAACATCCACGGATGCGAAGCTCGTGTGCCGCCGCTTCTGCGAATCGAACGGGCTTATGCGCACCAGGCGGTGAACGCCGCGCTCGCAGGAGAGATAGCCGTAAGCGTACGGGCCGGTAACGTGAAATGTTACTGAACGAATGCCGGCCTCTTCGCCGTCGACGCGGTCAACCTCGCCGGCCTTGAAGCCGCTGCGTTCGA
>JAAYCO010000074.1 GCA_012729725.1 Planctomycetota bacterium
AGTGTCCACCGATCAGTGTCGCGTCGGCCTACGCGACCAAAGAGTTGGGTGATACACCGGCCCCACCAGAAGGTGTCCACCGATCAGTGTCGCGTCGGCCTACGCGACAGCCGCCCTCGCAACCGGTTCAAACCGCTGCACTTGCAGAGGCTGCAGCGAGCACAAGCGTTTTGAAGGTTAAGGGAGGGCATGTTCAAGCTCCTGGCGTTTCACAAACCGGCGAGAATGCAGGTGTTTCAGAGGTCGCGAGCGTGCCTTGGCCCCCCCGGCGTCACCTTCACGCTCGCGGGGCCTGCGACAAAGGCCGCGTCTTTTGACTTGTCAACACTGCTCGCCCAGGCCGTCTGTATCGGACCGCCGACGCAAGACTGATCGATGCCGAGTGCCAAGCCCATCGAAGGGGAAGACACGTTCTCGGAAATGTGAACTCGCTATACGAGCCATCAAAATACTACCATGGAGTCTGGGCTGATTCAAAGCCTTTTCCACAGGATTTTTCCTTGGCGATCTTCGCATCCGGCAGCCCGGGCCCCTCCAGGATTTTAACGACGCGGGCCTTGACCAAATTCCAATATTCGGGCGTGGCTTGCCAACTGCCGCCGTTGAATTCCGACGCCGGATCGCGCCAGACGTTCACGATCTCTCGCTTAGCCCCGGCGCCTTTTTTGGCGGATTTGTCAATTGGATCACATAGCGGCCTATCAAGTTCAATGCATGCAGCGCCTTTGACCTTGTCAGCCACTGGCTTGCCGTCCTTGATGGAACACGGGATATACCACCACTTTCCAGACCAGTCGGGGTCGAGCAGCGCCTTGACGCCGATATTGGCTGCGGCATTAAGATCGGCCTGAAGACCTTTGGAGGCCGGCGATTCCGGATCCGCAGATACGAAAATTTCGCCCCCGTTAACTGGAATGCGAAGCGGTCGAGCGGCCTTGCGCTCTTCGTCACTCCTGGCAGACCAGTAGGCATTCAGTTTGGCAATGTATCTGTCGCGAGCATCGCCCTTGCCATGCTCCAGCTTCTCGTTGGCGGCCGAGATCTGCCGCTTCCAACGGGCCAGGAATTCGTTAACGGATACATCCGCGCAGCGAACGCCCGGCGCTGCGGTGCGTGAGTCCTGGCGCGAAGTGTAGCCTGCCTGGACTTCGCGCAGGTGCAGGCCGTGGAGCTCGCAAGCCTCGGATAGGTATTTCTTGACCTTGCCCGCGGCCCAGGACATAAGCTGACGGTTCTCGCGCCGAGTGCGGGTTTCTTCTGGGCGGTAGTTGGTCAGATCCTCGATGACGATTGCCTGGCAAGGCTCGTATTTGGGTGATGGTTCTTCAATCCAAACCCATTTCGTCAGCAACTGGCCGTTCTTTCCCAAACGATGCTGTCTGTTGTTGTCGCGTCGAGCAACCTCTTTCCAATGTCCGCCAAGGCCCAGGGCGGCGGCGGTTATTCTGCTGGCAAGCTGCTTAACTCGCTGCTCGCGCATGCGTTCCATGGCGTAGAGGATGGACTGTGCGACGCCGGCATTTGTTTCGCCTTTTTCGGGCGCTCCCTTGGGCTTGTCAGGCGTGGAGCGCATGGCGAAGGCCTTGTGCAACTGGTAGAGAGCCTTCATCGTGGCGATGCGGGTGAGCGACAGGCCGCCGACGTTCTGCTTCCAGCCGTGACCGTGGGCGCCATCCAGGCGCTTGCCCATGATCCAGTCGGTCAGTGTTCGGAGGTCTTTGTGCCATCCGAATGTTTCCCGCTTGCACGTCGTCGTGCTGCGATTGTGCTTTCTCTTGTCCGGGCCTTCCACTTCGACAACGGGGTTCTCGAAATCATCTTTGTGGCGTCCCAGTCGGTCGTCGTTCTCCCATCGTTTCTTCCACTCCTGATACATTTCGGCGCGGTCGGCCTTGGCGAGTTGTTCGGCGATGGGCTTTAATTGCTCTCGCAAGGCGTCGGCTGCCTTGCGACGCTGCTGGCGTGTCGGTTGCTCGGCATCCGGCAGTTTGACCGGCGATGACATCAGCCACTTTTTCTCCAGCACGGCTATGTGCTTGTTCCATAACTCTCGTGCCCACTCATCGTTCCACTTGTACTCCCCAGCCAAGGCGTGCCATTCAAAGAGGGCATCGGCGAGGAATTTGATATGCGCTTCATCTCCGGGTGTGAAGGCCGTTTTGTTGTCGCCCATGCCCGGTATGGCCGTGGTTTTTGGACCGAGCGCATAGGCGATCTTGGCGCGGCGGGCGTGGCGCGCCAGGCCAAGCCGAGCAATGCGCACTGCCTCTGACATCAGTTCATCCACTCTCGGGCGTTTCTCAAGGGCATCCACGATCGTTAAACCAAGTTTTTTGGCGAGATCGTTGACAAGAACCTGTTCCTGCTTTGATGCAGCGCGGGCGGAGCATTCCTCGCCCTGAAGCTTGATAAGGAATTGGCGATCCAATCTTGCCCACGGCGCGGGATGCGGAACTCGGCGAGCCTCGCCGGTAGCTTTGTCGATTTCCTCCACGTAGTCGGCACCGATGCGCCGATACACGGTCGTCCGCTTTTTGCCGTCGGGGCATACCGTTGACAGGTGAAGGTACAGGTCGTTTTCTGCAGGCGGCGCGTGTCTTGCGGCTTTGCAGGCGGCGTTCATCTCCTCAGCGGTAAGTGTTTGCCAAACTGTGCATGCGGCTGCATAGCGGTGGCCCAGATCAACAGAGAGCAATCTCAGCCCGGGCAGACGCGAAAGAATAAGCGCGGCATGTCCCGCACGTTTATCATGGGTGGCGTGCTTGACGACATATGACCCCCTGCGCGAAACAACCGGCCTAGCCAGGGCGTCATCAGGGAACAGTGACATATACTGGACCCACGGTCCCGCGGCCTGGAGCTTTGCGGAAAAGGTAACCAGCCAGCGAATGCTGCCTCGCATCTGTCTGGCCTTGGCATCCCAGCCATATTTGGCGACGTGCTTCGCGATAGCATCGAGTTGTGCCCGAGGAGCCTGGAGTCGGCCGTTCCAGTGGGCCTCATCGAAGACGCCGAGAATGGCGATAGAAGAGTCCGCTTGTGCCCCCGCGGCAGCCCGACCCAGTCGATCGGCGCGCGTGACGTCAATCCTCGACCTGTTGCTTGTCGTCTGGCGCAGGGCCAAATCACTGGTCAGGCGCTTGCATGACCAACGCAACTCGAAGTCGCTGTTTAGTTCATGACCGTCCCAAAGGCCCACGCGCAAGGCGTGGCGTTCCTTTAGCCAGTCCGTCTTGTCCGAATTGCCCTTGCTCTTCTTTTTCTTGCCGGTGGCCTTGGCTGCCTGGTGGACAGCAAATCGAATATCCCACCGTGAGTTGCCGAAGTCGCAGAACACGGGATGCGCCAGTGGGTCGGGATGGCGGTAGGCAGGAACCTTGAATCGCACCTGCTTGGCCTCGGCATCCGTGGCGACAACATAATCTATAAGTAGCTGGGCTGTCGCCTCGCCTTGATGCTGCCAAACACACGTCGCTTCATCGGCGGCAAGAGCTTCAAAAAGCTGAATATCGCCGAATTTGTCGATGTCAGGGTCAGCCTGCGTTTCCCGCGCGCGAGCGATGCGATCCTCGGCGGTCTTGCAGTCCGCCCTACTCCACCTGGTCACGACTTCCTTCCAGCCCTCGATAGCCCGCTTTCGTATTCGATAAGCGCCAATCGCACCACTGGTTCCCGAGCGTTCCTGGGTTCCCGAGCGTTCCTGGCAGAAGCCGTCAAGCCATGCCTTGGCGTCGCTCGGAACCGCCTGGATTCTCTCCGCGTCGGTCTTGAACATCTGTCGTTCTGACTCCGCTCGTTTGATCCACGAATGCGCAATTGATACTCGCCTGGCGGCGTGATCGAGCATGACAGCGAACTCGGAATGCCGCGCCGGACCATCGGGTTGCAGATACGTGAAGCCGCAGGCTGCTTCAACTGCTTGAAGAACCACATCAGACCAAGGGCGTCGGCCCTTGCAGCCGGTTTTGTTCCTGCACTCAACGGAATCCTCCATGGCGATATCGCGGAGCTTGGTCATGTCTTCTGTCGAAATTGTGGTTTCACACGATTCCCATGCCTTAATGAGGTTCCGTGTGGCGCTCTTGTAGCCAGGACCGCTGATGAGTTTGAGAATACCAGATGCGTCGCTTGATATCGGAAGATAGCTGGCCAAGGATCCGGCAAGCGATGCCAAGGCCGTCGGGCCGCCGGAGAATGTCGCCGTCTGCGCCGCCCATCCGGCGATTGCTTCATAGACCTTGCACATCTGGGCGAAGTTCGCGCCTTTTCCCGTGCCAAAACGGCTGCTGAGCCACTGCCCAGCCTTCTGCACCAGGTCCTTTGCCTTGTCTTCATCAGTGGCTGACTCGGAATCCTCCGTAGCCTGAAGCGGTGCGAGATATGTCCGTCTACCTCCGAAGAAAGGATCAAGCAAATCCCATACTTCCTCACGAGTCAGAGAATCGCCGATCTTCCGGCAAGCCGCATCAAACGCCTTGCTGCGGTTTACCCATACGGCGTCCTCGCGGATCGCTGCCGAAAGCGAGGGGCCACAATCGTCAAGCCATTCGTCAAGTTCGGGCTGCTTGACGCCGCGTTTCTCAAGAATCTCGCGCAGCTCGCGCAGGACATTGTCGTTCCTGACCGACGGGCAGTCCTTTCCCGTGGCGACGACAAACGCCTCGTGCGGATCGCCTTTGGCCGGGGCGGATTCAACGCTAAGCCAGGACAGGGCTAGCAGGATGCGGCGGCCACGGCGTTCCTCGGTGGCGGTCTTGCTTTCGGTTTTCTTCTTTCCTTGCGTAATTCCTGCATCCGCCAGCGTGTGGCACAGCCCCCCGCGGAGCGTCAGGAGCCAGTCTCCGAAAACCTTTGCCCCCTTGTTTACGGCCTCGTGAGTGGCCCAAAGAGCTTCTCGCCAAGACTTATCGTCGGCATCGGGGCCGCGGAGGCGAAGTGTGTAGGCGCGTTGGGTGGTTGGCATCGAAACAGGCTCGCTCATAGTGCTTCCTTTCCGGCACAATGCAGATGGCGTTGGCGCACTGCAATGATCGGCCGCCAGAGGTGCACAAGGCCGGAGAAAGCATCACCGGCCCGCCGCCGATGCCAGACCACCCTAATGATTCGGTCGGGGAGCTATTATAACCACGCCTGCATACGACCCGCCAGCATCAAAAAGCAGTTTATTCGCCGCCGCGACTGCCCCCAACGCGGGCCAGACGCCTCCCCCGCATCATTGCGCTTGACAGCGAGAGGTTACAAAACCTACCATCCAGTGTTGCCCCAACGTGACTTCTATAAGGAATTACTAATGCGAAGCACGGCAGTTGCGCTTGTTGTTGTTTTGGCGGTATCGACCGCGGTTACGTCGTTGCAGGCCCAGCCGCCGGCGAGGGTCAGCCTTGAATCGGACCTCGCGGGAAGGCAGCCGACGGCGGATGTCGTGGCGAACATGCGCGAGCGAATCTCCTACTGGCTCGACGTCATGGCCAAGGCAGACAGCGACCAGGCCGTCATCAAGGCCCGCGAAGGACTGCGAGACGACTACGCCTACTTCGACGGTAGAAGCGCGGGCTACAACTTCGCCGAGCAAATGGCGGCCCTGAGCCTTCCCCTGCTCAAGGGCGGCCTCGAAAACGACCCGCTGCGCCTGCTCAAGGAAACCAATATCGCCATGGCGGTGGCCCAGATGCCGCAGGTAACCATCACCCCGGCCCTCGAAGCAATGGTGGACTGCAAGACCAACGCCGCAGTGCGGTACTTCGCGTGGCAGGGCTTCAGGGACGCACGAACAAACATCCTCGCCCAGGGCAGGTCGCCCAGCGAACTCACGTACAACAAGCTGCAAGAGGCTATCGCCGACGAAACGTCGCTTCCGGTCATGGAAGTCATGTTCCGCATGCTAGAACTCGACAGCCGCCAGCCCGAAGCAGTCCTTGGCGACTTCTGGCAGTACGCCCAGACCCGGTCGTTCGAAATTCTCAAGCTCACGTGGCCGCGTTGGTGCGAACTCACCCGCAACACCGGCGGCGAAACGCTGGCGGTCTCGCGACGCGCCCTGTTCGCACTGCACAGGTCGGCGGACTGGATCGGCGTCAATCCCGAGCCGCGAAAGCAAATGCTCCAGATGATCATCGACCTTACATGGGCTGCCGCCACCCTGCACCAGGAAGCCAGGAGTAAAGGAACCGAAAGCGAATCGTCGGCGATGCTGCTGCGAGACTGCGAGGAAGCGCTGAACTTCATCGAGGGCGCCACCCCCCGCAAGACGTACATCGACCGCGTTCTGCGTGACGGCAAAAGCCAGCCCGAAGCAATCATGTGGGGCATCGACAAGGACGGAAACCGCCTTGGCGTCCTTGCGTGGGTTGAAGATCTCAAGGCCGCCGGCGTGGTGAAACCGCAGGATGCATCAACGCCCACGACGGCCCCGGCGGCGCAGGAATAGACAGTAGATGGCGGAGAGTAGATGGGACAGAGGTCTACTCACTCCTTTCTACGCTCTCCTCTCTATTGCCCGGCTGTGGCCGGGCAATTTTGATTAGGCCCGCGACCCATGCCTTTCGTAAAGTAGTCTATCCGGCCGGCGGGTTCGTCGCCGGGCGGGTTGGCAAATGCAGTCTGTATCGGGCAAGCCATGAAATACTTCTACATCATCTCGGTGCTCGTCGTCGCGGGGCTTTCGGCGGCGCCGTTCATCCTGCTGGATGAAGAGAACTTCGCCGGCGGCGACGACGGCAAGGTGGTGGTCTATTCCACCTACGCCGCAAAGGTGGATTCGCTGGACCCTGCCACCTGCGGCGACACCACATCCGCGATGATACAGGGCAATATCTACGACGGGCTCTACGGGTACGACTACCTGCTCCGGCCCTCAACGGTGGAACCCGTGCTTGCCGACGGAATGCCGCATCGCTCGCCAGACCGACTGGTCTACACGATCAAGCTCAAGAAGGGCGTGCGGTACGCGCCGAACAAGTGCTTCGGCGTCGGGCCCGACGGCAGGCCTCTGACGCGCGAGGTGGTGGCCGAGGACTTCGTGCTGGCGTTCAAGCGAATCGCCGACTACCACATAACAACCCGGCTGACGCTGGCGCTCATCGAGGACAAGATCGCGGGCATACAGGAATACCGCGACAGGACGCGAGCGTACAGGCAGGGCGATTTTTCGCGATACGACGTCGTGCCGCTGGCGGGCGTCGAAGCGGTGGACAGCCACACGCTGCGGTTCACGCTGACGACGCCGTTTCCGCAATTCATCTACGTGCTTGCAATGAGCAGCTACGCGCCGATTCCGCGCGAGGTGCTGGACTACTACCTCACCTCCGAGCCCGACGGCAAGGGCGGTCGCCGAGCGGTAGATGTTAGCCAGCGGCGGGCGGTGATTTCGGCGGGCGATTTCGAGGCGGCAGTGGGAACCGGGCCATACCGCCTTAGCGAATTCGTCTCCGGCGGGAACATCGTGCTCACCCGCAACGAGGCGTACCGCGAGGAATACTACCCGTCGCCGCCGGACCTCGCCACGCTCGACGAGCGACACAGGCAGTCGGTTCAGCAGGCGATAGACGAGGGCCTCTACAACGACGCGGGCAAGCGCATTCCGTTCATCGACACGAACTACATGCAGTTCATCCAGGAAGACACCACCGCCTGGGGCCTGTTCACAGCGGGGCGGACGGATGTCAGCGGCATACCCAGCCAGATGTTCAACACGGCAGTGACGCCGACGGCGGAGATTTCAGGCGCGTTCAGGGCCAAGGGCATTCGCCTTGAAAAGTACGGCAGCCCGGCCATTTACTGGCTGGCGTTCAACGTGGATGATCCCCTGCTTTCGAACAAGTCGCTGAGGCAGGCGCTGAGCCTGAGCTTTGATGTTGATAGATACGTTGATGTCTTGTTCAACGGCAGGGGCAGGCGGGCCGTGAACATAATACCGTCGGACATGCCGGAATTCGCCGACATGCCCGTCAGCCGCTACGCCCGGTACGACCCCCAGGCGGCGATGGAAAAGATGAAGCAGGCCCGCGCCGAGCTTGAGGCAGCCGGGTTGGTCGCGCCGGGAGAGAAAATCAAGCTGACCCTCGACCTGGGCGGCAGAGAGAACATGCAGCGGCGAATGGGCGAGATGGCCAGGTACTACTTCGGCAGGCTTGGCGTTGACCTGCATGTGGAGCTTAACGACTGGCCGACGCTTCAGGAAAAGGTTCACAACAAGCGGGCGCAGATCTACTCGATGGGCTGGCACAGCGACTACCCGGACCCCGAGAACTTTCTTCAGTTGTTCTACTCGCCGAACATCATGCGAGGCACGAACAACACGAACTACTCCAACAAGCTTTTCGACCAGCTCTACGAGCAGATCGCGACGATGGACCCCGGCCCCGAGCGAACGGCGATCTACGCGCGAATGGTTGAAATGATAAACGAGGACTGCCCGCAACTGCTGCTGACCGAGCCGGTGAGCTTCGTGCTGATGCATCCGTGGGTTCGCAACTACCGCCCCCACCCCATCGGCTACGGCACGTTCAAGTACCGGCGGGTGGACCAGGAACTGCGCAAAGCGGCTGGGGGAATGTAGCATGCTTATCTACATTATCCGCAGGCTGATGTGGGCGGCGTTGACCATCTTCGGCGTGATGGTTCTGACGTTCCTTCTGTTCCGCGTAAGCGCCGGCGACATTGCCGGAGCGGTGCTTGGCGAAAAGGCCGCCGAGGCGCAGAAGGCGACGTGGCGCCACAAGTTCGGCTACGACCTGCCCTGGCTGATCAACGTTCACCGCAACCTGCTGATCATCAGCAAGGTTGGTGGCGATAAGCCGCTGTGGGCCAAGGATACCGGCTCGTCTCGCGCAAGGCAGGGCTGGAGCCTCGTGCTCGACGCGCCGCCCGGCGAGAACTACCCGCCCAACACGGTGCTGATGAGCGGCTACATCCGCGGCCTGGATGAGTCTACATCGATCCATGCCCTTGGCAGCGGCGGCCCGTCGGCGACAAATGAGGATCCGACAGGCTCGATAAGCTTCGGCCTTGGCGACGGATCGACGCTCGACGTGCCCGTCGACGGCGTCAAGACCATCGGCGACCTGATGCAGCGGATAAACGGACACGCCGCCAACAACGGCAGGCTCGAGGCCCGCATCACCAGCCTGTCGGTGGCGGGCGCGTTCAATTCGCAGTTCTTCCGACACCTGAAAACCTCGCTGCTGTTCGAGGGCGAGAGCCTCAAGCACAGCGGCCAGTCGCTCAAGTCCATCATCGCCAAGCACGGCAAGTACAGCCTTGCGGTGCAGATACCCGCGGTGGCCATACAGTGGTTCATCGGGATGATCCTCGCCCTGTTCGTGGCGTACTATCGCGGGCGCTGGCCGGACAAGATCGGCGTCTTCATGTCGGTGCTGGGCATGTGCGTGCCGTTCCTGGCGTTCATGATATATGGCCAGGCCCTGATGTTTCACCTGGGCCTGCCGCAGCACGCCGCCGGCACGATCTACCGCGGCAACCTTTACGTGCCGGTCGCAATCATGGTCATCGCCTCGCTGGGCGGGCACGTGAGGTTCTACAGGACGATCATCCTCGACGAGACCGGCAGGGATTACGTCCGCACCGCGCAGGCCAAGGGCCTGCCGCTGACGACGATCCTCTTCAAGCACGTGCTCAAGAACTGCATGCTTCCGATCCTGACAAGCCTGATACTGGCGATACCCTTCCTTATTATGGGGTCGCTGCTGGTTGAGAATTTCTTCGGCATCCCGGGCCTTGGGGACCGGATGATCACCAGCATCAACGATCGCGACGAACCGATCATGAACGGGCTGGTGTTCCTGACGGCGGTGATATACACCGCGGGCATACTGCTGACGGATCTTTGCTACGCCGTGTTCGATCCGAGGATCCGCCTGAAATGACGATGGACGCTATTCAACATCAAACCTCAGCGGGCGGGGCAGAGCCTGTGGCTCAGCGCGGCGCGAGCCTCTGGGCCGACGCCCGCCGACGGCTTGCGCGCGACCGGTGGGCGATGCTGTGCCTGGGCATCATCGCCTTCTACGTTCTGCTTGCGCTGGGCGGCGCGATGTACGAGGCGCTGGCTGCGCCGGAAGGTGGAATACCAACCTTCGAAGAGACGATCAACTTCGATCAGAGCTACCGCCCGCCGTCGCTCGATTCGCTGCGCAACCTGCTTGGAACCGACTGGGCCGGCAGAAGCGTGCTGCTGAAGACGGTGCTTGGCGCGAAGGTCTCGCTGACGGTTGGGCTGATGTCGAACCTGATAGCCGTTCCGCTTGGGCTGATGCTCGGCGCCGCGGCCGGGTACTTCGGCAGGCGCACCGACGCCGTCATCGTCTGGCTTTACTCGACCATGGCCAGCGTGCCGGGCATCGTGCTGCTGATCGCCATGAAGTACGCATTCAAGAACGTCACGTTCCTCGGGCTTAATCTCGGCGGCATTCACGGGCTCTACATCGCCCTGGGCGTCACTGCCTGGGTGGGCACGTGCCGCTATGTCCGGGCGGAGGTGATGAAGGTGCGCGAACTTGAATATGTTCTCGCCGCCCGCGCGGTCGGCAGGGGCAACGTCATGATCCTTCTGCGTCACGTGCTGCCCAACGTGCTGCACCTGGGCATCATCAGTTTTTCGCTTGGCGTGGTGGGCGCGATCACCGCCGAGGTCACGCTGAGCTACCTCGGCCTGGGCGTCGAAGTCGGCATGCCCAGTTGGGGCACGATGATCGACGGGGCGAGGATGGAGCTTCACGCCGGAAGATGGTGGGAGCTTGCCTCCGCCGTCGGCGCGATGTTCCTGCTGGTGCTGGCTCTTAACATCTTCGGCGACCGTCTGCGGGATGCGCTCGATCCGAGGCTCAAGAACGTATGATGGGTATGAACACACAGCCGGGCGATGCGCTGCTTGAGATCCGCGACCTGCGGACGCACTTTTTCACCGACGACGGCGTGGTCAAGGCCGTCGACGGCGTTAGCTTCAGCGTGCCGCGAGGAAAGACCTTCGCGCTCGTCGGCGAGAGCGGGTGCGGCAAGAGCGTCACGGCGTTTTCGATTCTTCGCCTGCTTCCCATGCCGCCGGCGAGGATAGTCTCGGGCTCGATTCACCTTGACGGGCGCGACCTGCTGGGGCTTTCGCCCGGGCAGATGAGGCAGGTCCGCGGCGGCCAGGTGGGAATGATTTTCCAGGAGCCCATGAGCAGCCTCAATCCCGTCTTCACCTGCGGCAGCCAGATAGCCGAGGCCGTGATGCTGCACGCCCGAACATCGGCCCGCGAGGCTCGGCGACGCGCCATCGATCTGCTTGCCAAGGTCGGCATACCCGAGCCGGCGCAGCGATTCGGCGAATACCCGCACCAGCTCTCGGGCGGCATGCGGCAGCGCGTGATGATTGCGATGGCCCTTTCGTGCTCGCCCCGCCTGCTGATCGCCGACGAGCCAACCACCGCGCTGGACGTCACCACGCAGGCGCAGATTCTCGACCTGCTTGGCGACCTTCAGGAGCGGGAGAACCTTGGCATTCTGCTTATCACGCACGACCTTGCGGTGGTGGCGCAGACGGCGCACGTCGTTGGTGTTATGTATGCATCCAAGATTGTGGAATTGACAAGCGCCGCCGATCTGTTCTCGCGGGCCTTGCATCCGTACACGCAGGGGCTCTTCAGGTCGCTGCCCCGGCTTGGCGTGCGAGGCCGGCGGCTTGAAACGCTCGGCGGCAGCGTGCCAAACCCGCTGAACTTCCCCACCGGCTGCAAGTTCCACCCGCGATGCGCCACCGCAAGGATGGTCGCGCGGACCATGAACGAAAGCGACACCGTCGTCGTGACAACCGAAACCGGGCCTGTCCGCGTGCCCGCCCGGTGCGCCAGCCAGGAGCCGCCGCTTCGCCAGGAACAGCCCGGACACAGCGTTGCCTGCTGGCACGCTCGCGCCGCCGACCAGGCCGACGCGCCGCCGGCGGAGGAGGAACAACAATGACGCCCGGCGACGACATCCTCCTGAGCGTCCGCGGCCTGCGAACGTACTTCCCCATCCGCGGCGGCCTGCTGGGCTCGAAAAAATTCGTACGCGCCGTCGACGGAGTGGACCTCGACATCCCGCGAGGCGCAACTCTGGGGCTCGTCGGCGAGAGCGGCTCGGGCAAGACCACCGTCGGCAGATCGATACTGCGGCTCGTTCACGCCAACGCCGGCAAGGTTATCTTCGACGGCGTCGACGTGCTTTCGCTCGCGCCCGGGCGCATGCGCGACATGCGATGCCGAATGCAGATGATCTTTCAGGATCCGTTCGGCTCGCTCAACCCGCGGATGACCGTGGGCGACATCGTCGCCGAACCGCTGGCGGTTCATCGTGTGGTAAGGCGGCCCGAGCGCCGCATGCGCACGGCCCAGTTGCTTGACCGCGTCGGCCTATCACCTGCTTACATGCAACGATACCCGCATGAGTTCTCCGGCGGGCAGCGGCAGCGCATCGGCATCGCGCGGGCGCTTGCGGCCCAGCCTGCGTTCATAATCTGCGACGAGCCCGTCAGCGCCCTGGACGTGTCGATCCAGGCCCAGATTCTCAACCTGCTTAAGGACCTGCAGGACGAGCTTGGCCTGACCTACCTCTTCATCGCGCACAACCTGGCGGTGGTCGAGCACTTCTGCGACCGCATCGCCGTGATGTATCTTGGAAAGATCGTCGAAACCGCGCCCAGGGACGCGTTGTACAACAACCCTCGCCACCCGTACACGCAGGCGCTGCTTGCGGCGGCGCCGTCATGCACGCCAGGCGACGGCGGCGGCAACTGCAAGCGGCTCGAGGGCGAGACGCCGTCGCCCGTGAACCCGCCGAGCGGCTGCGCCTTCCACCCGCGATGCCCGCTGACGCGCGTCGGCAACGAACTCGCGCCACTCGGCGTCGACGAGAGGTGCTCGAAGATCACGCCGCAACTGGCCGCCCTTGCCGATGATCCGCTTCATGCACATTCGTGCATTCTTAGCAGGGACTGAACCGCACGCCGAGCGCTATCGCACCGCGCCCGCCGCCGCTTCGTCAAGCACTATCGTAAGCATGCCGTCGTGCGGCCCGACGCGGGACGCCGGAATCGAAGAGCGAACCTCCTCGTCTTCACTCAGAAGCCTGCTGACGGCGTCGGCCTTGTCCTGGCCCGTCACCAGCAGCAGCACGTGCTGGGCGGCGTTGATCATCGGAAACGTGAACGTGATTCGCTTTCGCCCAAGCACCGGCACGAAGTGCCCCACCACCAGCTTGCGGGGCTCGTTCAGCGCCTCGTGCGAATCGGGGAACAGGCTTGCGGTGTGGCCGTCCGCCCCCATGCCCAGCAATATCAGCGTGAACCGCGGAGCGCCGTGCTGATCCGGCGCGACGATCTGACGCACGGTCTGCTCGTATTCATGTGCGGCAAGCTCTATATCTTCGGCGTCGGCGCGCATGGGGTGAACGCGCCAGGGCTCGACGGGTATGTGATCGAGCAGGGTCTTCTGGGCCATGTAGTAGTTGCTTTCAACGTGGTCGTGCGGCACGTCTCGTTCGTCGCCGAAGAATATCTCGGTCGATTCCCACGGCACTTCGCCGACGGCGGCGCCGGCCGCCAGAATGCGGTAAAGATTGTGCGGCGTCGTGCCCCCGGCAAGCGCGAGATTGGCAGCGCCCTCCCGCTCCACGGCATCGCAGACGATTGTCTTGAACAGCGTCGCGGCGAACACCGTAGCCTGCTCGGCGCTTCGTTCGATGATGACCCTCGTGTTGGTTCGCGTGATCATGGCGTCACCTCGGCCTTGGGTTGTACCACTGCCTGTATGGATCCTCGAACAGGGCCCCCGCCTCTTGCGGACCCCATGACATCGGCGGGTATTCTATCAACGATGGCTTCCGCGAAACGTCCCACGTGCGGCGGATGCTGTCGATGAACCGCCACGATGCTTCGACCTCGTCGCCGCGGATGAACAGCGTCGCCACGCCGCGCATGGCGTCGAGCAGCAGGTGCTCGTATGCCTCCGGCCCGGCCGAGGCGAAGGCGGAATCGTAGCGATACTCCATCCGCACCGGTCGAAGCAACATCCGCTCGCCGGGGGCCTTGGCGCTCAGGATGAAGTCCGCCCCCTCGTCCGGCGCGATGCGAAGCACGAGCATGTTCGGCCCGCCCATGTCGCAGTCGCCTTCAACGAACAGGTTCAGCGGCTCACGCTTGAAGGTCACCACCACGTACGTCGCCTTGGCTGCGAGCATCTTGCCTGTGCGCAGGTAGAACGGCACGCCGCTCCATCGCCAGTTGTCGATCATCAACCGGACTGCCGCGAACGTCTCGACCGGCGAATCCTCGGCGACCCCGTCTTCCTGGCGATAGCCCGGGTGCTTCGCGTCGGCGCGGTACTGCCCGCGAACCGTGTTCGTTTCCACCTCTTCGGGCGTCAGCGGGCGAAGCGCTCGCAAAACCTTCACCTTCTCGTCGCGTATCGACTCGGCGCTCATCGACGACGGCGCTTCCATCGCCGTCAGCGCCAGCAACTGAAGCATGTGGTTCTGCATCATGTCGCGCATGGCCCCGGCCTTTTCGTAGTAAGGCCCGCGCCGGCCTTCCATGCCGACGGTCTCGGCAGCGGTGATCTGGATGTTGTCCACGTACTGGCGGTTGAGAAGCGGTTCGAGTATCGCGTTGGCGAACCGAAGCACCAGGATGTTCTGCACCGTCTCCTTGCCAAGGTAGTGATCGATGCGGAAGATGCTCTTCTCGTCGAAGAAGTTCAGCAACCTTTCGTTGAGCCGCCGCGCAGAGGCCAGGTCGCGCCCGAACGGCTTTTCGACGACGATTCGGGCGAACGATCCGCCCTGCAAGGGGCGGGTGAGCCCCGCCCCCGCCATGTTCTCGATGGTCTCGCCCCAGGCGTCGGGCGTGATCGCCATATAGTATATGATGTTGCCGCCGGTCTGGTGCTCGGCGTTGATTCGCCCCAGCCGCTCGCCCAGCGCGGCGAAATGCGACTGCTCGTGCGCCTCCACCGTGCAGTAGCCCCAGCGTTGGGCGAATTCGTTCCACAGCGTGCGGTCGATCTGCTCGCGGGAGTGCCGGCCGACGGCTTCGAACATCTCTTGGCGGAACTGCTCGTCGCTTCGCCCGCGCCTCGCGACGCCAAGGACGTAGAAGTTCCTGCCCAGCAGCTCCTGACGGTAAAGGTTGTACAAGGCAGGGGCGATCTTCCTCGCGGCAAGATCGCCGGTTGCTCCGAAGAGCACGAAGATGCAAGGCGGCGCGACGGGGCGGTCCGCGCCGATGTTCACCTTCAGGGTTTGCGTTTCGACGGCCATTCCTCACCTTTGGCGGCCGGGGGCAAGCATCCGCCACATAATTGTACCCGCTTTGGACATTTTGGCGATGCCCCGGCGGCACTAACATTCAAATTGCATTAATCCCTTTGCCGATAGTTGTGTAAAATGCCGGCAATGAAGATACGACCCGCTAAAGTCAAGGACGCCCAGTCCATCTGCGGCTTGATCAACTACTACGCCGAACGAGGCAGGATGCTCCATCGCAGCCTCGAAAGCGTGTACGGCTCGCTGCGCAAATTCCAGGTAGCCCAGGCGGACGACGGCGCCGTTGTCGGATGCGTGGCCGTTGATATTTTCTGGGCAGACCTCGCCGAGGTCAAGTCCCTGGCGGTCGCGCCCAATCACCACGGCAAGGGCCTGGGCAAGATGCTCGTGAAGGCGGCCGTGCGCGACGCCAGACGCCTTGGCGTTCACACGCTCTTCGCCCTGACGTACGAAGAGAAGTTCTTCCTTCGCTGCGGCTTCGTCACGATAGACCGTGACCGCCTGCCCGAGAAGGTGTGGCGAGAGTGCATCAACTGTCCCAAGGCAGACGCCTGTGACGAGATCGCCATGATGATGCCCGTCAACGAGAAGGTTCTTCGCAAGAAGCCCAAGGCAGCGGGCAGGAAGAAGAAGAAGGCCTCCAAGCCCCTCAAGCGACAGCGCAAGCGGCAGCGAAAGACCGCGAAGTCCTGACGAAAGTGAACACAGATGTCGAGCGAAGAGCCCATCATCCGCCTTAGGAACGTCAGCAGATCCTTCAACGGACTGAAGGTTCTCGACGGCGTGAACCTTGACATTCCGACGGGCCTGACGACCGTGATAATCGGGCCCAGCGGCTGCGGCAAGAGCGTGCTGCTCAAGCACATGGTCTCGCTGCTCAAGCCCGACTCGGGCAGCGTGTTCTTTAAAAATCTCAACATCACCGCCATGAGCGAGAAAGAGCTTGTCGCGGTGCGGCGCAAGATCGGCTTTCTGTTTCAGGGCGCCGCCCTGTTCGATTCGATGACGGTCGAGCAGAATGTGGTGTTCCCGCTTGAGGAGCACTCTCGCCTTTCGCCGCAGGCGCGCGAGGCGCGCTCGGTGGAGCTTCTGGCGGCGGTTGGGCTTTCGGGCCTCGGGCGGCGATACCCCGAGGAGCTCTCGGGCGGGCAGCGCAAGCGTGTCGCCCTGGCTCGCGCGATAGCGCTGAGGCCGGAGGTTATACTTTACGACGAGCCGACGACCGGCCTGGACCCCGCGCGGGCGGACCTTATTAATGAGCTTATCATCCGCCTTCAGAGAACCCTGGGGGCCACGGCCGTGGTGGTGACTCACGACATGACGTCGGCCCGCAAGGTGGCCAACAGAATCGTCATGCTTCACGGCGGCGCCATCGTCGCCGACACCACGCCCGACAAGCTCGGCGAGGTGAAGCTTGACGTATTTCGCGATTTCGTGGACGCCCGGGCAAGCGCCGCCGAACTGGCGGCGATAACCCGCGCTCATCCCGATTAAGGATGGATATATGACTGAAAACAAGCGTAATATGCTCGTCGGCGTTACCGTTCTCGCCGGCGCGGTCATGCTTGGAATAATGATCGTGCTGTTCACCATGACTCCCGGGGCCCTTCGCGGAGGCTACACCGTGAAGATCGTCTCGGACAGCTCGCATGACGTGCAGGCCGGGCACCACATCTATCTTGCCGGCATCCGCGTTGGCGTTATCACCGATATCGGTTTCACCGACGGGCGGAACCCCGCCGGCGGCGTCACCATGACGGCCCGCATCGACAAGGACATCCGCCTGCCCGCCGATTCAAAGGTGATGATCTACACCAAGGGCATAGTCGGCTCGCCATACGTCGATATCAAAAGCCCTCAGGCCAGCAACGGCGGCGCCACGAACTTCCTGCCCACCGACGGTTCGGCGCTCGTCAGGGCGGAGCACGTCGGGGCAGACTTCCTCTCGCCCGAGATGAAGTCCACGCTTGACGAAATCCGCACCAGCTTCGCACAGATCGGGCAGCTCGCCTCCAACATCAACAGCATGATCGCACCGTCGGAGCCCTCCGACGCCCAGACGCAGGGCGACGAGCAAGTGCGCCTCAACGACACCATCGTCAAGCTCAACAAGGCTCTCGACGACATCTCGTACGTCTTCGGCGATCCCCGGAACCGCGAAAACTACCGCCAGACGCTTGAGAATCTCGCCCTCGCCAGCAAGGACGCTCCACAGGCCGCCGCCGCGTTCACCGAACTGATCGTCGAGGCGCGAGCCGCCGTCGCCAGAACAGACGCCGGCATGGCCCAGATCACGCCCAAACTCATCGCCGCCGCCGAGGGTATGGCGGACCTGGTGGCCCAGTTCAACCGCCTCGCCACAAGCATGAACGACGGCGAGGGCTCGATGGGGCGAATAATCAACGACCCGGCCCTCTACAACAACCTCGTCGACGCCAGCATGCAGCTCAACGACCTGCTTCGCGAGTTCCGCGTGCTCGTGGACGGCTGGCAGAGGCAGGGAATGGGCGTCAAACTCAAATAATCAGCCCTTTATATATTTCGCTATCGCCTGCCTGGCCCGCAGTTCCAGAACCGCCGGGGCCGATTCAATCGCCTGCGCCGGCGTGACGCCATCGCCCACCAGAGGCAGCACCGCCGCGAAAAGCTCGCGCGGCGCGCCAGCGCCAACCTGGCCCGGAATGCAAACCGCCGATACGCCAAGCTCGCCCGCCATGCGGGCAACGCCAACCGCCGTCTTGCCGAACGCGCTTGACGCGTCTAGCTTGCCCTCGCCGGTGATTACCAGATCGGCGCACGAGATCCGCTGCCGCAGGTTCACCGCTTTTGCTATCACGCCCAGACCCGCCGATATTTTCGCGCCGGTGAACGCGGCTATTCCGCCGCCCAGCCCCCCGGCAGCGCCGGCGCCGCTGATGGCGTTCATGTCGATTCCCAGCAGGTCCGCGACGAGCTTGCGAAAATGCTCCAGTCCGCGCTCGAGCTGTTCGACTGCCTCGGGCGTCGCGCCCTTCTGCGGGCCATAGACGCGCGCCGCCCCCTGCGGGCCCGTCAGCGGGTTGGTTACATCCGCGGCCACCGTGATCAGGCCGGGCCTGACGCGCTTGTCCATGCCCGAGACGTCGATCGAGGCGACGTCGCACAGGGCGCCGCCGCCCATGCCGCATCGGCAGGGGTTTCCCGCGCCGTCGATGAACACGACGCCCAGCGCCTGAAGGCAGCCTGCTCCGCCGTCAACCGTCGCCGAGCCGCCGACGCCAAGGATGATGCTCCGCGCTCCGGCGTCCAGGGCCGCCGTGATTAGCTGGCCCGTGCCGAATGTTGTTGTCCACAGCGGGTCGCGCATGCCCGGCGGCGTCAGTTCCAGTCCGGACGCTGCCGCCATCTCGACCACGGCGGCGCACCCGTCGCACTCGCAGGCCGAATCGCCCTGTTGCGCCAGACCGGCGGCAAGCCCCACCTCGCCGGGCAGCGCCGCAACCGGACCTTCGCCAAGCAGCCCGAACTTGGCGCGGATCTGCCTGCCCAGCGGGTCAAACACGTCGGCGGTGATGAACCTGCCCGCGGTGGCCGCCACGATTGCGGCGACCGTTCCCTCGCCTCCGTCGGCCATGGGGCAGATGTCGATCACCGCATCCGGCGCCGCCTTGACCACGCCCGATGCGATTGCCGCGGCCACCTCGCCAGCACCAAGGCATTCCTTGAAACTATCCGGCGCTATTACTACTCTCATTTACTTTCCTTCATATATGCCATGTCGGCGCTTCTCGTCGCGCCGCCCCCGCCCCCGCCTGCCCGGGCGCGAATGCTCACAAGCACGCGAATGTTCCCGCGGATCACGCCGATGCGAAGCAACGGTTCGCCCGGCACATCCTCCAGCAATTGCCCCAAAGATTCAAGCGTCGCCAGGTGAAGTTGCTCAAGCTGAGTCACGATGTCGCCCCGGCGAATGCCGATGGCGTCGGCCGGTCCGCCCGGCTCGACTTCAAGCACGACCAGCCCTTCGTCAACAGCAAGGCGCGCCTGGCGCGCCAGCTGTGGCGTGATCTCGGCAAGCTTCATTCCCAGCCGGGCCTGCGCCAGCTTCGCGCCGTCTGGCGCTGGGCGCCGAAGCAGCGTAACTGCCGCCTCGATTCGTTGCCCGTCGCGGATGACGCCCAGTATTACGGGCGCCTCCGGCGTCTTCTCCATCATCGCGCAGACCCAGTCGGGCATGCCGGCGACGGCGGCGCCGTCGACCGACACGATTCTGTCGCCCTTCCTCAGCGCTGCCGACGCCGGCGAAGACTCGCCGACGCTTTCGACGACAATCTCCGCTCCGTCGCTTCCGTGGCGGGCAGCGACCTTCGCTCCGAAGACCACGCGATTGAGCCGCTCGAAGTTCAGCAGCGACGGCAGCTCGCGGCAGAGCGTGTCGGCGGGAATGGCGAATCCTATGTTCTGCGCGTCGGCGCGAATGGCGGTGGTTATGCCGATCACCCTTGCGTTGATGTTCAGCAGCGGCCCTCCGCTGTTGCCGGGATTGATCGAGGCGTCGGTCTGGATCAATTCAGATATCTGCATCCCGTCGCCGAAGTCCAACTCCCTGCCCAACGCCGAGATGATGCCCTGCGAGACTGTGTGCGAGTAACCGAGCGGGTTGCCTACAGCGATGACGGTTTCGCCTTCCATCAGGTCGTCGCTTCGCCCAAGCGTCAGGTGCGCCAGCGGCACGGGCGAGTCTATCTTCAGCACCGCCAGGTCGTGCTGCTGGTTTGAGCTTATCACCCGCGCCGGCAGCCGCTGGTCGCCGCCGCCGGGCGTCACCTCGATCTTCCGCGCCCGCCGCACAACGTGGGCGTTCGTCACGATGTAGCCCGAGGGATGAATCACGAACCCGCTGCCGATGCTCTGCACCGGCATCCGCCGCACGAGCGGGCTCGGGAAGATGCGGTCGAACAGATCGCCCCCGCCCAGGTTCATGCCGACGTTTACGATCTGCTCGGTCGATATGTTGACCACCGCCGGCTTTGCCATGCGGTACGCCTTGACCACCGGCGTGACACGAAGGTCGTCCTCGCCTCCGGCAGCGGCCAAGGCGCCGGCAGCCGCCGCTATCGTATATAGTATGTATATGCTTCTCACTGTCGCCTTCCTGACTAATCGCCCAGCTCAAGCACCTCCAGCCGCTTGGCGATGTACGTGCTGCCGACGTTGATAGCCTCGATCGCGCCGATGCGGCGCCTGTCGGGCCAGTGCGAATGACCGCAATAAACGTGCGTCACGCTCGGGCAGGCGGCCAGCGTTCGACCTATCGCCGCCGAGCCCATGAACGCTGCCGCGAACGCAAACCGCGCGGGCCTCTGCGCCGGAACAAGCTCGCCGAACGGCAGGTGATGCACAAACGCCGCGACGCGACGCACTTTCGTCGCCGTCTGACGCAACTGAGCGCCCAGCCGCTCGCACAGCAGGCCGGTGAAGGCCTCGTCGCTCATGCCAAGGTCCACGTGAACGCCGTCCATCCATCGCGCGCCGATCGCCATCTGCTTTGCCGTCAGCGACCCCTCGTGCAGCCGCAGCATGTCCTCGTAGCCGCCCAGATACGCAGCCGCACCGGGGGCAACCTTCGCCCGATAGAAATCAAGCGGCACGCCGAGGGCTTCGTCGGCGAAGCCGTAATCGTACCACCCTATCGAACCAACAAGCCCAAGATCGCCCATCACGGCGGGCCGGCGGTCAAGCACCTCCCACCCCGCATCGGCGGCGACCTGCGGAACGAGCCGCTCGTAGCGGTCCATCGAGCTCTCGCCGTCGAACCGCCACAGGCAGTGGTTGCCCGGCACAAGGAACTTGCCGCCGGAGAATGAATCGAACAGCCCCAGGCACTCTCGCAGCAGCTTGAGGTCCGCGCCCGCACAGTCGCCCACCAGAACGATGGCGTCGCCGCCCATGGCGCACGCCTTGCCCGCCAGCTCGACCGCTGGGCCGCGAGACCGCCCGATATCGTAATGAAGATCGGCTGTGACGAGTATTCTCATGCCGCCGGCCTATCCCACCATGTCGATCATCGCCTTGACCACGCCGTCGGCGTAGCGAGACACCGTGTCGAACGCCTCCTGCGACCGATCAAACTCATATCGATGCGTCACAATGGGGTCCAGGTTCGCCCGCCCGCTCGCCGTCAGTTCCACCGCGCGGCGGGTGCAGCCGTTCTGGCGGCGCACGTTCTGCACGCGAAGCTCCTTGCGGCGAAGGTAGTTCATGTCGAAGCTGATGCGGTCGCCCTCGGGTATGCCAACCAGCACAAGCAGCCCGCCCGGAGCAAGCAGCCTGGCCGCCTGGTCAATGGCGTCGTTGTCGCCGGCGCACTCGAAAACCACGTCAAGCCCAAGCGGACACCGCGAGGCCATCGATTCCTCAACATCCTCGGCCTTGCCCGACCAGGCAGCGCCCATCTTCGCAGCCAGCGCCACGCGGTAGTCAAGCAGGTCCGTTGCGAATACCCGCCCCGCGCCGGCCAGTTTGAGCGCCTCCAGCACGCAAAGCCCCACCGGCCCGCTGCCGAGAATGCCAACGCTTTTGCCCGCAACGTCGCCGGCAAGCTTCACCGCCCACAGGGCGATGGCGAACGGCTCGGTCATCACCGCCTGGTGAAATGTCATCGAGTCTGGAATCGCCACGCAACACCGGCCGGGAAGCACGAGGTATTCCGCCATCGCACCGGGCATCTGGTCGGGAACGCCAAGGAATTTCTGGTTCCGGCAGGTGTGCTCCCTGCCGCCGGCGCACTGGTCGCATGCAAGGCACGGGGCCAGCGGATCAACTGCCACTCTGGTTCCAGCCGCCAGACCCGAGGATGGACCTGCCTGGTCGATCACGCCGGCGCATTCATGCCCGACGGCCCACGGAAACTTCACGATCTGCCTGCCGATCCTCCCGCTGCGAAAATAGTGCATGTCGCTGCCGCACACGCCGACACTGTGAACGCGTATGCGCACCTCGTCGTCGCGCTCTATGACCGGCGCGGGCTCGTTCCTCAGTTCAATGCTGCCGACAGCGGTAAGGTATGCTTTTTTCATTGCGGCAGTATAACATCACAGGCCCCGGCGGTTAAGCCGCGGCGCTCCTGCAAAAAAATGCCCGCCGGATGCGCTGTAAGCCGAGTTCTGTTCCGCCGCTCGCTTGGCTGCGATCGGCGGCGAAGACCATTTATCTTGACCCGCCCTTGCGGGACGGGCTCTCCGTCGGGCGAACCCGAAGGAAGCGGCCTACCCGCGACGCTGGGCCTGAACCAAGCCATCGTCGCTGCTTGACCTTGCACCCGGTGGGGCTTGCCGTGCCGTCCGCCTCACGACGAACGCGGTGCGCTCTTACCGCACCTTTTCACCCTTACCCACGCGCGTCCTTGACGGGGGCTCCGCACGCGGGCGGTCTGCTTTCTGTGGCGCTTTCCCTATCGCCGCCCTCGCGAGCGGCAACGGTGGGCGTTACCCACCACCGTGGTTCAGTGGTGCTCGGACTTTCCTCCGCCCCTTAGGGCGGCGGCCTTCCGCGCATCCGGCGATACGCATTATACGTTCGCATCCATTCTTCCGGCACGCGCAAAAACAACGTCTCAACTGCTCCACCCGCAATCCGGCGCGGGTTGGCGGAAGAACTGGAGCAGCCGCAGGACAATCTGGACAAGGTAATCGTGTTTGAATGTCTGCATCATCATCGCCGCCGTCGAATCGGGATCGTGGCGGTTTACCTTCAACACAATTTCATGGTTGGGCATCTTCTCGTTAACCACCTTGGCCTTGCATTGGGCGAACGCCAGCCCTCGCCAGGTCCAGTCGCAACGCACCACCAGGTCCACTATCGCGGCAGTGACAATCCGCCCGCCG
>JAAYCO010000075.1 GCA_012729725.1 Planctomycetota bacterium
AATGGGCATGCCCTCCGAAGCCTTGGCGAAGGAGGGTGGACATCTCGAATGCATGCACCCTGCTCTGCGAAGCATGGTGCGTGCGAAGCAGAGTTCGCGGCCACGCGGTGGAGCATCGTCGTGGCGGCGAATGACTGGCAGGCCGGAACGGCAGCCAGGCGTGCCATGGGCGAACTGGTGCAGATGTATTGGTTTCCGCTGTACGCATACGTGCGCCGGCGGGGCAGCGGGCCAGCGCAGGCGGAGGATCTGGTTCAGGGCTTCTTCGCCCGGCTGCTGGAAAAGGATGCCCTGGCCCTCGTGGATCGCCGGCGTGGTAAGTTCCGATCATTCCTCCTGGCGTCTTTGCAGAACTTCCTGTCCAACGAGTGGGACAAGAATCGGGCCGCCAAGCGAGGCGGCAGGGCGGATATCGTGGCCCTCGACGCAATGGAGGCGGAGGCCCGTTACGCGGCAGAGCCGGTGGACTCGATGACGCCCGAGCGGACTATATTCGGTCGTGGCCGCCATTGAAAATCACGGCCTCGTCGCGGTGGTTCAGTTTGGCGTGCGGTACCACATTCGTGGGCGAGAAACCCAGCGGATCACACTGCCGGGCCAATCCAGCCGGGCAAGACGTTCTACGAGCAAACGTTGCCGAATTCGTGGTCATATTCGAAGGAACAGCAAACGGCGAGGTGTCGCTCCGCGACTAGAGTCAGGTCCCCGCATTGCCATGCGGGGCTTTATGCGTTGTGCCTGTGATTATGATTTAATCTACATGCGTCACGTATGATCGGAATATACGCATGACGTCAGTACGAGCGCCGGGGATTACTGTCGCGGGGGAGGGGAGATTTGATTAACATTAACCGGATGATTGCCCCATCGCCAGGCAAGGGCCGGGCGATGGCAACAACAGCGGATGAGGCGAGGCGTGCCGGAAGACAAAAACTCAAGAACATTGGCGGCGAGGCGGAGAAGGGCGTTCAAGGCGGCGAAGGAATCGCAGGGCCGGCTTGAGGCGATGCTTGTCACCGCGGGGCCGGACGTAAGGTGGCTGACGGGCTTCGGCGGCGATGACAGCTTCGTGCTGTTCACCGCGTCGAAAGGCGTGCTGATCACCGACGGCAGATTCGGCGAGCAGGCGAAGAACGAATGCCCTGGGCTGGAGATCCACGTTCGGACCGGGCCGATGTCGGATGCGGTGGCTGGGGTCGCCAAGCGGCTGGGGGTTCGCAAGCTTGGAATCCAGGCGGAGGCGATGACGGTTCAGGCTGCGGATGTGCTCAAGCGCAAGCTTGGTTCTGCCCCGCTGCGTGTGGTCAACGCCGTCGGGCCGCTGCGGGCGGTGAAGGACGACGTGGAAGTCGCCGCGATCGTCAAGGCGGCGAAGGCTGCACAGGGGGCGTTCAAGTCGCTTCTGGAGATGGGCAGGGACTGGTGGATCGGCAAGACCGAGAATCACATCGGAGCCGAGTTGGACTACCGCATGCGGCTGGCGGGGGCCGAAAAGCCGGCATTCGAGACAATCGTGGCTGTGGGCGCGCACGCATCGCTACCGCACTACCGCCCGGGTTCAACGAGGGTGCGGGCGGACGGCATCGTGCTGATCGACTGGGGCGCGATGGTCGGCGGCTATTGCAGTGACTTGACCCGCGTGGTGTTCACCGGTAGAATCCCCCCCAAAATTGGCGAAATCCACCAGGTGGTTCTTCTGGCTCAGGAGGCGGGCATAAAATCCTGCCGGGCGGGGGCCAAGCCGGCCGCCGTCGATCAAGCCGCCAGGGACGTGATTGAAAAAGCAGGGTACGGCAAGCAGTTCATCCACAGCCTGGGCCACGGCCTCGGGCTGGAGGTTCACGAATCGCCGGCGCTGTCGAAGTCGAGCGATAAACCGCTCAAAAGCGGAATGGTTGTCACGATAGAGCCGGGAATCTACCTGCCCGGCGTGGGGGGCGTGAGAATCGAGGACGACGTGCTGGTGCAAGCGGGCGGCTGCCGAATTCTGACGTCGCTGCCCAAAACGCCGGCGGCAATGACGTTGCGTTAACTGGTCCGCCCCAAGCCGGGTATCTGTAAATAAGGACGACCAAATGGACATCAAGGATATCAAGCAGATCGTCAAGATGATGATGGAGAACGACCTGGGCGAAGTCGAAATCGCCCTGGGCGAGAACCGAGTGCACCTGAAGCGATGCAGCCAGGGTGGCGTTCCCTCGGGCGTCCCCGCCGCCCAGTTCGCGCCGGTGCAGATGATTCCGGCTGCTACCGCGGCTGCTACCGCGGCTGCGACGGCGGCTGCGGCAAGCGAACCCGCTGCCGAGGCGAAGTCCAATCTCATCGAGATCAAGAGCCCCATGGTCGGAACCTTCTACACCAGCCCCAGCCCCGACAGCGAACCGTTCACCGCCGTCGGCGCGCAAGTGGGCGACGATTCCGTCGTCTGCATCGTCGAGGCGATGAAGGTTATGAACGAAATCAAGGCGGAATGCTCCGGCGTGATCCGCGAAATATGCGTCAAGAACGCCCAGCCGGTCGAGTACGGGCAGGTTCTCTTCCGCGTTCAGCCGGCGTAAAGCCCAAGGAGCGACCGCATGTTTTCACGCATCATGGTTGCCAATCGCGGCGAGATCGCCCTGCGGATCATCCGCGCGTGCAAGGAAATGGGCATCGAGACCGTCGCCGTCTTCAGCGAGGCGGACCGCGGCGCAAGCTACCTTCACCTTGCCGACGACCGCATCTGCATCGGGCCGGGCCCGTCAAGCGAGAGCTACCTCAACATCCCCCGCATAATCGCGGCCGCCGAGATTGCCGACGTGCAGGCGATCCACCCCGGTTACGGGTTCCTTGCCGAAAACGCGCACTTCGCCGAGGTCTGCCGTGACTGCAAAATCGAGTTCATCGGCCCAAGCGTCGAGAGCATGAGGGCCCTTGGCGACAAGATCACCGCCAAGAGGCTGGCCAAAAAGGCGCAGGTTCCCACCACGCCCGACAGCGACGGGGCGGTCGAAACCGTGGACGACGCCGTGACGATAGCCAACAAGATCGGCTACCCGGTAGCCATAAAGGCAGCTGCCGGCGGCGGCGGACGCGGAATACGCTTCGCCCACAACGAGGTTTCGCTGCGCGGCATGTTCAAACAGGCCCAGACCGAGGCGGAAATCGCCTTCGGCGATGGTCGGCTGTACATGGAAAAGTGCATCGAGAACTTCCGCCACATAGAGGTGCAGGTGCTGGGCGATCAGCATGGAAACGTGGTGCACCTCTTCGAGCGCGAATGCTCGGTTCAGCGCCGTCGCCAGAAGGTGATCGAAGAATCGCCGTCGCCGGGGCTGAGCCCCGAGCTTCGCAGCCGGATATGCGACTCGGCGGTCAGGCTGGCGAAGGAAGTCGGTTACTACAGCGCCGGCACGGTCGAATTCATGCTTGACCAGGACGGCCAGTTCTACTTCCTCGAAGTCAACACCCGCATTCAGGTTGAGCATCCCGTCACCGAAGAGGTGGTGGGGCAGGACCTGCTCAAGTGGCAGCTTCGCGTCGCAGCCGGCGAACATCTGGACATCAAACAGGAAGACATTGTCGCTCGCGGGCACGCCATCGAATGCCGCATCAACGCCGAGGATCCCGAGCACAACTTCCGCCCGTCGCCCGGCGCAATCGATGTGTTCGTTCCCGCCGGCGGACCCGGCGTGCGGTGGGATTCGCACATTTACCAGGGTTACGCGATTCCGCCGACCTACGATAGCCTGATCGGCAAGCTGATCGTGCACCGTCCCACCCGCGGCGAGGCCATCGCGACGGCAAGGCGTGCGCTGGGCGAATTCATTCTTCATCCGACGAAAACAACGATACCGCTGTGCAAAGAGATCCTCGCCCACCAGAAGTTCCTCAAGGGCGAGTGGAACACAACGTACATCGAACGCGAGATGCTTGGCGACAAGGCGAGATAACAGGGCGATTCACCAAGGCCGGTGCCGGCCGAAACTGATAAACGGAGTTCACAATGGCGCAAGCAATCAAGGGCAACGCGGTGATCGGGCAGTCTGGCGGCCCGACCGCGGTAATCAACCAGTCGCTGGTCGGCGTTATCGAGGCAGCCGCCAAGGCCGACTTCATCGAAAACATCCTCGGCGCCAAACACGGCGTGCGGGGCATTATCAATGAGCAGTTCATCCAGCTTAAAGGGCTTGACCAGGATCTGCTCGAACGTGTCGCGCAGACGCCATGCTCGGCTCTTGGCTCGACGCGCGACAAGCCAGACGAGGAATACTGCCGCAACATATTCAAGGTGTTCCAGAAGAACAACGTTCGATACTTCTTCTACATTGGCGGCAACGACTCCGCCGACGCGGCCCGCATCGTCTCTGAGATGGCGCAGGCCCAGAAGTACGAGTTGTGCGTCTTCCATGTGCCCAAGACCATCGACAACGACCTTCGCCTGACCGATCACTGCCCCGGTTACGGCTCGGCGGCGAGATTTGTGGCGTCGGCGATACAGGGCGACGATCGCGACAATGCATCGCTGCCCGGCGTGAAGATCGACATCATCATGGGCCGCCATGCAGGCTGGCTTACCGCCGCCAGCGTGCTTGCCAGAAGGGATGAAAACGACGGCCCGCACCTGGTGTACGTGCCGGAGGCGAGGCTTAGCCGCCAGAAGTTCATAGACGACGTGGCGGCGGTTTACGGCAGGCTTGGCCGCTGCGTGGTCGCCGTTTCCGAAGGCATCGAAGATGAGAACGGCGTAGCCTGGGGCGAGAAAATCGCCAAAGAGGCCGAGCACGATAGCCACGGCAACGTGCAGCTTTCGGGCTCGGGCGCGCTGGGCGATTTCCTTGCCGAGATGGTCAAGAAGGATGTCGCCGCGAAGCTTGGCGCCAAGAAGCTGCGGGTTCGGGCCGACACTCTGGGTTATCTCCAAAGAAGCTTTGCGGGATACGCCTCGCCGGTTGACCAGGCAGAGGCCCGCCAGTGCGGCCGGCTTGCGGTGCAATATGCATCCGAAGGCAACCCCAGTGGCACCGTGGCGATGAAGCGCGAGCTCGGCGGCGGATACAAGATTACGTACTTCCGCGGCGAGCTGCGCGACGTGGCCCGTGAAACCAAACCGCTGCCCAAGGAGTTCATCAGCGCCGCGGGCAACAACATAGAAAAGGCGTTCGTTGACTACGCGCTGCCCCTGGTGGGCGAGCTGCCGGTCATCGGCAAACTGATGTAACGCATCCCCCCGGCCCGGCGGGCGGTTCCGTCCGCCGGGCTGTGGGAGCACATTTCGAAAGATTGCGTTTTTCTCGCAAACTCGCTACGCTATCGCGTGTCTGGGATTAACAGATACGGCATTGCCGGCATATCGGTGTTTTTAATGGAGGCATATATGGCTCGCCGATTGGGTCTGATGGCGGTTGTGGTTGGCGCCCTGTGCGTGATCGGCTGCGGCGAAGAGCCGGCCGTAACTCTGAGCTACGTTCGCCCCGCGCAGTTCGAGGTTCCCGCGAATGTCAAAAGAGTGGCGGTGGCCACGCTTGACGACAATTCTTCGCAGCGCAGCGGGGGCGACTGGGGCGTGATCGCCGCGGACAAGCTGGTGGGCGAGCTTGACAAGGCCAACCGCGAGTTCAAGCGGTTCGAGCTTGTCGACCATCGCAACCTCAAGGAAATACTCCAGCGCCAGGACATCCACATAATGACGTCCAACGAGGCTGCCGACGCGGGCAAGCTGGCGAACGTCCACGCGATGATCTACGGAACCGTGTCGGTGATGGCAAGCGACGAAACCGTGGTAAAGACCGTGCCCGACATTATCAATCGCGGGCTCAAGCAGAAGGAATATGTCAAGCGCCACTGCCTTGTGACGGTCAACCTGACCATGGACGACGTTGAAACGGCCCGCACGCTTCGCACGTTCACCGTCAGCAAAGAGATGGACAGCGACAAGGACAGCGCCTCGGCCCTGTCGGCAATCGGATTCAGCAGCGACAACCCGCCGCCCGTCTCACAGACTGTCAACGGGCTGATAGACCAGTGCGTCAGCGAGTTTGTCGCGCAGATAAGCCCGCACCGCGTCGAGTTCGTGCAGAAGCTCCAGAAGGGCAAATCGAATGCGGTGAAAACCGGCAACAAGCTCGCCGCCGCCGGCGACCACAAAGAAGCGCTCGATATGTACCTTGAAGCCCTCCAGATCAAGCCCAACGACGACGGCGCCGCCTTCAACGCCGGCGTTATGCAAGAGGCTCTTGGCAACCTCGATGCCGCCCAGGAGCTTTACACGCGGGCGTTCAGACTGAAGCAAAAGGACGAGTATGTCCAGGCTCGTCAACGTGTAAGAAATGCCGACTGACGCCGTTGTTCGGCGCATGGTCAGAAACCTTTGTCAAAGGAGATGCAAATGAGAAAGTTGTGCGCAATGCTGTGCCTCGCAGGCGTGGTTCTCGCTGGCGCGGCGAATGTTCTCGCCCAGGACGTCAGGAGCGCCCAGAAAAAGGCGATGACCCTTCGGGCCGCCAGGGTTGACGGAATCCGCAAACTCGCCGAGCGGATCAAGGGCCTTCAGATTACTTCTGAAACGCGCGTCTCGGACTTCATCACGCAGTCCGACGAAATTCAGACCGCGATGCAGACGTGGATGGCCGGCATGCGCGAAAAGGGCTCGCCGGTGTTCAACGACGATGGAACCGTCGAAGTGAAAATGGAAGTCACGCTGGAAGAGCTCATCCTCAACCTCAAGCAGGTCTCCAGCATGTGCGTCAAGGGCAACAAGTTCAAGGCCCAGGACTTCGAGCAGATGACCGTGACCAACAAGCAGACCGTCATCACCGAAACCGGCGTTGGCGCCCCTCCGATGGACCCGCCGGGCGCGCAGTTCGCCCCGGTTCCCTCCGGCGGCACGTACACTTCGGGCAGCCTGATGAGCGCCAAGGCCAAGGAACTGTGGGGCCAGCTGCCTCCCAACGGCAGGCTGATGGCTCTGCGGGCCGCACGCGTTGACGCGATGCGCCGCCTGGGCGAACGCCTCAACGGCACGCTTATCACCAGCGAAACCAGCGTTCGCGACTTCATCGCCGAGAGCGACGAGGTTAATACCCGCATGGAAACCTTCCTCGCCGGCGCACGTGAAACGGCCGTCAAGTACCACGACGACGAACTCATCGTCGAGGTCGAAATGTCCGTCACGCTTCAGACCGTCTACGCCAGCCTCAAGAGCTGGGGCCAGGCCCACTACAAGGGCGACAAGGTCAAGCTTCAGAAGCTCGAAGAGCTCTCGGTGACCACGAAGGACACCGTAATCAGCGAAACCGGCATGGGCGTGCCGCCCGAGCCGATGGTCGCCAACATCACCGTCACCAAGAAGGCATCCGCCCCCGATTGGATCAGCAGGAAGATCAGCGCAGTCGGAAATGCCGCCCTTGACGACACCAACCCCAACGCAGCCCAGGCCAAGCTTATGGCACTGCGAGGCGCTGAACTCGACGCAAGGCGCAAACTCTCCGAACAGATCAGCGGCCTGATGATCTCCTCCAGCACCTCCGTGCAGGATTTCATCACCCAGGACGACCGTATCAAGACCGCGATGATGGACTTCCAGGTCGGAGCAACCGTCGTCGAGTCGTCAAAGAAGATCGATGAAGACGGCGTGGCCAGCGTGGAAGTCGAAATAGACCTCCAGCCGGTGTGGGACACCATCGTCTCCTACCAGAGCCGTTATTCGCTCCAGATCAAGTAAACAACCCTTCGCCCCGGCCCGGGTGCGAAACCGGGCCGGGGCTGTTTTTGAAAGGCCACGTCATGACCAAACGCATTCTGTCACTGCTGGTTCTTGTCGCCCTTGCGTTCACAGGTTTAACGGTCGCCGGATGTGAAAAGGACGAGATCGACGTCCAGCGCACGACGACCATCGAAAACGTCCCCGCAGCCGCCCCGCGGATTGTCGTGCAGTAAGTTCTCGCCTTGCAGAAAGGATTACCCATGCGCGCCTCGCTCGCAGCCGTGCTGCTGTTGATGGCAGCCCAGGCACAGGTCTCTCTGGCCCAGAACAACGCCAACCTCAAGACGATCACCGTAACCGGAAGGGGCGATGGCAAAGACGCCGCCATGGCAGACGCCAAGCGCCGCGCGGTGGAGGAAGGCGCCGGATCGATCATCTATTCCGAATCGCAGACGCGCGACTTCCAGCTTATCAAGGACACGGTCCTTGCCCGCTCGGCAGGGTTCATTCAGGACGTGCGCGAACTGGGCGCCGGCGAGGAAGATGGAATCTACTGGGTGAAGATCGAGGCGACAGTGTCGATACAAGGCATCGTCGACATGTGGGGCACGGTCAAGAACCTGCTTCAATCAATGGGCAGGCCCAAGATCATGGTGTGGGTGACCGAGAAGATTGGGGATGAGCTTGTCGAAGACTCCACGGTGCAGGCCCGCATCGAGAACATCCTGCTTGAGAGCGGCTTCTTGCTGGTTGACCGCGAAAGAATCAAGCAGCTCATCAAGCGCGAACAGGATATTGCCGTGCTTGAAGACAAGCCCGAGCAGCTTATCGCGCTGATGAAGAAGGAAGGCGCGCAGATCTTCATCACCGGTTCCGCCAACGCAACGGGCAGGCCCCAGAACACCGGTGGAATGCAGCTTTTCGCATACGAGGCAGAGGCCAACATGCGATGCTACAACGCCGACACCGGCCAGCTTGTCTCGCGAGTGCCGGGCAAGCCCACTCGCGGCGTGCAGCGCGAATGGCGCAGCGCCGCCAAACAGGCCCTTGATTTCCAGGGCAAGCAGATCGCCCCGGTCGTGCAGGGAAACCTTCTTCAATTCTGGATGGACTGGCTCGGAGGCATTGGCGAGCTGATACTCCGCGTCGAGGGCGTATCGTTCAGCGATTACGTCGAACTTGAAGAGCAGCTAAAGCAGCTGCCGGACATCAAGGACATCAACGTCGAGTACAGCAACGACATGGCGACGTTCTCGATTCAGTCACAGGCGCGGGCGCTTGACATAGCCAAGGAAATAGCCAAGAAGATCAAGACGCTCAAGATCAGCGACGTTTCCGCCAACGTCATAAAGGCAACTTACAAGCCTGCCCAGTAGACTTGCGTTTTCGGCGGCCCGTCGGCGGGGCGGATGTCAGAGGCTGATCCGACCCCGCAAGGGCGTCGCCGACTGCTGCCTGGTTCAGCCTTGCCTGAATCTGAGCGGCGTAGTTGGGGGAAAGCTCAAAGCCGATGAACCTGCGCGCGAGTTTCTTGGCGACAACGAGCGTCGTGCCGCTTCCGCCGAACGGATCAAGAACCAGCTCGCCGGGGTTTGAGCACACCTTTATTATGCGCCCCAGGAGTTGTTCGGGCATCTGGCAGCCGTGCCAGCCCGCGCGCTCCGCAAAGGTGCCGCACACGCGGGGAAAGTACCACGTGTCCTCCTGCGAATCGAAGCCGTTTTCCAGATCCTGTGGCCGGAGAATCCACGTGTCATCCGGCAGGCGGCCTTTGGACACTGCCCTGGCGTCGGCATAGACAAGCTGGCGCGCCGATGGAACGCGAATGGCGTCGCCGTTGAACGTGAAATTCTTGGGGTCTTTCACGAAGTGGAACAGGTGCGTGTGGCTTCGACTGAACTTGCGTTTGCAGTGAACGCCGAACGTGTAGTACCAGATCACCCAGCTTCGGCAGGTGAGCTTGAGCTCCCGCTGGAAGATCATCTTCAACTCGGCTGCGAAGTCGTCGCCAATGGCCAGCCAGAATGCGCCGGCTGGCTTGAGCAGCTTCACAAGGGCCGCTCCCCATTTGCGCGTCCAGTCGAGATACTCCTCAGCCGCGACCTGGTCCTGGTAGACGTCGTAGTCGTAGCCGATGTTGAAGGGCGGGTCGGCGAATGCAAGGTCAACCGAACCGGCGGGCATGGACTGCATTCCCGCCACGCAATCGGTATTGTGAAGGCGATTCTCCTCCATGACGGCATCCTTTTCCCTGTATCGCAGGCCCATCGGCCCGGCAGGACTTGAACCATCCTAATTCCGCCGGGCCCGCGCATCAAGGCGGCGTTGCTGAATCAGAACGTCTGCCAGGCAGGGGGGTTCTTCAGCTTGTAAAGCATCTCGCCGGCCTTGGGCACATAGAGCCTGCCGAGGTCTTCCTTGCCCTGCCAGTACGAAACGTCGATCCCGGCGGGGTCGCGGTAGCCCATGTTGATGCGCTTGCAGGTCTCGGCGGGTATCGCCGTCGCCAGCGTGACCTTGACGCGGGGCTTCTCGACGCCGTCTTCGTACGTGCCTATGCCGCGAACGTGAGTGGAGTGCGCCACCACGCCCCACGGATAGTGCTTGAACTTGTCCCACTGCTTGAGGAAGTAATCCCGCGTGTGGTAGCCGATTTTCTCGATGACGGCGCCATGAGTCACGGATATCTCGCGCAGGTGGGGGGCGTAGATGATCAGTTCCCCCCCGTCGGCGACCACGCATTCCATCTTGTACATGCACTTGCCGCCGGTCCACAGCTCGTCGTACATCGCCGGCGCGCGGGAAAGGATCGACTCGAACGGCTTGTCCACGTAAATGATGTGCAGCTTGTCGGACAAATCCGCCGCCGCCGACCAGCTTTGCCGCACCTCGCCGAAGTACATGCCTGCAAGATCGTCGCCCTTGACCACCATGCTGATGGCGAACTTGGGCACCGTAACCATCGCGGCTGCCGCCTCGATTACCGCGCGCACCGGCGTGTTCTTTGTGCCGATGATTCGCGGATTTGTTATCACCGCGCCAAGCCAGTGGAAGAAATTCGTCATGTCCGGCCCGCACACGCCCGGAAAGAGGTACTTCGTACCGCCCGAAAAGCCAACGACCTCGTGCGGGAACACCGGGCCGACAATCACAACCATGTCGTACCCGAGCACGCGCTTGTTGATCGTGACGGGAACCTCCATGGAAAACAGCCCGTTGGATATCTCGTTAATCCTGTCCGCCGACAACACGCCAACCTGCTGGAGGGCGGATGGGTCGTTCCATGAGTGGTTGTACACGTTGACGCCTGGAAACGCCTCGTGACGCTTGCCGCTGGGGACGCACAGCAGTTTGTCGATCTGCTCGTCCGTCATCGCCGGGTGGGTGCCCAGGGCGATCATGAAGTCCAACTGCGCAACCTTGCCCGCCAGGGCGGAGTGCAACTCCCGCAGCACCTGCCCAAGCGGACACGTGCGGGTGTAATCGGGTATGATCGCCAGCACCTTTTTGCCGTTGGCGCCAAGGGCGGCCGCTGCCTGATGAACCGTCTGATTGACTTCCTGATCACTGAGCGGACCCGTGGTCCTGCCGATGCCCAAAACATCCATTTGCCCAAACTCCTTGCCGCCGGGGACGCCGACGATGCTTTTAAAAGCAATTGTAATGGAAAAGTCGTACCCAGAATACCGATAAACATCAAGTGGGCCAAGTTGCCTTTTTTGCCCCCATGCCGCCGATGTAGAATAGCGGTCTGTTGTGGTTGTTCATCTTTGCACAGGGAATATACATGATAGTTGTTCACGTTACTCACGAGGCGGTGGAAAAGATCGGCGGAATCGGGGCGGTGATCGCTGGCTTGGCAACCGCAAAGGCTTATACCAGCAAGGTTTCCAGGACGATCCTTGTCGGCCCGCTGCTTTCGACCGACAGTCCGGTGAACATGCGGCTGGGCAAGGGCGGGCAGGTTATTTACAGCTCGCTGGACGCAATTCACACCCCGCCATGGCGCGAGAAGTTCCTGCCCATAGAGAAGACCTACGACGTTGGCATCATCTACGGAACCCGACAGATAGACGACGCCTACAACGGCGCCAAGGTGCAGGCCGAGGTGCTTTTGGTGGATGTATTCCACGCAAATTCGGCGCGCCTGAATCTCTTCAAGGCGGAATTGTTCCGCAAGTTCGAGGTTCCGTCGATGGAGTTCCAGGACTGCTGGGAGTACGAAGAATACGTTCGCCTTGCCGAGCCTGCCTTCGAGGCGCTCAAGGCCATCGGCTGCAATGGTTCCAGCGAGCCGAAGGTAATTCTGGCCCACGAGTACATGGGCATGCCGCTGGCGCTGAAGGCGGTCCTGTCGGGCAGTCCCAACACGCGGACCGTCTTTTACGCGCACGAGGTGGCGTCGGTGCGCCCGGTTGTCGAGAAGCATCCCGGGCACGACACGATGTTCTACAACGTGCTTGAACAGGGCTCTCGGCGCGGGCAGGTGCTTGAGGACATATTCCCGTCGGTCAGAAGCAACTACAAACACGGGCTGGTGAGGGCAGCGAGGTATCTCGATTGCGTGTTCGCCGTCGGAGATTATGTCCGCGAGGAGCTGCGGTTCCTGGACAATCACTTCAAGCACATGGAAATGGACCTGGTTTACAACGGCATACCCGCTGTTCATATTTCGCTTGAACAGAAGAACGCATCGAGGGGGCGGATGCGGTCTTACGCCTCGGCGCTTAGCGGGCGCATGCCGACGTGGATATTCTCGCACGTGTGCCGTCCGGTGCTCAGCAAGGGCATATGGCGCGACCTGCGGGTGATGCACCAGATCGAGCCGCTTCTGGCGGCTCGCGGCGAGACGGCAACGCTGTTCATGCTTGGGACGCTTGCCGGACAGCGCCGGCCTCACGACGTGCGCCAGATGGAAAAGCGCTACGGCTGGCCAATGCACCACGAGATGGGCTACCCCGATCTGTGCCAGGGGGAAGAGGTGCTCGGCGACATTTTCGAGCAGTTCAACCGCAACCACCAGGCCTGCCAGGCGGTGCTTGTCAACCAGTGGGACTGGAACCGCCAGGTCTGCGGCGACCTTATGCCCGAGGATATGACGCTGGCCGACATTCGCATCGGCACCGACGTGGAATTCGGCATGAGCGTTTATGAGCCCTTCGGCATCAGCCAGTTCGAGCCGCTGGCGTTCGGGGCGATATGCGTGGTTTCCAACGTCTGCGGGTGCACCGGCTTCGCAAGGTCCGCCTCAAAGGGCAAGCTTAACGGCAACATCATAGAAGCCAACTTCTGCCGCCTGCCCTCGGAAATGGCAATTCCCGAATTGCTTGACCTGAGCATTGCCCAGCGGGACGTCATCGAGTCGCAAGAGGCCCAGCGTCTGGCCGAGATTATCGACTCAAGACTTCCTCGCGGAGATGACGAAATTAAGAAGATGATCGAGCGGGGCTATGGCCTGGCTCGGATGATGAGCTGGGAGCGCGTGGTTGACGATCTGTTCCTGCCCAGCCTTGACAGGGCCGCCAAATAAGGCCCCGAAAGAGCACGATACCAAGCTGAGGCGAATATGAAGCTATCAACGGCTGCGGAACTGGCTATCAAGGGCATGACCGAGGTCGCCGAGCATTATGAAACGGGCCACGTCAACATCGAGACCATTTGCGGGGCAAGGAGCCTTCCTCGCCAGTACCTCAGCAAGATATTCAACACGCTCACCAAGGCCGGTCTGGTGACGCCCATCCGCGGCAAGCACGGGGGGTATACGCTCAGCAGAGATCCGTCGAAAATCACGCTGCTTCAGATAATCGAGGCAATAGAAGGCCCGCTGGCGGTGAATCTTTGCCAGCACACGCCGTCTCAATGTTCGGCCAGGGACTGTAATACCCGCCAGGTCTGGAAGGACATTCAAAGGTATGTGCGCCAGCGGCTCTCGGCAACCACGCTTGCCGATTGCATGGCCGCTCAACCTGCGACGGCGCGAAAATAGTTGTGGATCGCCGTCCGGGGCGGGGCGCAAGCGGACGGCTGGGCTGTTTCTGAGGCCGGGGCGAGGGGCATATCTTCTTTCTCTAATTGTGCTGTGCGCGCACAGCGCGGGCGAATTTTGACTTGCAAATCTCCTTGCATGTGGCGTATCCTGCTTCGCCAGTTGAAGGTATAGCGAAATCCATCAGGAATTATCGCGAAAGTGCCGTCGGCGCCCTTGTGTTCCGGCCGCGGCGCTCAAGAAAGCCCAGCGGAATTATTTTGTTTTTATTCATAGATACCCGTTTTCAGGTGTGTGCGCGAAATGTTTAACGGCTCGGCGGATGGCGTTCATTTTTCCGTGAACCCATCGTTTCACGCCCGGGCGGCCCGGTCGGTATACGGGCAGCTTAGGAAAGGAGTAGGGCAGTGCTTGACTCTCGCAGATTCTTGTCCCTGACGTTTGGGATCGCCTTCATGCTTGCCTTTGCCTGCGTCGCAACGGCACAAACCAGCGACGCCGACGCCGCCTCGGCCCTGCTTCAGCAGGGTATCAAGGAGTATCAGGCGTACAACTTCTCACAGTCCAAGGCGGTGCTGCTGAAGGTGGACCAGGGATCTCTCAACCAGGCGGACCGCATCACCCTGGCCGAGTATCTCAACAGGGTGGACGGCGCGATCCGCCGCCAAAGCGCCGCCCAGGAAGCTCTCGAAGCAGGCGTCAGCGCCCTTGAAAACAACAATCTTGAAGATGCCCGCCGGAACTTCGCCCTGGCCGCCGACAGCGAGTTCCTGCCCCCGTCGCAGCGTCAGGCCGCCCAGCAGCAGTTGGTGCTGACCGAGCAGCGAATCGCCGCCGCCCCGGCAGCAGCCCCGGCGCAGACCGACGCGCAGCCAGTTGTCGTCCAGGCTCAAGACCAGGCCGACGCCGAGGTCGCCCAGGCAGAGCCTGCAGAAACCGCCGCCCCTGCCGAAACAGCAACTCCGGTGACGCCGGCGCCGGTGATCGAAGATCCAATGGCGCAGGTCGAACGTAACCGCGCACAGGCCCGCGAACTGCTCGAACAAGCCCGCCTTGAAATGCAGCTTGAGCAGTACCAGACCGCCCTGACGAGGCTGAGACAGGCACAGGCGCTGGCTCCGAACCTGCCAGAGATTGAGCAGGCGCTCAGCGAGGCCGAGGCCCGAGTGGCCCAGCGCGAGCAGGCCGGCGATCATCTCAGTGAATTGGCCCGCAGAATTCAGCGTTACAAGCAGGCAGCCGATATCAGCATCGAAGAATCGCTCCGCCGGGCCCGCGAGATAGTCTCCGCCGCCCAGACGGGCGCCGAATTCGACGCAGCCGCCGGCGCAATCAACGTTGCAGAAAACACGCTGGCCTCCAACCGCCAGTACTACAGCGCCGAGGAAATCCGCCAGCGCGAGATGCGGATCGGCGAGGTTGACCGTCTTGTCACCCGCAGCCGGGCGGACTGGGAGCGAGCCCAGGCCGACGCCGCAAGGGCCGCAATCGCTCAGCAGGAGGCCCAGAGAATCGCCGGCCAGCAGGCGGCGTTCCAGCAGGAACTTGACCGCCTCAGCGACCAGGCCCAGGTGCTTGTCCGCGGCAGGCAGTATGACGAAGCCATCTCCGTGCTGGAGCAGATCGTCCGCCTTGAGCCCAACAACCGCTGGGCTCGCGAGCAAATAACGCTTCTGGAGCAGATCAGCATTCTTGAAAAGGACCGTTCAGCCAATCACGACCGCACCCTGCAGACGCAGATGTCGCTGGTTGACCTTCGCGAGTCAGAGATACCCTGGTACGACCTGATTCGCTATCCCCGCGACTGGCGCGATATCACGGCCCGCCGTCAGCCTCTGAGCGATGGCCTGGGCAGCGAAAACGAAGCCAGCAGAGCCCTGAACAACCGGCTCAAGACCATGCGGATTCCCCGCGTGCAGTTCGACAACGTCGGGCTTGAAGCCGTTATCGACTGGATTCAGAACTTCGCCAACATCAACATCCATGTCAAGTGGCCCGCGCTGGAGCAGTCTTCCCCGCCGATCACCCCCGATTCGCAGGTCAGAGGCATCAACCTGACCAACGTCACGGTTGAAAAGGCCCTGAGGACAATCCTTGAAGATGTCAGCGGTGGGTGGACGCCGTTAACGTACCTGGTCGAAGATGGGGTTTTGACGATATCGACCCGGGAAGACCTTTCGGCGATGCGCTACCGTCGGACGGAAGTCTACGACATTCGCGACTTGATTATCGCCGTGCCGGACTTCGCCGGTCCTCGCATGGAGGTTGGCAACGCCGGCAGCAGCAACGGCGGAGGCGGCAGCCTGTTCAACGAAGACGATGACGACGACGATAACAATGACGACGCCCCCAGCAGGCAGGAAATCATCACCTCCATCATCGATCTCATCACCGGCACCATTGACCCGACCTCGTGGCGAGGCGACATGGGCGGCGACATCGGCTCGATACGCCAGATTCACGGGCAGCTCGTCATTACCCAAACACCCGACAACCACCGTGAGATTCTAGAGCTTATCAACAAGCTAAGAGAAGCGCAGGCGATTCAGATAGCTATCGAAACTCGGTTCGTGTCGGTGTTGACCGGCTTCCTCAACCAGATCGGCCTCGACCTGCAAATGTACTTTAACACCGGATCGAGACTCGGCGGCGGCGGTGTAACGGTTGATCCCGCCACAGGCGCTGTTGTGCCCGTGAACGGCCCGTCCGGCTGGACTTGGGGCGGGCATAAGGCGAGTGGCACCAACTCGCTGACGCCGATTCCCGTCCTGCAACGCACGTTTGACGACTTCTCCAACGTGGTGGGCGTTGAAACCCGCGGCACGACCAGCCAGAAGATCGGGCAGTTGGTGACGGAGCCCGGCCTGGTCGTGGCAGGCACGTTCCTGGACGACATACAGGTGGACTTCCTCTTGGCGGCCACCCAGGCCAGCCAGACGTCACGCGCAATGACCGCTCCGCGTTTGACGCTGTTCAACGGCCAGCGGGCCTATGTCACCGTGGGCACAAGAACGGCTTACGTATCCGACATCAGTCCGGTGGTTTCGGGCAACGTCATATCGTTTGAACCTGAAGTCGAGGATATTCTCACAGGTGCGATCATGGATGTCCGCGGCACGGTCTCCGCGGATCGGCGGTACGTCACGCTTGAGGTTCGGCCCCAGTTGAGCGAGCTTATTGGCTTCAGGCCGTACGCAACGCAGAGCCAAATTGAGGCCGACGGTTCTCGCACGGACATCGGCATACTGCTGCTGCCGACCATCTCTGTGCAGGAGCTGATGACGGTGGTTTCGGTTCCCGACGGCGGAACGCTTCTGTTGGGCGGCCAGAAAACCAGCGGCGAGATCGAACGCGAGAAGGGCGTGCCCCTGCTTAGCAAGGTGCCCATTATCAACCGCGCGTTCACCAACCGCGGAACCGTTCGCGATGAGGAAACCATCCTCATCATGATCAAGCCGCGGATCATCATCCACCGCGAAGAAGAAGACCGCTTCTTCCCCCCAGGCTGATGAATTGAACAAAGTATGCAACGCGGGCCGGGTTCCAGCAGGATCCCGGCCCTTTTTGTTGGTGTTGATTGCGGCTGTTGAGCCGCGTGCGGCACATAGATCGCCCTTAGAGGCCGGTTGATCGGCTGGCGATGAACTCGTGAAGCATCGCCTGGAACTTGCGAAGGGCCTTGCCGCGGTGGCTAAGCGAGTTCTTCTGCTCGGGGGGCAGCTCGGCTGTGGTCTTGCCAAGGGTTGGAATGTGGAAGAGGGGGTCGTATCCAAAGCCGCCCTGCCCGCTGGGTTGCCTTGCGATTACGCCTTCGACGCTGTCGCAGGTTTCGAGCATCACCTGCATGCCATCCGAAAGAGCTAGACAGCACACGAACCGGGCGGTGCGCTGGGCATCGGCGACGTTGTCCAGCGCCTTGAGCAGCTTGGCGTTATTGGCGGCGTCAATCACTTCCCGACCGGAACCGGGCGGCGCATCCGCGGCAGCATAGCGAGCGCTGTGCACGCCGGGCCGGCCGCCAAGCGCGTCGACCACCAGTCCCGAGTCATCCGCCAGGCACCACTTGCCCGTGGCGCGAGCGTAGTACATCGCCTTCTGTGCGGCATTTTCGGCGAACGTCTCGCCCGTTTCCTCCGGTTCGGGAACATGCGGATATTCGTCCAGCGACTCCACGGCGATGGGCATGCCCTGGAGCACCTGGCGTATTTCCTTGATTTTGCCCCTATTCCGGGTGGCCAGTACGATAACGTCAGGGACGTGCGGTCCGCTGTGGGATGAGCGTAACATATGTGCCGGTTGTTCCTTTCACCTTCTGGCCGGTCGCCGAGTCGATCCTGGTGACGATTTCGGTGGCCCCGTTGATAATCAAATGCGGAAAATCGCGGAAGACCTGCTTGAGCTTCGGATCAGCCAGCCTGGCCTCCACCACTCCGTTGGCGTTCTTCTGAGACACGAAAGCATTCTCGCCGAACGTCCCGACCGTCACCAGCGATATGCTCGGCCCGTGCTGAAAGTACGCCTCGTAACCCTGCTGTCGCATCTTCTCCACGCACTCGACTGCCAGTTCCTTTCGGTTGCTGATGCGGTCGGCGGGATCGTTGAAGAAATGCGCCACCACAACGCTGTAGTAACCCGAGGCGTTATTCAGATCATGCTCGGGCCTTCCCGGGTTGGGGCCTGGAACGCGAGTCACGAATGCCGTTGCGAACGGCCTTACCAGTGTTCCGTCGGGCAGCCTGCTCTCGAAGGCGTTTGCCCTTTTCAGGTCGCCGGCCGCCGCCGTCACTGAAGCGTACCTGCCCATCATCAGCGAACTTCTGCCGTCCTCATGCACAACGAACAGGTTGCTCCAGCCCGTCGAGTTGGCGGTTGCCTGCTTGGACTTGAGGGCCCTCGTCACATGCTCGATGTCGGTGAACGACGTAAGAAGGATGGTGAAGCAATCACCCGTCACCGGCTCGGGGGGGGCTGACGGTTTGAGGAAATTGCCGAACAAGCCGCCTTGCTGCGTCGAGGGCTGCTGATCGTCGCCGCCGCAGCCCGCAAGGGCGCCCAGGAGTATAAACGCTGCTGTAGCGATGCACTTTGTGGTTTGCATGGTCTGCCTCACTGCTATCGGTTTTCACAAAGTATACAACGAAGCGCGGCGGTTCCAGCCATTTTCGTTGCGCCTACGAACTGACGAACGGCAGGTTGACCACGTTGGCGGGAATGTTTTCGCCGTTGATGACGACTTCCACGTCCGTCCCCGGCTGGCAGGCGTCGGGACTGACATAGGCCATTGCTATGGACGCCTCCATCGCCGGGCTGAACGCGCCGCTGGTTGTGGTTCCCACTTCCGCGCCGGCACTGAGAACGGCAGAGCCCTGGGGCGCTATCGGCGGGGCGGCCGCGGCTGCGGGCGGCGAAAGAACAAGCCCCGCAAGCCGGCGACGCGCAGGCCCGGATGCGAACTTGCGCAGGGCCTCGGCGCCCATGAAATCGCCATCTGGCCGCACCAGCGAGCCAAGGGCGGCCTGGTAAGGATTAATCGTTTCGTTTATCTCGTGGCCATACCGCGGCAAGCCCGCTTCGACGCGCAGTATGTCCCATGCCGCAATGCCCGCGGGGGCAATGCGGTTCTCGCCCGCCTTGTCGGTGATGAATCGCCACGCCTGCGAGGCAAGCATGTTGGGCAGCACCACCTCAAGGCAGTACAGTCCGGCCAGCGAGCTTCTGATCGCGACATATCGAGCGATCATGAACGAGCCCGCCATCACGTCGCCGCTCTTGAGTTCCGCAACAGGCAGTGGCAGAACCGCCGCCAGCCGAGACTGCGCTCGCGGGCCGATCATCGCCACCATGGTCGTCTTTTCGGTCTGGTCGTCGATCTTCACGTCCATGCCCTCGCCGTTTGCCTGGAGGTGTTCAAGCACCTTCGTCCGGCAGGCTGGACTGGTCAGGACAAGCCAGTAATCACTCAGCCGCACCAGGCGAACGAGATCGATGACGCCGCCCTTGGCATTGCACATCAGGGCGGGCGAGGCGGTGTCGTCCTCCTGGCCGGCCGCATCGTTAGCGCATACGCGATCAAGCAGGTCAAGCGAGCCGTCGCCGCGCAGGCGGATGCGCCCCAAGTGGCTCACGTCGAAGATCGCCGCCTCTTTGCGAGCCGTGGCCGCCTCTTCCAAAGCGCCGCCGTAGCTTAGCGGCATTTCCCATTGGGCCTCGGTTCCCATGCGGGCTTCGAGGGCGATGTGTTTGTCATGCAGGGCGGTGCGAAGCGTCTGGTCGCTCATGGTCTTTCCTTGTTTGAAGGATGATAGCCGCCGGGAGGGCTTGTTGGTAGACTTCGGTCATGGCGACATCACGAAGAAATGACGGGCGAAGAGCAAACGAGCTTCGCGAGGTGAAGATCATTCCGGATTTTGTTCGTTCGGCGGACGGCTCTTGCCTCATCAGCATGGGCAAAACCAGGGTGATATGCACGGCCAGTTACGTTGAAGGCGTGGAGAAGTGGCGCCAGGGCAGCCAACTGGGCTGGGTCACTGCCGAATACGGCATGCTGCCCGCAAGCACGTCCACCCGCAAGCCCCGGCCGATCGGCAAGCTTGACGGAAGATCAGTCGAGATACAGCGCCTCATCGGAAGGGTTATCAGGAACGCCGTTTCATTCGAGAAGCTTGGCGAGCGAACGATATATTTAGATTGCGACGTGATCGAGGCCGACGGCGGAACTCGCACCGCCGCCATTAACGGGGCGTTCGTCGCGTTGTCGCTTGCCGTCAAGAAGAAGACGGCCGCCGGCCTGTGCCCGCCGGGCGTCATAACCGCCAGCCTGGCGGCGGTATCGGTGGGCGTAGTTGGCGACAAGGTGCTGCTGGACCTGGATTACTCCGAAGATTCGGCTGCACAGGTGGACATGAACCTTGCCATGACCTCGCGCGGCGAGTTCGTCGAGATTCAAGGCTCAGCCGAGCGGCGAGCATTCACCGCCGACGAGCTTGCCCAGATGCTGCGAGTGGGACAGGCAGGCATCAGGCGAATCATGGCTGCCCAGCGCAAGGCGATACTGACGACTGGCTGAGGGCGGGTCAAAAACGCCCGGCGGCATAGCATGTAGCAACGAAAGGAGCTTCCTATGCCAGATGGCCGGACGAACGCCGCCGACGTGGGGCTGTTGATCCTTCGCCTGGGCGTCGGGACGATATTCCTGTTGATCCACGGCTGGCCTAAGCTCGCCGCCGGCCCGCAAATGTGGGACCAGGTTGGCTCGGCGACGGGCTTTGTCGGGGTGACTTTCGCCCCGCGATTCTTCGGATTCGCAGCCGCGATATCCGAATCGCTTGGCGGCTTTCTGTTTGCGGCGGGGCTGCTGTTTCGCCCGGCGTGCTTTCTTCTGCTGTGCGTCATGATCGTGGCGACGGCCTTGCACCTTGGCATGGGCGACGGCGTGGCCGTGGCGTCCAACCCAATGAAGCTGGGATTCGTGTTCCTGGGACTCATGATCGCAGGGCCGGGCAGGCTGAGCCTGCGGCGCTACGTTCCATATCTGCGAGATTCGATCATTGGCTAATGTTGAAGCAGGTGAACCGGCGCGTGCCTTCGCGCTGAGGCCGGCCTGCACCGGCAGAGTATCGCTTACCCTTCTTGCAAGGGCGTGCCGCTTGCCGTTCATTATCGCCTGCGTGCTGCCGTACATCGCAGGCGCGTCATTCCCCGGCAGGGCGTTAGATGCGTTGCGGTTCGCGCTGGGGCTTGTTGCGGTGGCGGCGGGTCATCTAAGCGCGAACCTGGTTAACGATTACGCGGATTCCCGCAGCGGCGCCGACTGGCGCGACGATCAACACTTTGGTTTCTTCGGCGGCTCGAAGGTCATACAGCACGGCCTCATGAAGGAGGCCGCGTTCCTGAAGCTTGCCGTCAGTGCGGGCGCTGTTTCGTTGGTGTCGTGCATCGTGCTTTCGGTCGTCGCCGGGGACGTTTTTCCGGTGGCTGGGGCGGCGATTGTTCTGCTGTGGGCGTGGGCGTATTCTTGCAGGCCGTTCCAACTGGCCTACAGGAGGCTGGGCGAAGCGACGACACTCGTTCTCTTCGGCCCGGTGACGGTGCTGGCTGGCGTATACTGCCGGCAGGGGCTTGAGATGTGGCGCCTGGCGGTTTGGCCCGGCATTGTGTGCGGGCTCATGACGACAGGAATTCTGGTTGCCAACGAAGTGCCCGACTACGCCACCGACGCACAGGCCGGCAAACGCAATCTCGTGGGCGTGCTTGGCCCCAAAGCCGGGTGGTGGGCGTACCTGCTGATTGTTCTGTTAGCTATGGCGGCCCTGGTTTTTGCGGCTGCCCGTGGGTCAATGGGCCAACTGGGTTTGCTTGGGCTTTCGGCGGCAATCCCGGCTTCGTGGGCGGGATGGATTCTCAGGCGGCGGTGGGATGATCCGCCAGGACTGGTTGCGTCGGCCAGGCTGGGGATTCTGGCGCAGGCGTTGGCTGCCGTCGGATGCATTGCAGGCGCATTGTCATGAAGAGGCGCGTGATAATTGTCGGCGGGGGGTTCGCGGGCATATTCGCAATGCGCAGGCTGAGGCTTTCGCGCAGGCGGCTGGAAGTGATTGTGATCGACCAGCGGCCAAGCGCGCACTTTCTGCCCCTTTTGCCGGACATGATCAGCAGGCCAATCGCCCCCGCGAGCGTCATGCACGACCTTCGCGCCGAGTGCCGCCGATGGGACGCCATGTTCCTGCATGACGAAGTGGCGGCGGTGGACGTTCCGGGCGTTGCCGTGATTACTCGCGGGCTTGGCAGGCTTAGCGCCGATGCGATTGTGCTTTCGTGCGGCACAAGCACCGCGTTTCACGGCAGAGATGACCTTCGCCCGGCGGTCATGAAACTTGATGACGTCGGCGACGCCGTCGAGATAGCCGCTCGCGCACGTTCAGCGCACTGGAAAACCGCCCTGGTTGTCGGTGGCGGGTACACAGGCGTTGAAGTGGCGACGCACCTTCGCCGTCTTGAGAATCTTCGCCGCAGCCGGCGGCGCATCATCATTCTGGAGCTTGCCCCCGTCCTGCTGCCGGGAATGCCCAGGCCGCTGAGCGAATATGCAGCAGCGAATCTTATGCGAATGAGAATAGAGGTGATGAACAACCGCACGCTTCGCGATGTTATCGACCAGGACGCGATTCTCAGCGACGAATCAGTCTTCAAGAATGTGCTCATCGTATGGTCGGCGGGCGTAAAGACTCCGGCGTTCCTCTCTCGGTTGAATCTAGGGCATGACCGTCAGGGCAGGCTGGACGTCGACAAGCATTTGCAGGCGGCGCCGGGGGTGTTCGTGGCCGGGGACGCCGCGGGAAGAATTGGCGGCGGGGCCGCGCTGCGAATGGGCGTGCAGTTCTCGATATCAGGCGGGCGCCGGGCGGCTGCGAACATCCTTCGCAGCCTCGACGGGCGGGCACTCAAGCCCTTTGAGCCGATGGATCCGGGATACGTAATCCCCATGGCCAACATGCGATCCTGCGGCGAGATCCTCGGCGTCAGCGCATATGGCCTGGCGCCCTCCATGATGCACTACCTAATGAGTGTTTACAGGACGTTCGGCGCGAAGCGACTCAAGCTTCTGGGCGATATCCTGCGCCGGCGCTGAGAGAATTTCTCTTGCTCGCCGGCCGAAACCTTCGCCGTCCATCTGGCGGATGAACCGGCCGAGGCGTATCCAGAAGATGTAAAATCCGAACCCGCCTTCGGCATTTCATCGGCAGCTTGTTGTTTATCCCAGCCGCAGAGCACTACCCGGTAGGCAGCGGCGTAGACGCCGGTGCGTTCCGCCCCGCGCATGCAGTAGATGAAGACCGGCGTTCGCTTCGGATCGTTCATTATCCGAAGGAACCTGATGATGTGATCCTGCGGAACGCTCCACACAACCGACGGCAGGCGGATGTAATCCAGGCCCTCGCGGGCTGCTTGCCGGCTGTCGTCATGAAAGGCCCGAACGCTGATGACGGTTTTGATGCCCAGTTCGCGCAGGCTCTTGAAGCCCTCTGCGGTTGGCGGGCCTCCGCGGTAAAGCTTGTCGCTGACCTTGAAGAGATTCGGCAGGCCTGGCAGCGACATGCTCTGCGCCCAGCTATCGGGCCGCTTGCCGTCCGGGCGGGGTGTAACACGAATCGCGCCGCACCCCGCGGCAGTCAACAAAACCAGCATCCCCGCGCGAATACACAGGCCGACCATCACTGCGCCCCCAAAGCCGACAGGCAATTCTATGTCAGCATTCGCGGCATGTGGCGAGGCTTGATTTCCTGCCAATCTTTGGCCCAATTTGGATTGATTCCGCCGCGGTTTTCTGGGATTATTGCCCGACCGCGCTCTGTAACAGCGGTTAATCTACGGACTGGAAACTATTGAAGGAGTCAGATGGTGAACAAAGGTGAAGGGTACTCTGGGCATCTTTCCAAGTGGATGTTGGTCGGACTGGTTCTGGCCTGCATTGGCGGCAGCGCACTGACCGCGTTCGGTCAGGGCGCAAGTGCGACTGCCCAAGCTGCCGAACAAGTCACGAATGACGTGCCGATTCCCGCCATATGGTACGTGGCGCCAGGCGGCGCATTAGTTGCGCTGGTCTTTGCCTGGCTGTTCTTCCGCCAGGTGAAGAACGCCGATCCCGGCGACGCGCGGATGCAGGAAATCGCCGGTTACGTCACCCAGGGCGCATATGCCTACCTGAAGCGCCAGTACAAGGTGGTGGCGGTCTTCTTCATCATCGTTTCGGCCATCCTTTTTGTCATGGGCCAATACGATATTCAGCATCCCATCGTGTTCGTGGCTTTCCTCACGGGCGGCTTCTTCAGCGGCCTGTGCGGCTTCTTGGGCATGAAGACGGCGACGATGGCCTCAAACCGCACCGCGCAGGGCGCAAAGACAAGCCTCAACAACGGCTTGCAGATCGCCTTCCGCGCAGGCGCTGTCATGGGCCTGGTGGTCGTGGGCTTCGGGCTGATTGACATCTCCCTGTGGTTCATCCTTCTGACCAAGATCGCCCCGATGTTCAACTACGAGATGTCGCTGTTCGAAGTGACGGTGGTCATGTTGACGTTCGGCATGGGCGCCAGCTCCCAGGCGTTGTTCGCGCGTGTTGGCGGCGGCATCTACACTAAGGCCGCCGACGTGGGCGCCGACCTTGTGGGCAAGGTTGAAGCCGGCATTCCTGAAGACGATCCGCGTAACCCGGCCACTATCGCCGACAATGTTGGCGACAACGTTGGCGACGTCGCCGGCATGGGCGCCGATCTGTACGAAAGCTACTGCGGTTCGATTCTCGCCACGGCGGCGCTGGGCGTCGCGGCTGCGATTGGCCTTGGCATCAGCGATCTCGGCGCGCAGGTTCGGCTGATCTCGCTGCCGATGGTGCTCGCGGGCGTTGGCATCTTCCTGAGCATCCTGGGCATCTACATGGTGCGGGCGAAGGAAAACGCCTCCATGAAGCAGCTCATGGGCGCACTGAACACCGGCATTTTTGGTTCAACAATCCTTATCGCACTGGCGGGCCTTGGCATCTGCTACTGGATGCTCAACCCCGTTCCCGGCGTCAACTGGCTGGGCGTCTGGGGTTCGATCATCACCGGTCTGCTTGCCGGCGTTGCTATCGGCAAGTTCACCGAGTACTACACCAGCTATGACTACAAGCCCGTGAAGGAGCTTGCAGGCCAGTCCGAAACCGGCCCGGCGACCATCATCATCGGCGGCATCGCCGAAGGCATGAAGAGCACGTGGGCGTCGCTGGCTACAATCAGTATCGCAATCCTGCTGGCGTACGGCTTCGCCGGCGGGTTCAGTTCGATGTCGCTGGGCCTCTATGGCGTCGGCATCGCCGCCGTCGGCATGCTGGCCACGCTGGGCATCACACTTGCAACCGATGCGTACGGCCCGATCGCCGACAACGCCGGCGGAAACGCCGAGATGACGCATCAGGCGCCGGAAGTTCGCAAGCGAACCGACGCGCTGGACAGTCTTGGAAACACAACTGCCGCGACCGGCAAGGGTTTCGCCATCGGCTCGGCAGCGTTGACCGCACTTGCCCTTCTGGCTGCATACGTCGAGGAAGTGCGCGTCGGCCTGACCCGCGAGGCCGATTCCGTCCTGCAGGCGGCCGCCGATCCGTCCGCAATCGTCTACCTCGGCTCGGGCAAGTTCGCCGCGAGAATCGACGGCGAGCCACGCACGCTGCTGGCGCTGACTGGCGATCTGGATATCGTCAAGCAACTGCCCAAGGGCGCTGCAACCGGACGGATTGTCAGCCCGGCAACGCCCGAGGAACTCCGCGCGGTGGACAATGTCCGCCGTTTGACGCTCATGGTTGACAACCGCCCCCACGCGGTTGACGTTGTAACCGCAAAGGACGCGTCGCTGAGCCAGTACATGAGCTATTATGACGTGACGCTGCTGAACCCCAAGGTTCTGTGCGGCCTGTTCGCGGGCGTGCTGCTTGTCTTCCTCTTCAGCGCGATGACGATGAAGGCTGTCGGCAGGGCAGCGAAGGCGATGGTGATGGAAGTGCGAAGGCAGTTCCGTGAAATCGCCGGCATTATGGAAGGCACCGGCAAACCCGATTACGCAAGCTGCGTGGCAATTTCAACCGCCGGCGCACAGAGAGAGATGATCGTTCCATCCCTCCTGTCGCTTGCCGTTCCGGTGGCGGTGGGCCTGGTGTTGGGTGTTCCGGGCGTGCTTGGCCTGCTTGCGGGCGGCCTGGCCAGCGGGTTCGCCATGGCTGTTTTCATGGCGAATGCCGGCGGCGCGTGGGACAACTGCAAGAAGTACATCGAAACCGGCGAATATGGCGGAAAGGGTTCGCAGAACCACAAGGCCGCCGTTGTCGGCGATACCGTCGGCGACCCGTTCAAGGACACCTCCGGCCCGAGCTTGAACATTCTTATCAAGCTCATGAGCATGGTCTCGGTGGTCTTCGCGGGTCTTATCGTGAAGTACTCGCCGATGGTTTCCGATTGGCTCGGAATGAGCGGCAACTGAGTGTGAGATAGCAGGCAATGCGGGCCGCACGGAGGACGGCACTAGCCACCGCCGTGCGGCCCGTTGCCTTTTTGGAGATTGCGTGGCAAAGACCGGATCGAAAAAAGACCTTGCCAGGAAGATGGCGATTGAGGCGGCTCGCATCGCCGAGGCCGACAACTGCCAGGACATCGTGGTGCTGGACCTGCGAGGCATCAGCCCCGTCACCGACTACTTCGTCATCTGCACCGGCGCATCAAACCGCCAGATGAGAACCGTCGCCGACGACATTGTCGAAGCGGGCCTCAAATCCGGCAACAAGGCGTACCAGATCGCCGGCATCGACAGCCCCGACTGGATCGTCGTGGACTTCGTTGACGTGGTGGTTCACATCTTCAACGAATCCAGGCGCAAATACTACGACCTCGAGCTGATCTGGGGCGAAGCGCCTCGCGTTCGCTGGAAGCGGCCAGTCCGACGAAAAACCACTGAACAGTAATCCCCTTTCCGGATCAGATTCCTTGAGGGGCAGGCGTCAACAAATGAATCTTCGTCGAGAGCTTGAATCACGTATTCACGATGCACTGGTCGCCGCCGGCGCTCCCGCCGACAGCCCGGCGCTGATCGTACCGTCGGCCCGGCCGCAATTTGGCGATTACCAGGCCAACGGCGTTATGTCCGCCGCGAAGCGGATGAAGATCAACCCGCGCGAGCTGGCCGGCAAAACGCAGCAGTTTCTCAAACTTGATGATCTGGCACGGAAGGTCGAGATCGCCGGGCCGGGCTTTCTCAATATTCATCTTCGCGACGAATGGGTCGCCGCGCAGGTGGCTGGGCTTCAGGACGATCCGCGCCTCGGCGTGGCGGCTGCGAGCGAGCCGCAAAAGGTTGTAGTTGATTATTCCGCGCCGAACCTCGCCAAGGAAATGCACGTCGGACACCTCAGAAGCACGATCATCGGCGATGCGATGGCGCGGGTGCTGGGCTTTCTGGGGCACAATGTAATCCGGCAGAATCACGTGGGCGACTGGGGCACGCAGTTCGGCATGCTGATCGCCTACATGGAGTCATCGTCATCCGACGCCTCGGCGCCGATCGGCGACCTGGAAGACTTCTACCGCCAGGCCAAGAAGAAATTCGACGAGGACGCCGCGTTCGCCGACCTGGCCCGCGCTTATGTGGTCCGGCTTCAGGGCGGCGACAAGGACGTGCTGGCGAAGTGGAAGGTGTTCCTCGAAAAGTCGCTTGCTCATTGCCAGGCGGTTTACGACCGGCTGGGCGCGCTGCTGACCGAGGCCGACATTCGCGGCGAAAGCGCATACAACGCTGATTTGCCTGTTGTGGTCGAAGATCTGGGCAAGCAGGGCCTGCTTAAGGAATCGCAAGGCGCATTGTGCGTGTTCCTGCCGGAATTTGTCGGCAAGGACGGCGCGCCGCTGCCGCTGATCGTTCGCAAAAGCGATGAGGGCTTTTTGTACGCCACCACCGATCTTGCGGCGATTCGTTACAGGGTCAAGTCGCTCGACGCCAAGCGCATTCTGTATGTTGTCGACGCAAGGCAGTCGCTGCACTTTCGCCAAGTGTTCGCCGTCGCGCGCAAGGCCGGTTTCGCCGGAGATGACGTGTCGCTTGAACACGTCGCGTTCGGCACGATGATGGGCGAAGACGGCAAGCCGTTCAAGACACGAACGGGCGGCACGGTGAAGCTGATGGACCTGCTCGACGAGGCTCAGCGCAAGGCGTACGACCTTGTCACCGACAAGAACCCCGAACTTGACGAGGAGCTTCGGCGGCGAATCGCCCGCGCGGTTGGCGTGGGCGCGGTCAAATATGCCGATCTTTCGCAGAACCGAACCAGTGATTACGTCTTCTCATGGGAGAAGATGTTGTCTCTGGACGGCAACACCGCGCCCTACATGCAGTATGCTTACGCCCGTATCCGCAGCATCTTTCGCAAGGGGCTCGATCAGGCCGGCGGCCAGTCCGGCGGCGTGAAGATCACTCTGGAATCGCCGGCAGAGAGAAGCCTCTGCCTGAAGATACTCCAGTTGCCCGAAACGCTGGAGGTGGCAGCCGGCGAGTCGCTGCCGAATATGCTGTGCGCATACCTCTACGAACTGGCGGGGGCGTTCATGTCGTTCTACGAGAACTGCCCGGTGCTTCAGTCTCCCGAGCCGCTTCGTTCGAGCAGATTGAGCCTCTGCCGCATCACAGCCGAGATACTCAAGACGTCGCTGGGACTTCTGGGCATCGAGGTGGTCGAGCAGATGTAGCGGCTGCGGCGTCGTATAAACAATATGAGCGCCCAGCGTCAACTCCAACAGAAGATAAAGATGCTTGCCGCCGAGGCGGGCTTTGCTCGCTCCGGCGTCGCGCCGATCGATCCGCCCGCTGACGGCGAGCGTTTTGTACAATGGCTGGCCAAAGGCCACGGCGGCGGCATGCAGTACCTCGCCCGGAATACGGATGTCAGGCTCGACCCCCGCAAATTGCTCGACGGCGCCAGGTCGGTTCTCTGCCTTGCGTGGGCGTACGACAGGCGCGACTGTCCATCGGGCCTATTTGCCCGATATGCCCGGGGCGCGGATTATCACCAGACGCTCAAGCAACTCTGCCGCCGCCTGATGGATCAGATTCGCCTGATCGCGCCGCACTTTCGGGGACGAGCGTTTGTGGATTCCGCGCCTCTGCTGGAGCGAAGCCTCGCCGCCAGGGCGGGGCTTGGCGTGATCGGCGCCAACGGCTGTCTGATCGTGCCGGGTGTCGGCAGTTATGTTCTGCTGGCCGAGATTGTGAGCAATCTGGATCTCCCCGCTGATGAGCCGCTCGAGCCCGCCTGCCAGCAGTGCGGCCGGTGCATCCGCGCCTGCCCGACAAATGCGTTTGACCCCGACGGAATGCTCGACGCCCGGCGCTGCCTTAGCTACCTGACCATCGAGCACAAAGGGCCGATGGATCCGGGGCGGATAGAAAAAATCACGCGTATTGCGGGATGCGACATCTGCCAGGAGGTCTGCCCGCACAACGCCGGCGCCTGCCAGGCATCGCCTGGACCCGCAAACGCGGTTGAATCGGCAACTCTTGGTGACATCATCAACTGGCGGTCTGACGACTGGGCGACGAAGTCGGCCGGCACTGCCGTGGCCAGACTCAGCTACGAAATGTTGATGCGCAACGCGGTTATTGTCGCCGCGAATGCCGGCAGGGGGGATTTGACGAACCGGATTCGGGATCTTGAGCCGGTTGTTGGATCAGAGATAGTAGAATGGGCGCTTCGCAAACTTGGCGGGGCGCAATAGAATGGCACCCATGGACAAGAAGAAAGACGCCGTGGACAAGGTTGCGATTGAGCAGGCGGTAAGGCAGATACTTGTTGCGGTCGGAGAAGATCCCGATCGCGAAGGTCTCAAGAACACTCCGTCTCGCGTGGCGAGGATGTACGAAGAGTTGTTCATGGGGCTTTACAAGGACGCCTCCGTTCATTTGGACGTTGGGTTCAGCGAGCAGTACGACGAGATGGTCGTGTTGCGCGACATCTCGTTCTATTCGATGTGCGAGCACCATCTGCTGCCGTTCATGGGCAAGGCGCACATTGCGTATCTGCCTCGCGGCAAGGTGGTGGGGCTTAGCAAGCTTGCCCGCGTTGTGGAGCTTTGCGCCCGCCGCCCACAGTTGCAGGAGCGCCTGACGCAGCAGATCGCCGACATGATCATGAACAAGCTGGACGCAAAAGGTTGCGCCGTCATCCTCGAGGCGTCGCACACCTGCATGACCATTCGCGGAGTTCGCAAGCCCGGCGCCGAGATGGTTACATCCGCGATGCGCGGCACGTTCAAGAGCAACCTTGCAACCCGCACCGAGGCGATAAACCTTCTCACCGGCGGCCGGGGCGTCTGAGGGCCGATTGGCTTAATTGCTTGACTTGGTTCATCGCTTTGCTAAACTTTGTTGGTCGCCGGGTCATTTCCGGCTTCCCCCTTGGGGAATAGTGTAACGGCAGCACAACTGACTCTGGATCAGTTAGTCTAGGTTCAAATCCTAGTTCCCCAGGTCCAACTCCCGCGCCGCAGGGTGTGGGAGTTTTTTGTATACTCAAGGCCGATGGCGAACCGTAGTAACAGTTGATTGTGTTCGACTGGAGTAGTTTGCATCGCCTATAATGCCGGCCGGCTCAACAGGCAGCAGAGGAGATGTCCATGGGCGACGATATAGCCAACAGGTTCTTCAACAAGCTCAAGAAGCAGAAGCTCAACGACAACAATAATCGCGTGCGAACCGCCGACGAGATCAAGGCCGAGGAAGAGCTGATCAAGAATACGCCAAAGGTCGAGCCGATTAAGGCGGACCATGCTCCTGATCGCAACGCACCGTGCCCCTGCGGCAGCGGCAAGAAGTACAAGAAGTGCTGCGGGGCTTAACCGCCAGTTTGGTTTTCGCAAGTCGAGGGCAATAAGTTGGCTTCAGGCAACAACAAATGCAGGCTGGCTCTGGAAGATGGGCATGTCTTCATCGGGCAGAGCATAGGCGCCAAGGGCGTCGCCGGAGGCGAGGTCGTCTTTCTCACCGCGATGACCGGCTACCAGGAGGCATTGACCGACCCATCCTACACCGGGCAGATTCTCACGATGACGTATCCGCTGATAGGCAACTACGGCATAAACGCCGAGGATGTCGAGTCGCGCAGCACCCAGGCGCAGGTGGCGGGATTTGTCATCAAAGAGCTTTCGCCGATCGTCAGCAATCTCCGCGCGTCGATGGGCCTTCACGAATACCTTGAGCTGGCGGGCGTGGTGGGCCTTAGCGGCATAGACACCCGCGCCCTGACTCGCCGGCTTAGGATCGGCGGCGCGTGCAACGGCGTAATCAGCACAGAAGACTGCTCCGACAAGCAGTTGGTCGAGCGTGCGGCAGCCCTGCCTTCCATGAGCGGCACGAACCTTGTCTGCCGCGTCGCGCCGCGCGAGGGCTACGTGTGGAGCGACGGTTTCGCCAGCCCGTTCGCCCAGGTTCGCCGCAAGTGTGAAGGAAAGACACTTAATGTCGTCGCCATCGACTGCGGCATGAAGGTCAACATCCTTCGCAATCTTGTCGAGAGCGGCTGCAATGTCCGCGTTGTCGGCTCGGGCGCGGCTGCCGAGGAAATTCTCGCCTCCAGGCCCGACGGCGTGTTTGTATCCAACGGCCCGGGCGATCCATCTGCCGTCACCGACACCATCGAATGTCTCAAGAAGCTCTCGGGCAAGGTTCCCATATTCGGCATCTGCCTTGGGCACCAGCTTCTGACGCTTGCCCTTGGCGGGCGCACGTACAAGCTTAAGTTCGGCCATCGCGGCGTGAACCAGCCCGTCCGGAACGAGGCCACCGGCAAAGTAGAGATAACTTCCCAGAACCATGGGTTTGCCGCGGATGAGGGTTCGCTCACTGCCGTCGGGGCCAAAATTACGCACATAAGCCTCAATGACATGACGGTCGAGGGTTTCAGCCATCCCGACAAGGCGATCTTCAGCGTGCAGTATCATCCTGAGGCCTCGGCGGGGCCGCATGATGCGTCGTACCTGTTTGATTGCTTCCGCTCGATGATGGAAACTGGCTGCGCTCCCTCGGCTCAGGATATGCACGAGGCTCAGCTGCGGTTGGCGGGAGTGCATGAGCAATAAATCCACGATGCCCACAATCATGGGGCTTTGCGCCTTGTTGATGTGGAGTTGCAGTATACCCGTCAGTAGAACCGTTGCCGAGCGGCTTGGCCCGATTTCCACGGGGGCCTATGCCTTTACAATCGCGGGGCTGCTTGGACTGGCTCACACCCTGTTCACGGGCAAAATGAAGCAGCTACTGCTGCTGCCGGGCAAGTACCTGCTTGTCTGCGGCCCGATTGTTGTAACATACATCGTCGTTATCTACCTCGTCATCGGTTTCGCGTCCTCCAGGCAGCAGGTAATCGAGGTGGGCGTGGTGAATTATCTCTGGCCGGCGCTGACGTTGGCGCTGTCCGTGCCGCTGCTTGGCGCAAGGCCCAGGCTATTGTTCTGGCCGGGGGTTCTGGTGGCGATGGCGGGAGTCTTCATCGCCGCCGGAAGCGGGGGAGGCGCGGATGACGGAGAGAAACTCACGCTTGCGGGCATGATGCTTAACATCTGCCGCCACCCGGTGATTTATCTTTCAGCCTTTTGCGCCGCCGTGCTGTGGGGGACGTACTCCAACCTCAGCCGGTTGATGTTGCCCGACGGCTCTTCCGGAGGCGTCAGTGCTTTTCTGCTGGCGGCTGGACTGGTGCTGTGGTTGATGCGCCCCCTCGCTCCCTACGCCGAAAGCTGGACGCCAGGCGTGGCCGCGGAACTTGCCTTCGCCGCCGTTTTCCCATCCTGCCTTGCATATATGTTCTGGGAACGCGCCATGAAAGAGGGCTCGGTGAGGCTTGTCGTATCGGCTTCATATGCGGTTCCGGTGTTGTCCACAATTCTCGGATCGCTGCATTTTGGCGTCATGCCGCAATCGACGGTATGGCTCGCTTGTGGGCTGGTCGTAGTGGGGGCGGTCATGTGCCGATTGTCGATCAGCGAACCGGCGGCGTCAGCCTGAACCAGCGTCAATCGTGTTTCCGGCCGCGACCCCGCGCTTAGGCATGCTTATAAGCGGTAGTAGATCATGTTTTTGACACGATCCGCGGGCGTGGCTAAACTAGCCGACAACTTGATCAGAGTCCTTCGCGGGCGCCAATGCGACATCCAAGCCCGGGGGTCTGATCACAAAGGAACTGCAAATGAGCCAGACGAACATGCGGAAGACAGCCATCAGCGCCATAGCGCGGAATGTTGTGACGGGCGGCAAGATTGACTACTGCTCAAAGCCGATCAAGGAAGTGTTCGGCGAGCACGTGTTCAACGAGGAGCAGCGCCGCCAGCGGCTTCCCAAGAACGTCTACAAGGTGCTCCAGAAGACCATCCAGGCCGGCGAAGAGCTGGATCCATCCATCGCCGATGCGGTTGCGGTGGCCATGAAGGACTGGGCCATCGAACACGGTGCGACGCACTACACGCACTGGTTCCAGCCTATGACGGGCCTGACGGCGGAAAAGCACGACAGCTTTCTATCACCAACGCCCGAAGGCGGCGCAATCGCCGAATTCAGCGGCAAGGAGCTTGTGCGCGGCGAGCCAGACGCAAGCAGTTTTCCCTCGGGCGGGCTCAGGGCGACCTTCGAGGCCAGGGGATATACGGCATGGGATCCGTCCAGCCCCGCCTTCATCCTGGATAACCCGAACGGCGCAACGCTGGTAATACCCACGATGTTCGTCAGTTGGACCGGCGACGCGCTGGACAAAAAGACGCCGCTGCTGCGGTCGATCGAGGCGCTGAACAAGCAGGCCCTGCGGGTGCTCAAGCTGTTCAATAATCCCGCAAAGCGCGTCTGCACGACGGTCGGCGCCGAACAGGAATACTTCCTCATCGACAAGAACTTCTTCTTCGCCCGTCCCGACCTGCTTACTTGCGGCAGGACGCTCCTCGGCGCCAAGCCGCCCAAGGGCCAGGAGCTTGAAGACCAGTACTTCGGCAGCATCCCCGACCGCGTTCTGGCGATCATGGCCGAGATGGAATACGAATTGATGCGCCTGGGCGTGCCGATCAAGACGCGGCACAACGAGGTTGCCCCAGGGCAGTATGAAATCGCCCCCATCTTCGAGGAGGCCAATCTTGCCTCCGATCATCAGATGCTCGTGATGGAGGTGCTTCGCAAGAGCGCCAACAAGTACGGCATGACCTGCCTGATGCACGAAAAACCCTTTGCGGGCATCAACGGCAGTGGAAAGCACAACAACTGGTCGATGTGCACCGACACCGGCGAGAACCTGCTTAACCCCGGCGACACGCCGCACGCAAACGCGCAGTTCCTTGTGTTCTGTTCAGCAGTCTGCCGGGCGGTGTTCATGCACGGCGCTCTGCTGAGGCTTTCGGTCTCCAGCGCGTCAAACGATCATCGACTTGGCGCAAACGAAGCGCCGCCTGCCATTATCAGCATCTACCTGGGCGAACAGCTCTCCGACATCTTCCATCAACTGGAAACCGGAAAGCCCAAGTCCTCACGCAACGGCGGCGACATCGAGATCGGCCTGACTATGCTGCCGAAAATCCCGCGCGACGCCGGCGACCGCAACAGAACCAGCCCGTTCGCATTCACCGGAAACAAGTTCGAGTTTCGCGCGGTTGGATCAAGCCAGTCCATTGCCGGACCCAACACGGTTCTTAACACCATCGTCGCCGAGTCGCTCGATTACATCGCCGACCGCCTCGAAGCCATGATGAAAACCGGCGACGACATTAACGCCGCGCTTCAAAAGCTCATGCCCGAGATGGTCAGAGAGTTCAAACCCATCCTGTTCGACGGCGACAACTACACTGTCGAGTGGCAGGAGGAGGCCAAGCGCCGCGGCCTGCCCAACCTGAGCAACAGCGTCGACGGCATCGTCCAGGCGACCACCAAAGACTCCCTCAGTCTGTTCACCAAGTACAAGGTGTACTCGAAGCGTGAACTGCACAGTCGGCAGGATATTTTGCTTGAGAATTACAGCAAAGCCATCAATATAGAAGCACTTACGTTGGCTATGATGTGCAGAACCATGGTTCTGCCCGCCGCCGTGCGTTGGCAGAAGGATTTTGCAGGCGCCCTGACTGCGATGAAGTCGGCGGGTATTGAATCGCCGGCGCAGGTCAAGACGCTTGACAAGCTTTCCAAGACCATCGCCGAGTTTATCGAGAGCGTCGAGGCGCTTGACGATATCGTGGCTCACCAGCCGCATGACGGCGTGCTTGAGCACGCGAAGTACCAGCGAGACGTGGTGCTGCCCGCCATGGGCGCCACCCGCGTTCTTGCCGACAAACTTGAGCTTATGGTTGACGACGGCTACTGGCCGCTGCCGACCTACCGCGAGATGCTGTTCATTCGCTGAGTTGCCCAAAGTAGCGGCGACTGGCGAAGGATCATGAAAAGGAACTATGATGACCGAAAACCAGCCGCCGCAGGAACAAGTGCCGCCACCGCCACCGCCGCAGCAGTACCAGTATCCGCCGCCGCCGTGGTGGGTGAAGCAGCCCAGGCCGTCGCTGTTTCGCCGCATCGCCAGGTTCTTTTTCGTGGCAGTGTTCATTCTGTCGATCCTGATGAACATCCATCTTGGCATGCTGCTCGGCGGGCGTATGGGCCGGCTGAGCACCAGGGTCGTCACATCCGGCGACCCCAAGCAGCAGGTCGCCGTCTTCGAGATATCCGGCATGATCGACGACCGCCTTGCCGAGACTTTCGGCTTGTTCTACGAGACGGTCCGAGACACCGACGCCATCAAGGCAGTCGTGCTTCGAGTTGATTCGGGCGGCGGCGGCATCGGCGCCAGCGACCGTATCCACGGCCTGGTTGTCAAGATCAAGAACGATCTCAACAAGCCCGTTGTCGTCACCATGGGCTCCGCAGCCGCCAGCGGGGGGTATTATGTCTCCGCGCCCGCCGATTCCATTTTCGCCGAACCCGCGACCATCACCGGAAGCATCGGCGTGATCGCGATGTGGCCCGTCATCAACGGCCTGCTGGACAAGATCGGCGTGGACGTGATCACCATGCGCTCCACCGATTCGCAGGAATGGAAGGCCCGCCACTTCAACGCCGTCGAACCCCCCAGCGAGAAGGTTCTGGCGGACATAACGAAGATACTTGACTCGTTCCAGGCCAGGTTCGAGAGCATCGTCCGCGAGGGCAGGGGCTCTCGTCTGAACGTCAACGGCGAGGCGCCCAAGGGCGGCCAGTCGCCGCTGAACGGTCAGGTCTTTTTGGCCGACGAGGCGCTGAAACTTGGCCTGATCGACAAAATCGGCTACGCCGGCGACGCCTATGCCCTTGCCGCCCAGTTGGCCAATCTGAGCCGGCCGCAGGTGACGCGCTATTCCCGCCAGGCCGGACTGCGCGATCTGTTCGCCTCCGAAGCATCCGCCGGGCTGAACCTCAAGGCGCTCGATCCGATGGCCTCGCCCCGCATAATGATGTTGTGGCGGGCGCAGTAAACGCTGTATTCTTGGCTGCGTGAAGTGGTGGCGTAACATTGCATCCGTCGCGGCATGCATCATCTGCATGCAGCAGGCGCTGATCGCCGCCCCGGCCGGCGCATGGCCCGGCGCGGGCGATGTGGGCCGCGCAATCGAAAAGGGCAGGGCTTTCCTGCTCTCGTCCATCGACGATGACGGCGCGGTGCGCGACGAGCCAGCCGTAGACGATCTTCGTTACGGCGAAAGAACCGCGGCCGCGGTTTACGCGCTGATTTCCGCGGGCGTCGATCCATCCGAGAAGACGCTCGCGCGGGCGATAGCGTTTCTCAACAAGGCGAATCTCAAGACGACCATCGGCGTCTCTTTTCGCGCCTGCGCTATGGCGCAGATTGCCGATGAAACCGTCGCCATTCCCCTTCTTCGCAAGGATGTTGACTGGCTGCGAGGCGCGTGCGACGAACAGGGCGGCTACGGCATGTTGTCTGGCGCCGACGGCGAGCAGGTCAGCGACAATCTCAACACGCAGATGGCGATGATGGCCTTGGCGGCGGCCGCGGGAAGGGGCATCCAACTGCCGCAGGATTTCTGGCGAAAGGTCGAGCGCTACTGGGTTTCCCAGCAGCAGGGCGACGGCGGATGGGCGTACAGGATGCGCGAGGCAAGGGGCGCGCGGAGTTACGGATCCATGACGGCAGGGGCGCTTGCCTCGCTGCTGATATGCCGCGATTACGTGCAGCGCGAAGAAATTCTCGCCGGCAGGCCCACCGGGCAGGACAAGCACATCAGCGCCGGCACGAAGTGGCTGGTTGACAATTTCAGCGTGACGGAGAATCCCGGCATCGGGCACAACCGTCTGTATCAGTATCTCCTGTCGATCAAGCGGTTCGCGCTTGCCGGCGGAAGGAAGTACATCGGCGGTAGAAACTGGTACGACGAGGGCGCCAGGGAACTGCTCATAAGGCAGAACGACGACGGCAGTTGGGGCTACTACCCGCAAGTCATTATGGAATCTTCGCTGGCGTTGATGTTCCTGGGCCAGGGTGGCCAGCCAATCCTGATGAACAAGCTGCAATACGCCGGGCGATGGAACGCCCGCCCGCGAGATGCGGCGAACCTGGTCCACTGGATGTCGCTGAACTTCGAGAGCAAGGGCAGTTGGCAGGTGGTTGATCCGCAGTCGGATCTTGCCGATCTGCACGACGCTCCGCTTCTGTACATTTCCGGCGCGGGTCCGTTTGAGATGAGCGACGAGCAGGTCGAGAAGCTTCGCACGTACGTGCTGCAGGGCGGAACCATCCTCAGTGAATCGGCAGCTAACAACGGCGACTTCACGCTGGACATGCAGAAGCTAAGCCGGCGGCTGTTCCCGGATTTCCCTCTCAAGCGCCTGGATGACAACCACCAGCTTTACACCGCCTATTTCCGCCCGGAGGTTCGCCCCGGGCTTCTGGCTGTGGACAACGGCGTCCGGCTGCTGCTGGTTCACAGCCCGCGCGAACTCTCGCTGGCGCTGCAACTTGCCGAAGATGGCTCACGCCCGTGGTTCGAACTGGTGACCAACATCCATTTCTTCTCGACCGACAAGGCGGGCATGCGCGACAGGACCTCCCGCGATTCCTGGGGCCAGGTCGGCGATTTCGAGCCGACAGTGACGATTCGCGCAGCCAGGATCAGGTTCGATGGCAACTGGAACCCCGAACCGCTGGCCATGCGCCGCCTTGAACTGCACCTTGCCCGCCTGCATCAGGCGAAACTCGTGGTGCAAGAGGTGGAGATCGCGGCCCTGCATGCCCCTTCGCATCACGTGGCCGTGATGACGGGCACGGGACCGTTCGAGCTTGACGACGTCCAGCGCGAGGCGCTGGCGGAGTACCTTCGCCTGGGCGGAAGACTTGTCGTGGACTCGGCAGGCGGCGGAAACGAGTTCAGCGAGTGCGTGCGCAAATACATTCTGCCGCTGTGCGACAGAACCGGGCCCGTTTCGCCGGACCACAGCGTTTACAGCCTTCCGGTGAAGATAGAGTCCGTTGCGTTCCGCCGAGCCTACGCCCAGGCGCTTGGCGACAAGTCGCGCGAGCCGAGGCTCATCGGCGGCCAGTTGAACGGCAGGCTTGCGGTGGTCTTCAGCCCTGAAGACATCACCGGCGCTCTTGTTGGCGAAGGCGGGTTCAACATCCGAGGATACAATCACGACTCGGCGGTCAGGTTAATGACCAACCTGCTATGGCCGTGGCGGGACCAACCCGTTGTGCAAGTTGACGTTATCAAGCCGTTGATGGGCAGATGAACAGTCCGGCTGCGGCGGACTATGCCCGACAGGAGTCGAACCTGTAACCTTTGGCTCCGGAGGCCAACGCTCTATCCAATTGAGCTACGGGCACGCAATTCCAACGCTACTATTCTTGTCGCCGGGGCGGTCAAAGTCAACCATATTGGAAAGCCCGGGCCGGCGGACTGGATTGAAGAGCAGCCGTGCCGAGCCTTGGGGCGAATGATGGTGGCGTTTTCAGTTACCGGCTGAATTGTGTTTGGCGTGTGGTTTCGCTAGACTTAGATCAGAGGCGTTTATGAGTCTGGACATCAGCGAGCTACTGAAAAATTGGCCGTATGAGCCCGGGCAGGTCACCGCCAGGCGGATACGCGGCGACGACGGCAAGGACAAGATCCAGCTGCGCCTCGACCTGGGCATCTACCAGATGGAAGTGGCCGGCCGGCCCGACGGTCAACGACCCTACGAGTGCGAATCGCTGCTTGAACATTTCCAGAACGAACTTGCCGTCTACCGCCGCAAGCACGGAACCGACGAAGGCTTCGCCGTTGACGATCGCAACTGCGAGCTGCTGCGGGCCGAGGCGTCGATGTATTATCACAGATACCTGGCAATGTTCATACTTGAAGATTTCGACGCCGTCGAGCGCGACACGATGCACAACATCGGCGTGATGGACTTCTGCGCCGCATTCGCCGGCAGCGAAGCTGACCGCGCACAGATGGAGCAATACCGCCCGTACGTCCTGATGATGCACACCAGGTCGCAGGCGCTGAAGGCGTACCGCGGACGCAGCGTCCGGGCGGCCCTGTACGCCGTGCGCACCGGAATGCAGCGAATCCGCGAGTTTTACCGCCAGGGCGGCATGGAAAAACACGCTGTGGAACAGACCAGCGAACTTGTCATCCTGGGCGCGATGGCCAGGGAAATCGAAAGCCGCCTTCCTGTGGACCCGACGGCCAGGATTCGCCAGGATCTCAAAAGGGCCGTGCGCGAAGAAAGATACGAAGACGCTGCCCAACTGCGCGACCGGCTCAAGGAATTCCGCCAGAAGAGCGCCGCCAAGTCGTCTGTTGTCTCATCTGAGGACGACGAGTCCAACGCCGACAAAGAGCCCTAAGCCGCCGCCATCTGCTGTGCATGTTCTGCAGATTCTTGCCCCCCGCCTGTCCGGCGGGTATTATTCCACATGGTTTGCTAGGGGCGTCCGAAAGGACTGAGAAGACCCTTGGAACCTGATCGGTGAATCCCGCATGCGGGGTGAGCCGCGTAGGAAAGCAAACCGGCAGTGCAAGTCCCGCTTTCATCGCCGGTTGCTTGTGTTCACCACCGCGTATGCTTTGAAAGAGGTGCTTGCATGACTCAGCTTGAACAGGCCCGCCGGGGCGTTATCTCGCCCCAGATGCAGCGGGTGGCCCAGCGCGAAAACCTGCCTGCCGAAACAATCCGCGATGAACTTGCAGCCGGAAGGCTGGTTATCCCCGCCAACAAACGCCATGTTGAAGGCGCCGGCGGCCCGATCAAGCTTGACCCGTGCGGCATCGGCAGGGCGCTGACCACCAAAATCAACGCCAACATCGGCGCATCGCCCGACAGCAGTTGCAGCCAGCAGGAACTGGTCAAACTGAACTGGGCCGTTAAGTTCGGCGCCGATGCGGTGATGGATCTTTCCACCGGCGGCGACCTTGACGCCATCCGATGCAACCTGATCGCCAACTCGGCTGTGCCGATTGGAACCGTTCCGATCTACTCGATGATCGTCGGAAAGTCGGTCGAAGACCTGACGCACAAGGACATCCTCGACACCGTGCGAAAACAGGCTGCCCAGGGCGTGGATTTCTTTACGATACACGCGGGGTTGCTCAGGAAGCATTTGCCGCTGGCCGGCAAGCGCAAGATGGGCATTGTCTCTCGCGGCGGCAGCTTGCTGGCCAAGTGGATGGTGCATCACAACCGGCAGAACCCCATGTACGATCTGTTCGACGAGATCAGCGGCATCATGCACGAGTACGATGTCGCATTCAGCCTTGGGGATGGTTTGCGTCCCGGCTGCCTGGCCGACGCCAGCGACGACGCGCAGTTCGCTGAGCTGGACGTCCTTGGCGAACTGGTGCAGCGTGCCAGAAAGTTCGGCGTGCAGGCGATGGTTGAAGGTCCGGGCCACGTGCCGTTCGATCAAATCGAGATGAACATGAAGCGGCAGCAGACCGTCTGCGACGGCGCGCCGTTCTACGTGCTTGGCCCCATCGTCACCGATGCGTTCCCCGGCTACGACCACATCACATCGGCGATCGGCGCAACGGCAGCGGCGTTCCACGGGGCGAGTTTCCTGTGTTATGTGACGCCCGCCGAGCATCTGGCGCTGCCCACGCCCGAGGATGTGAAGCAGGGCTGCATCGCTTACAAGATCGCCGCTCATGCCGCCGATGTGGCCCGCGGCCTCGCGGGCGCGCGAGACTGGGACGACAGCGTTTCGGATGCACGCGCCAGCTTCGACTGGCAGAAGCAGTTCGAGCTGGTCTTCGATTCGCAGAACGCCAAAGCCATCAGGGCCAGGGATATCAAGGACCACAGCGAGTATTGTTCGATGTGCGGCAAGGACTGGTGCGCGGTGCGAATAAGCAAGGAACTGAAGGAGCAGATGAAATTGCAGTAGTTTTACTGCGTGTTCCTGGTTCGTGCTGGTTGGGGAATGTATCCGGCAAGCACCTTTGCCGCCGACTGAAGATCGGTCGAAAGCCCATCCAGTTCGCTTCGCATCGAGCGGCGCGTGGTTTCTTCGAGCGATGTGAAGCACATCTGCGCGACGGCGATGGTTTCCTGACCGTCGAGCCGCAGCGGGGGAGCAGTCACTACTGGCACGCCTGCGGTCCCGTCGGGGTCGGCGCCGGTGCTTCGGAAAACCGTAGCCCACAAAGCGACAGCCGCAATGATAATCGCCGCAGCCGCAAGCGCCGGCCGCCACAGTGGCCAAACCACGCGATGCGCAAAGGCCGGGCGATGGGCGACAGTCGCCGCCTGATCGCTCAATTCAGCCCCGAGCAGCAGGATATTCTGCCAGAATTCCCTGCACCGGTCGCACTTGTTGATGTGCCGCCGAAGCGAGCGCGACACGTCGCGCCCGTTATCAAGGGCGGCGGAGATTTGAAACTGTCTGATTCGGCACAACATGGTCATTCCTCTGGTTCAATCCGGCCTTTCGACAAACTGCCGCATTTGGGGACATCGTAACAGCACCTGCCTGGCCCTGAAAAGCATCACTCTTGCGTGGTTTTCGCTGATTCCCATTTCCTTGGCGACCTGCCTGATGGGCATGTCCATTCCGTGCCTGAGCCACAACGCGCCGTACTGACGTTCGTTAAGCGCCTCTTTCGCCGCCAGCCAGATCGACGGCCCGTCGTCGTCGGTCTTCGCTTGAGCGGCCGGAACATCTTCAACCTCTGCCTCCCGCGACGGTTGAAGCCGCCGCTTGCCGGCGTTGAAACTGTTCAGGGCTACGTTCCTGGCCACGGTGAACAGCCAAGGGGCGAAGGGCCTATGAAAATCATATCTATCTAAATTGGTCCAAACTTTCAACAGCGTTTCCTGGCGGACATCTTCAATGTCATGCCTGCCGCAACGTTTCGCCAGAAAGCGCTCAAGGACCGCCATATGACGGTCCATGAGCACCCTGAACGCTTCCGCCCCGCCCAGTTGCGAACGCCTGGCCAGTTCTTCCGCGCTCATATCGCAAAGCGGGCCTGACGATTCATCGTCGGAAGGGCTATTGTTCGACCTTGATTTCAAGCTGCTTGGCCTCTTCGGCGGCCTCGATGAACGAGATCACGTTCGCTGTCGCCATTTCGGCGCTAAGCTTGACCACCGCCCCCTCGCCGCCGATTGTCACATTGTTCACCAGCGGCGCCCATGCCGGCTCTGGCTGTCCTGACTGACTCATTTGCCGAAGCGACATCTTTGCGAAGGCGAGCATGCCGTTGAGCATCTGTCTGAATTCGGCCCCGTCGGTCTCGCTGGTGGCCGTTACCGAACCCTTGAAGAACAGCGTGCCTTGGCTTTCGCCAAGCTCGATGGTGGCCGCGGTGATGTTCTTGAGGCTGTTTGCCTTGGCGGCAGCGGGTATCTGAAGATCCTCAGCGGCGACGACGAGAAACGCGCCCGGGGCTGCTGCCTGCGGGGCAGCCTTCTCGTTGGCGTCCAGCGCGTCGAGGGCAGCATGCAGCAACTGCTGGTTCTGCGTGATAAGCAGAACGTCCTCAGCCCAGAACGAACCCCACCGCACGCCGTCATCGTTGGCGTGTTCGGGGTTCTGCGTCCAACTGTGAACGTCGTGGTCCTTGTGGGTGGACTTCTGATAACCGTCGGCGGCAACCAAGGCGATCAGCTTCTCGGCGTCCCAATTGCCTTGGATGACGGCAACGCCCTGCGACGGCGAATAGCCTACGCCCCAGAGCGTTACGCTGTAAAGGTCCGTCCTCGGATCGAAACCGGTGAAGTTGATGAATTCGTTGAGCTTGTGGAGGTAATGCTCGGCCTCGATTCTGCCAAGCAGGTACGCGCCCACCTGCGTGCCCAGCACACCCTCAACGTCGACATGAAGCACCCACAGGGCGTTGGGCGATACCTTACTGGCGTCGAGTCCTGCTGCACTGACCAGGCCGGTGGCGAGAAGAAGACCGGCGACGATGACAACCGCGTGGCGATTCATAAATTTCTCCTTGTTCTGCAATGATCTACAGCGGCAGAAGCAAAGACATTACACGGCGCCGGAAAATATGTCGTTTATCTCATTCTTGCTTCGGGTCGTACTCGATAGGCGGTCGGTTCATGCGGACCCGAAGGGCGTTCTGGATATCCACCAGCTTGCCGTGCATCATCTTGACGAACTCGGCCGGCGAGAGGTGCGCGATTTGCTCGCGCGGAATCGGCTGCCCGTACTGCACGGCGATTGTGCCTCGGCGGGGCAGCAGCCTGGTGCGCGGCCAGCAGTCAACCGCCCCTTCAATCACAACCGGAACAGCCCATGCTGCCGCTCGCTGCGCAAGCATCGCCACGCCGGGCAGAAGCGGGGCGATTTTACCGTCGATGCTGCGAGTGCCCTCGGCGAAGAGCACCACCTGGCCGCCCGCCTTGAGCCGGCGCATGGCTTCTTTTAGAGCACCCGTGTCCGCCGAGTTTCGCCGGACGGGAAAGGCGTTGAGCCTGCGTATCAAGTTGCCGAAAACCCACGACTTGAAAAGGCTGTCGCGGGCCATGTAGTTCATCGGCCGGCGAAGCGCAAGGCTCATAAGAATCGGGTCCAGAAAGCTCTGATGATTGCAGATGTACACCGCGCCGCCCCGGGCCGGCTCGTACCGCCGCTCGTAGACTCGCAGATTGAAGAACGTGCCGACCGTCCCGATGAAGAAGTGCCGAAACGTCCTGTACCACAGGTTGGTCCTCTGGATGCCGTCGCCGCCGCACCGCCAGCCGGCAAGGAGCGGGTTTGGATAGCTCGTCGGGCCGTTCAACGCAGGGCCTCCGCAAGCTGCACCAGCATTTCTTCCACTTGCTGTATCTCCATGTTGGAAGTGTCTATAACGACCGCGTCCTTGGGCTTGGAAAGCGGGCCGACGGCCCTTCCGCGGTCGCGGGCGTCGCGGTCCGCTATCGCCGACAGGACGCTTTCATAGCTGTCCTTGTATCCTGCCGCCGCCAGCTCGGCGTGCCGCCGCCGAGCGCGGACGGCCGGGTCGGCATCGAGGTAAACCTTCAGGTTCGCCTGGGGAAAGACAACCGTGCCCTGGTCTCTACCTTCGGTGACGAAGCTGCCGAGTTCCGCGCCGAGCCTTCGCTGAAGATTCACCAGCACCTCTCGCACCTTGGGCGACGCGGCTGCGTATCGCGACATCTCCGACACGCGCGAAGTTCGTATCTCGGTTGAAACATCCCTGCCTTCGAGCAGCACCCGCAGCCCCTGGGGCGCCGGCTCGAAGGAAACATCGCAGTTGCGGGCGACCTCGCAAAGCGCATCTTCGTCGGCAAGGTCTATGCCGGTTTCGAGCGCTTTTAACGTCACGGCGCGGTAGGTTGCGCCGGTGTCCAGAAAGGCTATGCCCAGCCTGGTTGCCAGATTTCTGGCGGCAGTGCTTTTACCCGACCCCGCCGGGCCGTCTATCGTTATGATCATGGCGAAAGTCTAACCAAACCATCGGCCGAATTGAACAATGAATGCGGCCGCCTTCTGTCGCGCATCTTTGCAAAAGGGCAGCCCTCGGCCTTGCCCCAGGGGCCAAAAGTCCTTGACCATGCCCGCATTTACGGGTACAAAAACCGATCTTAACCGTCTCGGGGGCGATATAGACATCTGGGACGCAAAACTGATCGGATGGACGTGAACAACGAAAACGTGCCCGAGCTATCTGCCCTGAGGCAGAGCATTGACGACCTCGACAGGCGCATCGTCGAGTTGCTCAACGAGCGCGCGCGCGTCGTCATCCAGGTTGGCAAGGCGAAACAGGTTGACGGCACGCCGATTTACGCCCCCGACAGAGAGCAGGCGGTGCTCAAACGCATAGCCGAGCTTAACCACGGGCCGTTGCCGCAGAACACCCTTCAGGCGATATACCGCGAGCTGATGAGCGGTTCGTTCGTGCTGGAGCGCCCGCTGCGAATCGGGTATCTCGGCCCGCAGGGAAGCTACTCGCACCTGGCCAGCCAGCGAAAGTTCGGCGCATCGGTGGAATACCGCCCGCTTGCAGACATCCGCGCGGTTTTTGACGAAGTCAGCCGGGGGCATTGCGACCTGGGCCTGGCGCCTATCGAGAACAGCTTCGAAGGCGGCGTCATTGACACGATGGATTGTTTCATCAACTCCAGCGTGCATGTCTGCGCCGAGGTGATGGTCAAGATTCACCACAACCTGCTGGGCAGTTGCGCCCCCGAGCAGATCAGGGTTATCGCATCCAAGCCGGAAGTCTTCGCGCAGTGCCGCAACTGGCTTTCGAGCAGTTTCAACGAGGTTCAGCTTCTGCCCGTCGCCAGCAGTTCGAAGGCAGCCGAGATGGCCGCCAGCGAGCAGGGGCTCGCCGCCATCGGTTCGACGTTGGCTGCGGAGCTTTACGGGCTTAAGATTATCTTCGCGAACATCGAGGACAGCCCGAACAACATTACGCGGTTCTTCGTCATCTCGGCGACGCCCGCCAAGCGGACCGGCGCCGACAAGACCGCGCTTATCTTCACCACCGCCCACCGCGCGGGCGCGCTGGTGAGCGTGCTGAACGTGTTCGCGAAGCACGAGATCAACTTGACGAACATCGACACTCGGCCGTCGAAGCGTCGCAACTGGGAGTACTTCTTCTTCGTCGACGCCGAGGGCCACTGCGAAGATGAACGCTTCGCCCGGGCGCTTGCCGAGGTGCGAGAGCACTGCGGTGAACTGCACATTCTGGGCAGTTTTCCGCGTGCGATGGAAGCAGTCTGACATTGGGCGACTGAAAGGAATTGAAAATGGCCAGAAAGTTATTCGTAGCCGGAAACTGGAAGATGAACACCTCGCTGGCGGCGGCCAAGGCGCTGGCGTCGGAGGTTGCCTCGCTTGTCGGCGCCCAGGACGCCGTGGACGTGGCCCTCTGCCCGCCCTTCGTTTATCTTCCGGCCGTCAAGGAAGCCATCGGCGGCGGCAAGATCGCCCTGGGCGCGCAGAACATGTTCTATGAGAACGACGGCGCGTTCACCGGCGAGATAAGCGGCGCGATGCTCAAGGACATCGGATGCAGGTACGTCATTCTTGGTCACAGCGAACGCCGGCACGTTATCGGCGAGAGCGACGAGATCATCAACCGCAAGATGCTCAAGGCCATCTCGGATGGTCTGCTTCCGATCTTCTGCGTGGGCGAGCTTCTGGCCGAGCGCGAGGCCGATCAGACCATGGAAGTTGTCCGCCGACAGGTGCAAGTGGGCCTGGAAGGCGTTTCGGCGACTGACATGCTGAAGGTCACGGTGGCCTACGAGCCGGTCTGGGCCATTGGCACCGGCAAGACCGCAACGCCCGAGCAGGCGCAGGAAGTTCACGCCATGATCCGCGGATTGCTCGTAAACATGTATGACAAGACGGTGGCGGAGGCTGTCCGCATTCAGTACGGCGGGTCGGTGAAGGCGTCGAACGCCGCCGATCTGCTGGGCCGGCCCGACATCGACGGCGCGCTGGTGGGTGGAGCAAGCTTGAAGGCCGCCGACTTCGCCGGTATCGTCAACGCCGGAAAGTAACCGGCCCGGAGATAGAAACAAAATGGAAATTTTTCTGGCTACGCTGTTCACGGTCATTTGCATTCTGCTGGTCATCGTGGTTCTTCTTCAGAAGGGTCGTGGTGGCGGGCTGGGCGCCGCGCTTGGCGGCGGCGGGGCTGCCTCTTCCGCCTTCGGCGCGAGGACCGGCGACGTGTTCACCTGGGTCACGATTGTCCTGACGGGACTGTTCCTGATTCTTGGCGTGCTTACAACCCTGGTCTACAAGAACAAGGTTGAACAGCATCAGACGACCGTGCAACTGCCCGCCGAGGGCGAATCGCGGACGCCGGAGGCGCCTGCGACCGCAACGGCGCCGGCCACTGAGCCCACAACCGCCCCGGCCACCGCGCCCGCGGGCGAATAACCTTCTGGAGACTTCCATGTTGAGATCCATGACGGGCTATGGCGCGTCGCACGCTCAAATAAGCGGCGCTGAATATGACGTGGAAGTGCGATCCGTCAATAACCGCTATTTCAAGGCGTCGATCAAGCTGCCCGATTCCTGGTCATCCGCCGAAAGCGAGATCGAACGGATTCTGCGTCAGGCGGCAACCAGGGGAACCGTCACCCTGTCGCTGAAGATGAAATTGACCGAGGATCGAGCAGCCGGCGTCGTCAACACCAACGTCCTCTCGCGATACCTTGAACAACTCAAGATTATCGAGGTCGACGCCAACCCGACGCTTCGCATCGACATCGGCTCGATGCTGCTGCTGCCCGGCGTGTGCGAAACGGCCCCGCTCGACGACATCCTGCACGAGTCGCGGGAAGAGCTTATGGACCTTGTTCGCCAGGCCCTCGGCGAAATGGTGCGAATGCGCGAGGAGGAAGGCAAGGCCCTTGGCAAAGATCTCGTGGCCCAGTCGTCGATTATTCTTGAGAAGCTCGCTCTCGTCGCCCAGCGTTCGCCGCAGGTTGTTCTGGACTACCACGAGCGACTGGCCAACCGCGTGAAGGATCTGACCAACGCCGGAAAGATCGATCTGGACAACGACGTGCTTGCAAGGGAAGTGGCCCTCTTCGCCGAGCGATGCGACATAGCCGAGGAAATTTCCCGCCTTCGCAGCCACGTCGAGCAGTTCCTCAAGACGATGGATTCGCCCGAACCTTCCGGAAGGAAGATGGACTTCATCGCCCAGGAGATGCTGCGTGAGGCCAACACGATAGGCTCGAAGGCCTCCGACGCCGCCATAGCCATGCTTGTGGTGGACATCAAGACGGCGATCGACCGCATCAAGGAACAGGTGCAGAACGTTGAGTAGCGCCGCTTCAAAGGGAAGGGTTGTTGTCGTCAGTGGACCGTCAGGCGTTGGCAAAAGCACCATCGTCAAGGAAGTCATCGCGCGGAGCGGAGCGGGATACAGCGTATCGGCCACCACTCGCAAGCCAAGGGCCGGCGAGGTCGACGGCAAGGACTATCGCTTTGTTGATCGCCCGACGTTCGAGCGCATGATCGAAAACGGCGAGCTGCTTGAATGGGCTGAGGTCTTCGGCCAGTTCTACGGCACGCCGCTGGCCGAGGTGAATCGCGCCATCCAGGCGGGGCGGACCATCGTGCTGGAGATCGACATACAGGGCGGGCTGCAGGTGGCTCGCAAGCTCAAGCAGGCCGAGTATGTGCTGGTTCTGCCCCCCGGCGACGTGGCGTTGAAGCATCGCCTTGCGGGGCGAGGCAGCGAAGATGAGCAGTCGCTCGCCAGAAGGCTGGGCGAGGCGCGGAAAGAAATAGAGGCCGCAATCGCCAGCGGCGTATATAATCACAGGATTATTAATGACGATCTGGAGCAGGCGGTAACGCAGATGCTGCAAATCGTACAGGAGTCGAAATGATAGAGGCACTCAAGAGCGAAGAAATCGTCAACAAGGTCGGCGGAAAGTTCAAGCTTACCGCCCTGATTCAGAAGCGCATGCTCGAAATCATGCAGGGGTCGCGTCCGCTCGTCGAACGCAAGCGAGGCATGACCGACATGGAATTGGTCATCCAGGAAATCCTGGAAGACAAAATCAGCATCGATTACGAGCACTCGGACATAGTCGAGCCGTCTAAGCTTAAGTAGCCCCCGGGCTCGCAAGCCGGCAGCGATCTTAAGGAGCGACGCCATGCAGAGCGACAAGCCGCTGACACATTACGAAGTGTTGCTGTGCCTCACCGGAGGCATCGCCTGCTACAAGTCGGCGGACCTGGCCAGCAAGCTCGTTCAGGCGGGCTGCGGCGTCAGCGTCGCCATGACCAGCGCCGCGCGGCGGTTCATCACGCCACTGACGCTGCAAACAGTCACCTCCAGGGCGGTCTATCGCAGCCTCTGGCAGGGGACCAGAAAGTACGAAAGCGGGCACATCTCGCTGACCGAACTGGCGGACCTGATGATCGTCGCCCCAGCCACTGCCGACATCATGGCGAAGATGGCTACGGGAATCGCCGACGACCTCATCAGCAGCCTGGCGCTGTCGTCCACCGGCGAGTGCCCCGTGCTTATCGCCCCTGCCATGAACACCCGCATGTGGAACGCGCCCGCCACGCAGGCCAACGTCGCGCGCCTGCGAGAGTGGGGGTTCCACTTCATCGGGCCGTCAAACGGAAGGCTCGCCTGCGGCACGACCGGCGAAGGAAGAATGTGCGAACCCGCCGAGATACTGGAAGAAATCAAGAAGATCATGCTTCAGCGCCCGCCGAAGCGCAAGAGGCATCACGAATCGCAGGCCTAAACTAACGCGGGCCGCCTTCAAGCTCGTCCGTCCCCACGTAGGCAACCGAAGTCAGATCCCTGCCGCCGAATCGCTTTCCCAGCACTGCAAACCTTTCGGGATTGTCTGTGGTGAAGCATCGCAGCGCGCCGAGCGATGAACGCGGGTTGAGTTCGCCCTGCGCGTCGAGCATTTGCTGGGCCTGCCTTGCGGCAGCCAGGCCGCTGTTTATCAGGCGCACATCCGGGCCCATGAGCTTGGCGATGGCATCCCAAAGCAGCGGATAGTGCGTGCAGCCAAGGATCAGCGCCCCCGGCCGGCGGCGCTGCATGTCGCGAAGGTAATCGCACAGCACGTGCGTGACTATCGGATCGTCGGCGTCTCTGCCTTCCTCGACTATCGGCACAAGCAGCGGGCAAGGAACCGAGCACACCCGCGAGCCGGGCCTGCATGCCTCGATCGCGCGTTCGTACGCCTTGCTTCGCACGGTCGCCTCGGTGCCGACAACGCCGATGAGGCTTCCATTCGCTGCCTCGCACGCGGCCGCAGCGCCGGGGCGGATCATGTCAATTACCGGAACGGGGCTCATGGCCACCAGTGCATCCACGGCGGCAGCCGACGCGGTGTTGCACGCCACCACGAGCATCTTGGGATTGAATCGCAGCAGAAACGCGGCGTCTTCGCAAGCGAACCTGCGGATGGTTTCGGGAGATTTTATGCCGTAGGGCACGCGTGCAGTGTCGCCAAGGTATATGATGTCTTCTCCCGGAAGGGCGCCGGCCAGTTCCCGCACGACCGTCAGCCCGCCGAGGCCTGAATCGAAAACGCATATGGGACGCAATCGTCTGTCGTCATTGGAAGCCATGCCGCCAGACTAACCATCCCGCGTTGCGAATACAACGGCTTGGGGTTGGCGCAGGCGGTTCTGCTTCTTGACGATCAAGTCTCGGCTGTGCGATACTTTGCAAACTGCGCACGTGATCGAACGTATTAGCTTGATAGGCGGGTAGTCAACAATGCTTGGATTGCCAGGACGAATATTTCTGAAGTTGATCGGCGGCAGCCGCAATGAACGCATAGTACGCGCTCGCATCGCGACGGTCCGCGGAAAAATCAACCCGCTTGAAGACCGCATGCGGGCGATGAGCGACGAGGAACTGCTCGCCCAAACCGCGATGCTCAAGGGCAGACTCGCCGGCGGGGCTGGCGTTGGAGATGTCCTGCCCGAGGCATTCGCGACGGTGCGCGAGGCATCAAGGCGAGCGATAAACATACGTCATTTCGACGTGCAGCTTGTCGCCGGCATGATTCTGCACGAAGGATGGATCGCCGAAGAGGCCACCGGCGAAGGCAAAACATTCGCGTGCTATCCGGCGATTTACCTCGCCGTGCTCGAAGGCATGCACGTTCACGTTGTCACCACCAACGATTACCTCGTCAAGCGCGACGCTGATCTCGCCCGCCAGGTGTTTGAGCGCCTGGGCGTAACGGTCGGGTATATCACCAGCGACATGCCCGCTTACGGAGAGGGCGCCAAGGACCGCAAGGCGTCATACTCGTGCAACGTCACCTACGGAACCAACAGCGAGTTCGGCTTCGATTACCTTCGCGACAACATGAAGACCTCCCTGGCCGAGCAGGTGCAGGGCCCGCTGGACTTCGCGATTATCGACGAGGTTGACAGCATCCTCATCGACGAGGCCCGCACGCCGCTGATCATCTCCGGCCCGGCGTACGGCCAGACCGATCGCTTCCGCAAGGCCGACGCCGTCGCTCGCGAGCTTATCGCCCGCAACCGGCCCTGGGACCAGGCCAACCGCCAGGTCGAGGCGCTCAAGCGCGAAATCAAGGCCCTCGGTGGCGAGAGCGGAAAGGGCAAGGGCGACGACGCCGACAAGGCCCGCCGCCGCCTCACGCAGGCGCAGAACGAGCTTCAGCAGGCAGAGGCAAAGCTTGAATCGCTGACGCGCCATTACGAAGTCGAGATGGACAAGAAGTCCGTCCACATGACTCACGAAGGCGTCGCCGCCGCACAGGAAATCGCCGGCGTCGGAAGCTTCTATGTGGGCGCCAACATGGAGTGGCCGCACCTGATGGAGCAGGCGCTGCGAGCCCATCTTGTCTTCGAGAAAGACAAGGACTACGTCGTCCAGGACGGCAAGGTTGTCATCGTTGACGAATTCACCGGCAGGTTGCTCGAAGGCAGGGAATGGTCCGACGGTCTGCATCAGGCCGCCGATGCCAAGGAACGCGTCCCCATCAAGGACGAAAACCAGACCATGGCCACGATTACCTACCAGAACTTCTTCAAGCTCTACAAGCGCCTGGCGGGCATGACCGGCACGGCAATGACCGAGGCGGGCGAGTTCCTCAAGATATACAAGCTCGACGTCGTATCCGTGCCCACTCACCGGCCCGTTAACCGCATCGATCACAACGACCGCATTTTCGGCGAGGTCGAGGCCAAGTTCAGCGCCATCGCCGAGGAAGTGAACACGTACAGCAAGATGGGCCGCCCCGTGCTGGTGGGAACCACAAGCATCGAGAAGTCCGAGAAGCTCAGCGACATGCTGGTGCGGCGGTTTGGCATAGAGCACCAGGTGCTAAACGCCCGGCCGGAAAACGCAACCCGCGAAGCTCAGATCGTCCTGCACGCAGGCCAGCGCAGAGCCCTCAAGAAAGACTCCGACCAGATGGTCGGAACCGTCACCATCGCCACCAACATGGCAGGTCGAGGCGTTGACATCAAGCTGGGCGAAGGCGTCGTGTGGCATAATTGCAGGGTTCCCTCCGCCGAGAAACTCGCCGAACTTGGCGTGCAGCCAGAAGCGCTCTTTCCCTCCGGATCGAACAAGTGCTGCATCTTCTGCCCGCAGTATGACCCGGCCACGAATTGCGCCCACTGCTTCAAACCGAAACTCGACCCCGACTTCCCCGCGCGAGGCAGAAGCAAGTGCCGCGAAGTTGTTCCGTGCGGCCTGCACATCGTGGGCACCGAACGCCACGAGGCAAGACGAATCGACAACCAGTTGCGGGGCCGATCCGGCAGGCAGGGCGACCCCGGATCGAGCAGGTTCTTCCTGTCTCTGCGCGACGACCTGATGGCGATCTTCGCCGGCGAATGGACGCTCAAGGTGCTGGGCTGGCTGGGCCTTCAGGGCGACATGGCAATCGAAGACCGGCGGGTCTCGAAGGGCGTCGAACGCGCCCAGCGAAAGGTCGAAGAGCGCAACTTCGAAATCCGCAAAAACCTGCTGGAATACGACGAGGTCATGGACTTCCAGCGAAGGGCCTTCTACGG
>JAAYCO010000008.1 GCA_012729725.1 Planctomycetota bacterium
CTTGATCAGCGCAGCACCGTCGATCTGTTGCGCGACCTGTCCCGCAAGTCGATGCTGCTGATAAGGCAGGAGATCGAGCTTGCCAAGACCGAGATGACCGAGAAGGCCAAGGTGTATGCCCGCAATTCGGCGTATATCGGCATTGGCGGGGCGGTGGCGTATGCGGGTTTTCTGTCGCTGGTGGCTGCCGCCGTTGCGGGCCTGACGGTGGCGCTGCACATGGGCATGGCGTGGTATCACGCGCTGTGGCTCTCGGCGTTGATAGTGGGTGTCGTTATCGGCGCGGTGGGATACATCATGATCCGCAAGGCCGCGGCGACTATTAAGAAGACAAGTCCAGAGCCGGAGCAGACGGTTCAAACAATGCGGGAGAACAAAGAATGGCTCGAACACAAGGTCAGATAGACAAGACGCGAAGCAGCAGCGAAATGCGCCGCGAGGTCGAGATAACCCGCGCCGAACTCGATCGCACGATCGATGCCCTTGAGCGTCGGCTGGAGCCGAAGACGTTGGTTCATCGCATTCAGGACGCCGTGGTGTACCAGGTTCGCCAGTCGGATGCGGGGCGGACGATACGCAACAACCCGGTGGCCTCGATTGTCTCGGCAGTGGGGCTTACGAGCGCTGCCGGGGGGCTGACGTGGCTGTTATCGCACGGGCCTGAGGGCAAGGCGGCGTCCAGCGAAAGCGGGCGAATCAAGGCTGCCAGGGAACGCGTGAAGGAAGTCGCCTCCGAAGCCTCGCGTAAGGTCGGCAAGTGGCGAGAGCAGATGGGCGAGGAATACGAAGAAATGGCCGACGAAGGCGAAAAGATCTCCGGCAAGGCCAAGCGCCAGGCCGGCCAGGCGAAGGAACGCGTCGGCGAGGCGGCGCAGCGGGCAAAGAGCAAACTCCGCCAGAGTTCGCACGACGCATGGCAGTCGCTGCGGGAGCATCCGCTGGTGACGGGTTTCGCCACGATGGCGGCAGGGGTGGTCTTGGGCAGCCTGTTCCCGGCGTCACGCGCCGAGAAGCGCACGCTGGGAGAAGTCGGCGAGGAGGCGTTGGAACAAGGGGTCAAGGCCGGCGAGGAAGCGGGCGAGAAGATCGAGGAAGCCACCAAGAAGGCAGTGGCTTCCGGAAGACAAGAGCCCCAGCCGACAACGGTGGTTGAGACCACTCAGGACCTGGTGATCACTCCGCCCGAGGAGAAGCCCGAGCAGAAGGCGGCATAATTGTGGGGGCAGGCGGCTGCGACGATGGGCGTGTCTCGCCGCAGCCGTCTGCAAGTTTTATCAGAGCTGGGTGTCAAGGCTATGGCGCGTAATACATTCCGCCGTTGATGTTTATGGTTTCGCCGGTGACATATCCGTTCTTGATCACAAACAGCACGCCGTCGGCCATCTCGTCGCAAGTTCCAGGGCGTCCGAGCGGGACCTTGGCCATCTCGGTCTTCTTCATCTCGACGCCCAGGCGTTTATCCATGTTCTCGGTGGCGACAACGCCCGGCGCCACGGTATTGGCCGTAATTCCGTAGGGCGCTCCGTTCTGCGCAAACGCTCGCGTCAGGGCGTGCATGCCCACTTTCGATACGCCGTACGCGATCATATGCATCTCGGCGGGGATGAACGATCTTACCGACGAGACATTAACGATACGGCCCCAGCGGCGCCCTTTGGCTTGTTCAAAAAACGCCTGGCTGCAAAGATACGTTCCTTTGAGATTGATCTGAATGACCCGATCCCACCAGTCGCTGTCCGACGTATCGGGCTGGCGGCTGTAAGGGTCCACACGGGCGTTATTGACCAGAATGTC
>JAAYCO010000076.1 GCA_012729725.1 Planctomycetota bacterium
AGCCCTGGGATCCCAGACCGTCGAATCCATTAAGCCCTGAAAGGGCGAAATATGGACCATTGGGGAGACCATTGGGGACACCATACATGTTTCGCTCGGAATCCGTTGCCCCCCGGCTTGAATAGAGATGTGTTATAACGCGGAGCGATGTTGCTTATCCTGGCATAAATGTTCACATACCCATGGACTGCCCACGGACGGCGCGGTATAATACCGGTCCAAAGTCCGAATCTTCTGAGGGAAGTGACCATGGCCGACGAGAAAAGGCAGGGCGGCACGAGCAACATTTGCCACCGCAGCCGCGTATCCCTGTTGGATATGCATAATCAGGCTCAATCTCTCTCATGCACGCCGAGGCCGGGGCTTCACGCAGTTTACAAGGCTCCTGCCGCACATCACAAGATGGAGTTGCAGTTGTGCGGAGCGGTACAGAGGCCCCGCCCCGGCGATCGCGGGCACAGCGCCGACGCGATGGGGCCAAAAAACGACACCAAAATTGCAAGTCGCTGCACAATCACGACTTATGCGCGACACCAAATGGAGCAAGCCCACCTCCAGGCCCAACGGCGCCAGATGGTGTTGCCTGAGGTTACGAAGGCTGGGAATCGTCCCCCCCATAGCGTGAGCGGTAGCGAACGGCAATGGCCACAGGACGACACCAAATTTGCAAGTGATTATGGGATAAGTGTTTACGCGCGACACCAAATGGAGCAGCCTTGCAGTAAGGATTCCACGACACAAGAACCTGTATGGTGTCCCCGATAGTCAAGGGCGGATCTATCACGCCCTTTCAGGGCTTGAAGGCTGGGTGAGAACGGCATCCCCAGGGCGTTGCCCCGGGCTGTCATATCGTGCGCCTTCGGTGCTCCTGGGCACGTTAGCGCCCGAGCCGGCTGCTACTGCCTGCGCCTAAGGTTGATGCTTCAGGGAAAGCATTCTAAAATCCGCCCTTCATCCTTTGAGGCTATTACATCAGGATCTGATTATGAATTGCTCAACCGGAATAACCGGCGTGATATTTGATATGGACGGCGTGCTGTGCGACTCGGAACGCTTCATCTGCGAGGCGGCGATCGAGATGTTCAAACGCAGGCATGGTGTGCAGGTGAGGGCGGAGGATTTTCTGCCTTTTGTCGGCAGCGGAGAGAACAGATACCTCGGCGGCGTGGCAGAGAAATACGGCGTGCAGATCAAGCTGCCGGAAGACAAGGTCTTCACGTACGAGCTTTATCTTGAGGTCATCCGCAATCGCCTTAAGGCACTGCCGGGCGTGAGCGAGTTCATATTGAAATGCCGCGCCAAAGGCATAAAGCTGGCGGTGGCGTCGGCTGCGGATACGATGAAGGTCAACGGCAACCTGGCCGAGATCGGCCTGCCGCACGAGACGTTCGACGCGGTTGTCACCGGCAGCGACGTTTCCAGGCACAAGCCGGACCCGCAATGCTTCCTGATGGCTGCCAAGAAAATCGGCATATGCCCCGCCAACTGCCTTGTCATCGAAGACGCCAACAACGGATGCAAGGCGGCGAAGGCGGCAGGGGCCATGTGCCTGGGCATAACAAGCAGTTTCGATTCCGAACAACTCGCTGCCTCGGGTGCGGACTGGACCGCAAGCGATCTGGCCCATCTGCCGGGCGATCTGGAGGCGATTCTGGCGGTGGGGGCGAAATAGTCGCCCGGAATGCGTCTTGTCGAATCTGGAATTTTGCGGTAATCTAGATACTTGAAACGCCAGAGGAGGCAGGGCATTTCGTGAATTGCAGTAGTGACATCCCGACAGGGAGGGTGGTTGTTCTGTCTTCGGACGCCCTTGCCGGCGCCGATTCATGGAGCGACCTCGGCCCTGTCGCCTGCTGCGTTCGCGTGTCCAGCGCCTATGAAGCAGTAGCGGAACTGCTGGCAGGGCCTGTGTCGGCCCTTGTTGCCGATCTTCGCCTGCTTGGCCCGCGTCACCTTCGCCTGCTGGACATCGCACGATCCAACCATGTTCGGATTTTCGGCGTTGGCGCAATCCCGCCGGGCCTGACCGTGGAAGACCTCAACGGCGTGCTGCTGGTCAGCAGGGCGGCGCTGCCGGCGGCACTGGCGGGCGTGGTCAAGCCGGCTGTGCAAGCCCCCGCGCCGTCCCAGCCCGAGCCGCCCGCGCCCCAGCCCCAGGAGCCTCAACCCAAACCCCAGGCCGGGCCGGCAAAGCCCGCAGCCGTTCCCGCACACCGGCGGCCCCTTGAGCCCAAACCCCAACCCGCTGGGCAGCAACAAGACCAGTACGCTTCTGAAAACACGCGGAATCTGCTGTCCGCGGATGAGCTGGCCGCCCTTTTGGGGGATGAGCAGTGACTGCCGCCGACGTGCTTCTTGTAGCGGGCAAGGACGTGCAACGCGGATTTCTTGACCACGCGCCCGATGCTCGCATCCGGGCAGTGGCCGACCCGTATGACGCCCTGGGCGAAATGGCCAGGCACAACTGGCCGCTCGTGATGCTCTGGGGGCCTGGACCCGATTTCGAAGGCTTTTGTCGCGCAGCCAGAAGACTTCAACCGGCGTCCAAGCTCGTGGGCCTGTGCCGCCCGGATGCAGAGGGGCAGATCTCCGCGCTTAAAGACTGGCCGCTGGACGATTATCTGCTCTATCCGCTGGACGGGCCGGAACTGGCGAGGATGCTTCCCAAACCCCAGCCCCAGCCGTCGAACGAGATGTCATTGTCGGTGGATGACGTCGCAACGCTGATCGAATCAGCCCGGATGCTGCCTTCGCTGGAACTCAAGCTCGAACAACTCGTCCAGCAGCGTCTTGATGAACATGCTGCCTGGTTCGATTCGGCTGCGTCGGTCGATCCCTCGGCCGTGCTGGTGACGATGGAATCCGAGCCGCGTAGAAAGCTGTGTCTGTCCCGGCCGATGCTGGAGACCGAAGCCGCCTTTGCCAGAGACCTTCAGATTGTTGCATCCCGCCTGGAACGTGCAGCCCAGAGATCGTCGGCGCTCCATCGCCTGGCGGTTACGGACGACCTTACGGGCGCGTATAACCGCAGGTACTTCTTTCATCTGACCGAGCAGGTGCTCAGACGCGGCGGCAAGCACCGCGTAACGCTGCTGTTGTACGACATCGACAATTTCAAGCAGTACAACGACGCCTACGGCCACGCCGTCGGAGATGAGATACTGCGTGAAACGGCGATGTTAATGCGGCGGACAACCCGCGCTCACGACATAGTGGCCCGGATCGGCGGCGACGAATTTGCGGTGCTGTTCTGGGACGCCCAGCCGAGGCAGGCCGGCAGCAGTCCGCCCGAGAGCGCGATTGTGCTGGCGAATCGATTCCGCCAGGCGGTCAGCAGTCACAGATTTCCTTCGCTTGGTCCCGCGGCAGTGGGAACGCTGAGCATTTCCGGCGGGTTGGCTTCGTATCCCAAGGACGGCAGAACCTGCGCCGATTTGCTTCGCAAGGCGGATGAGGCGCTCGTTGAGGCCAAGCGAAGCGGCAAGAACTCCATCCGCATAGTGGGCAAGGGACCTATCGCTTGAGGTAGTCCGGCAGGTCGCTGGTCGAAACGTCTTTCCACAGTCCCACGCCCGCGGCCTTTGCCTGCACGTGCAGCCTGTGGAATTCGTCCTTGTGCGAATGCTCGAATCTGGGGTCGGCGTATCCATAGCCCTGCTCGATCAGCACCCTGTTGAGCATTCTTCCATCGGGAAGATAGACAAACGCAAGCAGTCGGCCGTATTTGTCGCGCGTGTTTCGTTCCAGTTCGATTCGCACCATTTCGTCGGCGACAAGTTTTGTGGTGAATCGGCTGGCCTGGGGTCCGAAATGCTCAACGGGATGATCGGGTTTGACGGTCTCGGGCGTGTCCACTCCCCACAGGCGAACGGTCGTCGTACTGGAATCGCCATCGGGCGCCGCCAGAAGAATCGTGTCGCCGTCGACAACGCGAACAACATGGAACGTCTTATTGTGGTAGACGCTCCAATCGCTGCCGCGTCGTTTGCCGAAGACGCCGCCCTTGTCGAGGGTCGCCAGAATGGCGGCTGCGGCAATCGCCATCAGAAGCAGGACGGCTTTTCTGGCGATATAGCGGCTTCGCCGCGCTGAAGCGGACATGCGCATGTTAGTGGCGCGCCTGGCCATGGCTATCGCCGGCTACTTGCCGGCGCTCTTTTTGCCGCCGAGGTTGAACGCGTCATGCACAAGTCGAAGCGCTTCCTTGCCTTTCTCGCGGTCGATGAAGCACGAGATCTTGATCTCGCTGGTGGTGATCTTGTGAATGTTGATCTTGGCCTCGGCAAGCGCCGAGAACATTCTCTCGGCGACTCCGGTGTGAACTCTCATTCCGACGCCGACGATGCTGACCTTGGCCAGGTGGTCTTCGTAAACCACTTGGCATCCGATCTTTTTCGAGAGGCCTTCGACAACCTTCTTTGCGTCATTCAGTTCGCCCAGGTCAACGGTGAAGGAGATGTTAGCGGTTCTATCGTCGGCGATCGTCTGGACGATATCGTCGATCACGACCTTGGCCTTAGCAAGCGTGTGGAATATCTCGGCCGCGATGCCCGGGCGATTGCTGACTCCGCGAAGCGTAACGCCGGCAAGTTTATCTTTAAGGGCGGCGCCGCTGACGACAATGCGTTCCATGTCCTGCGATTCAGCCACGATCATGGTTCCTTTTCTGTTGTTATTGCTGTTGCGAACGTGAATAGCGACGTTGTACTTCTTGGCGAACTCCACAGCCCTGTTGTGCAGGACGTTTGCGCCCAGGCTGGCCAGTTCGAGCATTTCCTCGTAGCTGATGCTGTTGATCTTGCGAGCGTTGGGCACGATGCGCGGGTCGCTGGTGAAGATGCCGTCGACGTCGGTGAAGTTTTCGCACTCGGCGCCAAGCGCGGCCGCTATCGCGACGAGGGTTACGTTGCTTCCGCCTCTGCCAAGCGTTGTAATCGCGCCGTCGCTGGTGACGCCCTGGAAGCCGGCAACCACGACGATCCTGCCCTGATCCAACTGCTCGTTGATGCGTTTGACGTTGATCGACTTGATTCTGGCTTTTGTATGAACGTCGTCGGTCAGCATGCCGATCTGGGCGGCAGTGAAGCTGATGGCGTTGACTCCCATGTTCTCCAGCGCCATCGCCATAAGAGAGATGCTGACCTGTTCGCCGGTCGCCAGCAGTTGGTCAAGCTCGCGCTTGGGCGGATCCTTGGACACCTGGTTGGCCAGGTCCACAAGGTGGTCGGTGCTGTCGCCCATGGCCGAGACCACCATGACGACCTGCTTGCCCTTCTTATGGGCGGCGATGGCCCGCGCCGCGGCTGCACGAATCTTATCGGCAGTGGCGAGGCTGGAGCCACCGAACTTCATGACGACAATGCTCATGAGGCAAAGCTCCTGTACGTAATGCCCGGCGGCCTAACGGGTCAGGATAGATCAAACCAGTCGGGGGGCCGCGCGAGGCGGACTGATAGGATACCAGCGAAGGTGAAAAAGTCCATTGGATTTAGGTATTCGGGCTCGCGGCCGGGCGCGTTTTTTCTATCACACTATTGTCATGGAGCCCCGGCGGTTATACTACCTGTCCATTCGGCCTGGGCCGATGGTTTGATGAGGATCCGGTGGCGAAGGAAAACAACACCATGTTCAAGACGCTGCTGGCCGCGGCGCTGGCCTGGCTGATACCAGGCGCGGGGCACGTGTTTATCGGCAGCCGCGTCAAAGGCGCAATCATATTCGTGGTCATCGCGGCCACGTTCTGGTCGGGCATTCTTATGGGCGGCGTAATGACAGTTGACCGTCAGGCAGAGCCCATGTGGTTTGTCGCCGAGATGTTGACCGGCGGCCACGGATTGACCGCGTGGCGATGGCAGCAGTCAGTCATGAAGAAAATTGACAAGGACATCGGTCCCGTCACATCCGCCCAGCAGTACCGCGACCTGCGAGACGAGCAACTGGCCCGACGCGGCCTGGCGCTTGTGTCTCCTGTAGAGGTGATAGCCCGGGCGTACAGCGGGGTGGCGGGCATGCTGAATCTGCTTTGCATATTCGACGTGGTGATGCTGGTCATGATGCGCACCAGGCAAAAGGTGGTCAGGCGATGATCGACCTTCTGAAATACCCAATGACCCTGCCGCCTTATGGTCAGCTATGGCTGCTGCTGCCGCTGCTGGCGGCAGTGGCGGTTGTCTATAAGACTGTTCGAGCCGAAGATGTTCGAAGGATATGGTTGGAGTCGCTGCTGCTGTTCGCATACATGCTGGGCGGACTGGTGGTTCTTGGCGCCATACTCTGGGCGGTCATCAGCTTCTGGCCCTGAAACGAGGAGAGAGTATGAGCCGCAGGAAGCACGTGCCGTCGGATATCGAGATTTCGCGCGCTGCAAGACCCAAAAAGATCACGAGCATTGCCCGAAAAGCGGGAATTCTGCCATGCGAGCTTGAGCCCTACGGCGACGTCAAGGCCAAGGTGAAGCTGGAGATTCTTGAACGCCTCGCCAACCGGCCCGACGGCAAGTACATAGACGTCACCGCTATCACTCCCACGCCGCTTGGCGAAGGAAAAACCACCACGTCGGTTGGTTTGACGCAGGGTCTGGGACGCATTGGAAGAAACGCGTTCCTTTGCATCCGCCAGCCATCAATGGGTCCGACATTCGGAATCAAGGGCGGCGCCGCCGGCGGCGGCTACAGCCAGGTCATTCCGATGGAGGAGTTCAACCTTCACCTCACCGGCGACCTTCATGCCGTCTCCATTGCGAACAACCTGCTTGCCGCAGCCATAGACGCCAGAATCAAGCACGAGGCGCACACGGGGCTTGAGGAATGGGCCAAGACCGGCCTGCCCAGGCTGGACATTGATGAATCCACCATCACCTGGCGAAGAGTGGTCGACGTCAACGACGCAGCCCTGCGTTTTATCGAAACGGGCCTCAGCGACAATTGGCAGGACGGCCCGCGTCGCAAGACCGGTTTCGACATCGCAGTCGCCAGCGAAATCATGGCGATTCTTGCCCTGGCTGCGGATATCAAGGACATGCGCAAGCGGCTTGGCAGAATCATTATTGCCATGAACCGCCGCGGGGAGCCCGTCACCGCCGAGGATCTTGGAATCGCCGGCGCGATGACGGTTCTGATGAAAGACGCCATCAAGCCCAACCTGATGCAGACGCTCGAAGGTCAGCCGGCCTTTGTGCATGCCGGCCCGTTTGCAAACATCGCCCACGGAAACAACTCGATCGTCGCCGATCGCATTGCGCTGAAACTTGCCGATTATGTCGTGACTGAAAGCGGATTCGCCGCCGACATCGGCATGGAAAAGTTCATGAACATCAAGTGCCGCCTCAGCGGCCTTCGCCCCAATTGCGTCGTGCTGGTGGCGACCATTCGCGCGCTGAAGATGCACGGCGGCGGGCCGAAGGTCACTCCGGGCAAACCGCTGCCGGAAGAATACAAGTCAGAGAACCTGCCGCTGCTTGAGAAGGGCCTCTGCAACCTGGTGCGCCACATCGAGATCGCCCGCATGTTCGGCGTTCCCGTGGTGGTGGCCATCAACGAATTCGCAACCGATACTCGCAGTGAAGTCGCCATGGCAAGCAAAGTTGCCCAGCAGGCGGGGGCGGAGGCAGCCGTCATGTCCAACCACTGGGCAAGAGGCGGCAGGGGCGCCGTTGACCTGGCCGAGGCGGTCGTCGCCGCGTGCGACAAGCCTTCCGATTTCAAACTGCTGTATCCCGACGAGATGTCGATCAAGGACAAGATCGAGACTATCGCAAAGAAGGTCTACCTGGCTGCGGGCGTGAAGTTCGAGCCCGAGGCGCTTCGCCAGATCGAATCGTACGAGCGGGCCGGCCTGGGCCGACTGCCAATCTGCATGGCCAAGACTCATCTGTCGCTCTCGCACGATCCAACCCTCAAGGGCGTGCCCAGAGATTTTGTTGTTCCCGTGCGAGAGGTTCGAGCGTCAGCGGGGGCAGGCTTCCTTTATCCGCTCCTGGGCGCAATGCGAACCATGCCAGGTCTGCCAAGCCGGCCGGCGTTCATGGACGTCGATCTCGACGAAACCGGCAACGTCGTCGGAATGTTTTAGATTCCGCTTGAGGCATAGGCCCTTGCAGGATCCACCTTGGCCAGCACGGCAAGCGTCACCTTGCTTGCGCCTGCCTTGAGCAGGGTTCGTGATGCCTCGTCGGCTGTCGCGCCGGTGGTTGTTACATCATCCACCAGCACAATGCTTGCGCCGGCGATTGTTGATTTCCCGCGGACTGCAAACGCGCCTTTGACGTTGGTCAGCCGGCGCGTTCGAGGCAGGCGCGCCTGCTGCGCCGTGTGGCGAATGCGAACAAGCTCATGTCCCAGTGGAAGCTTCAGGCCGGCGGCGATCGACGCCGAAAGTCGCCTTGCAAGATCCTCTCCGCGGCTCAGCCGCCGCCGCCAGTGCATCGGCGCGGGCATGATCAAATCGAAAAACTCGTTGGGCAGCCTTGCCGCAATCGCCTCTGTTAGCATAGCCGCCAGGCGATCAAGCATCCGTTCCTGCCTGTAGAACTTGCACGCCCTGATGAGCGCTCCAAGCGGGCCTGCGTAGGGCCCAAGCCTGACAACCTGTTCGAAGCACGGCAGCGGCTGGGGGCATGAAACACATCCGTCCATTCTGGCGGGAACCATCTCGCCCAGCGTGCTGCCGCACCGCGGACACCACGGCTTGGAAACCTCCCCAAGCAGCCTGGTCCAGCATTCAGGGCACAGTTGATCGCCCGCCTCGCACCGGCTTTCACAGATGGCGCAAACGCTGGGCAATAGCAGGTCCACGACGTGCAGAGCGCATGTCCTGCCTATCCTGCCGGCCGCCCTGGCCGCCGATGCTATGGCGCTGACGCGAATCGCAGCTTCTCCCTGTTGATGAAGTAGTGGCACGTGATGATTCTGGTCTGCCACAAGCGAAGACCATGCGACGCCCAGTCATCGATTTGTGGCAGGTCCGGCACGCAGGCCGCGAGAATCTCGTGTGTCGAGGCGTTATGAAGCAGCCACGTCACGTCATTCGGCGTGCTCTGGGCGTCGCCAAGAATCCAGTCCAGCGCCCACATATCGCCGGCAAGGCAAAGCGATGTGACCACACGACGAACCGGAAAGGCCCCCTGTGTGAGCAGTTCGCGAACCGCCTGGCCTTTGCTGCCGTCAAGGATGTGCAAGGCGCAGGTCAGGGTGTGATAGTCCCTCAAGCCGGGCCTGATGCCGATTTCGCCGCCGGTCAGCCGATTCTGTATCCGCTCAATCGCTCTTGTTGAATCGCGCCGCCCCGATATGGCGATCAGCATTGCGCCTGCGTGACGCGCCTCTGGCGAATAAACCCTCGGCGCCGGGCCAGATGCGCTCGCTCGCGGATTCTGGGCCGGCGGCAGCAGGCTCATGCCCAGATCAAGCGCTTCGCTTTGCCCTGAGATGCCGATGTGCCAGGCGACGTAATCGGCGGATAGCGAAGTTCCCCGCTGCAGGGCCGCGTGGACTGCCCAGGCCGATGATCGTCTGTCGGTGGAATTCACAACCAGGTCATCGCCCACTTGCACGGGTTTAATGAATGTGCCGGTCGGCTCGGCCAGCCAGTAAGCAACGGCTGCTGCTGCACTGACCAGCGACATCTGAACCCTGTGCTGTCGTGGCGGATCATTCAGCGACCATGACCTCAGCAGATCCAGACACGCCTGGCGCGTTGGAGCGCCGGGCGGCTGGGGAATGCGGATCTGTTTTCCCAACAGCCTCAAGGCGGGCACAAACACCAGCGAGTGATCGGGAGGGGAGAGGGTTTGGCAGATGTCATACACCTCGCGCAGAACAGGCAAAGACAAATCCTCTGCAGCCTGCATGGCGGCAATGACATGCGATTGCAGCAGATCCTCCTGCGGATTGACCGCCTGCCTCAACACCTGGCGGATAGTCAGTTCCGCCTGCCGAAGCCCAAGCTTTCCCGCTGCCGACAGCGCGGACGGTGGCGGCAGGGCCTCATTGCGGCGCGCGTCGGCAAGAACCCCAAGAACAAGATCGCCTGCCTGCTCGTCGCCGCACAGAAGCAGCGTGTTGATGCTCCTGTCGAAACCGTCAATGTCGCCTGCCCGCCATTGTCGCCATGCCTCAGAGGCCGCGTGCTTGCCTGCCGATGGCCAGTGCAGAAGCATCAACGCATGCAGGCATGCGCTGCGAGCGGGGGGGTTCTCCTCGTGTTGAAGCATGGCCGCCAGCGCGAGTATGGATTCTTTGTTCCCGCCAAGCCCCGCCGACAAAGCCGCCTCCGCGCGAACGTCGGCGTTTGTGTCGTTAAGCAGTGCGTTCAAGGTGGCGCTGTCCCCAAGCCTTGCCGCAAGCAGCGCCGCCGACTTGCGAACCTGCACCCCGCCGTCGGTCGCCGCTGCCATGAGGGCGAGCCGCACGTATTTATTGTCCCTGCCGCCTCGAACGATGTCATGAACGAAAAGCCGACGAGATGCGCCGGCGGCGGGGGAGGAGGTGTTCAGCGCCACCCAGTGCATGCGATCCAGGATTGCAGTGTCGTCGCCGGGATCGTACTGATTAATCGCCCGAAGTATGGCCGCCGCCCCAGCGAACCGCAGATCATTATCATCATGGTGCAGGGCATGCTTGAGAGCGTCAACAACCTGCCGGCGCCGCGCCGCCAGTTCGCAGCCTTCGTCAATTGCCGCCGCACGCACGCTTGCATCCGCGCTCGCAAGCTTGTTGAGCAACATGCGAGCCTGGATGTGAGGAAGCATCGCTAACGCCGCCAGCATCCCAACCACACATGCCAACGCGGCAATAGACACCCGCAGCCGCCAGGAATGCTGTTTTCGCTTGACGCACATGTGTGACAGTCTACTAAAGACCGGCCCGTCAAAGAAGTCTGCACATGCCGGCGAAAGACGCCAACTGGTCGCGGGCGGGTTCTGTGAATCGCCGGCTCATCTGCCCGCTCTCGATGCGGCCACCACCGCCTGCCCGACGGCGACCCCGCCGTCGCCGCAGGGCACAACCTTGTGCAGCAGGACGTTGAGGTTTTGTTCGCGGAGCTCCTGCGTCAATTTCCAGGCCAGATACACGTTCGTGAAGCTGCCTCCGCTGATGACGACGGTATTGATGCCGGTGGAATGGCAGGCTTTGATTGCCGCTTCCGCCAGGAAACGCGCAACGGTATTGTGGAATTTCGCAGCCACGTGCGACGGGGAGACGGCGCTGGCAAGATCGCCTACGATCGCTTCCATCATGGGCCGCGGGTCCATCACGAACGGCCGCTCGTTTGAGATGCTGTAGCTATAGACGTCGCGGACGCCGTCGGCGGCTATGGCTTGAAGCTTGAGCATCGCCTCGTCCGGATAGGTGTTGGCCACGGCCAGGCCGCAGAGCCACGCTGCCGCGTCAAACAGCCTGCCCAACGCGCTGGACATCATGCAGTGCGAACCAAGCTCCAGCATTTCCATTGCACCGGTGAGGCTTGTGGCCGCGATTTTCAGCGGGCGAGCCCTGATGTGATCGATGCACGGCGGTCCAAACGATTCATGCAGAATGCCGACGGCGGATCGCCAGATTTCGCGCATGGCTGCCATGCCGCCGGGCAAGGTTGTGTACCGCAGGTGGCCCAGCCGCTCGAAGCCGCAGGAATCAACGCGCAGGATCTCTGCGCCCCATTGATGCCCGTCGTCGCCTTTGCCGCCGTTGTCACAGACAATCGCCACTGCCGGGCCGGCGTCTGCGTTGTCGGCAAGGCACGATACCGCATGTGCGTGGTGGTGCTGCACCCGCACAAGCGATGCGCCCGACCTGCCAACCACCTCGCCCCTCCACCTTCGCATCGCGTATTCGGTGGACAGGTAGTCGCCGTCCAGGTCGGCTGCGACTATCCGCGGAATCTGCTCGAAGAAGTCCTCGGTTCTTCGCACGGTGGATATGAAATGCCTGTACGTTCTACCGTCGCGCAGGTCTCCGATGTGCTCGCCAAGAATGGCGTTCTTGTTGTGCAACAGGCAGAGTGCGTTGTCGGCCTCGGCGCCGACGGCCAAAACTATCGGATGCTCTGGCGCGAGCCACGGAATCTCCAGCATGGCCGGCGTTGTTCCGAGCCCGCCGCGAATGATGGACGGATGCTGATTCTTAAGCACGGTCACAACCGCCGGTTCCATCGGCCGCTCTATCGGCAGATCATGCGTCAAAACGGCGTCCGCAACGGGGCCAAGTATCACCAGCGCCGATTCGTCATCCGTCGCCAGAGGTTCGTCGCTGTAGTTGCCCGGAGTGATGACAAGCGGCGGCGGCCAGGCTGCTGTTGATCCGCTCTTCACTTCTGCAAGACTGTCAAACAGCAGCACGTGCAGTGGCGACGCCGGCAGCATAACCCCTATGGCCGCAAGGCTTTCAGCCACGGGCGTAGCCAGTCGCACGCATCTGCCCGCCGGACGCGACAGGACGATGTGGCTGTAGAGGCTTCGTTGATTCATCGACCCGCCGAGAATCGGCAGGCGGGGCATTGTCTGCGTTGTGGCCATGATGACGATCGGCCTGTAACGCGACTGGCAGGCGGCCGCTTCTTCCGATGTGAAGTTGCAGATTCTCCTTGCTGCTGCCATATCCCGAACCATGACGGTGAAGGGCTTGAAATCACGCCTCTTTCTGCGCCTCAGCCGGCGGACGGCGTAATCGTCGTCTGCTCGGCAGGCAAGGTAATAACCGCCTGTCGCCTTGATAGCGACTATTCGTCCGGAAGCCAGCAGCCTTGCCGCCTCGCCCAGCGCGTTGGATGTGCTGATGTCGGCGCCGCCACCATCGATCAGGCGCAGCTTCGGTCCGCATCGGCTGCACGAAATGGTTTCCTGCCCGAAGCGGCGCGAAGCGGGGTTTGTGTATTCCTTCCTGCACTCGCCGCACATGGTGAAGCCGGACATGGCCGTATCCATGCGAGAGGCCGAGATGCGGCGCATCAGGGCATATCTCGGCCCGCACTGGTTGCAGGAGATGAACGGGTAATTGTGCCGCCTGTTGGCCGGATCGTGCAGTTCCGCGACGCAATCGGCGCAGATTCCGACATCAACAAGCTCCGCCGATGCATTGCCATTCTGAAGCATGCGGAAGATGCCTGATTCTTCCTGAAGCGGTATGTCCCATTGCAGCGTCCCGGCGCCTGTGGAGTCTATCTCGTCCTGCAATCGAAGCAGCAGAGAATTGATGGCCTGTTGTGCTCCCTGAACCTCGATGATTACCTGTCTCCACTCGCAGCGGACCCATCCTTCAAGATGCAGTTCCTGCGCAAGACGGCACACCAGCGGCCGGATGTCGGACTCCGAGCCGAATTCCGAGATAACCAATCGTTTTCTGAGATTCCTCGCCATTTGGATGCATCCCTCCCACGGTCGCCAGGTCGGCACGACTCGGTCCCCGTCAGCTTGACATTATAAAAAAACGCGGAAAGCCGATTCAATAGCAGTTAGAATGCCGCCCGTAGAGCGGAACGAGGAGAACCACATGACCGACAGGCTCGAATGTCTCAAGCAGTTTGCCCTGACGCCCTCAGCGGGCAAAAGGCTCATCGCCCGTGCGATGCTCAAGCACCCCGCCGTAATGCCGGTTCTGCATAAGGGAACGCTGGTTATTGTCGCCGGCACCACTAACGGCTATGTCGCGGAGGAGGTTCTCAAGTCGCTGGGGCAGTTGGAGGGCTTTTCGCGACGTGGATTCCGCCGCGGCGTTGTTCTTGGGCCTGGAAAAGACGAAGCCAACCCGCTTTTCCCCGGCGACGTGGTTATTGTGGACGGCGTATGGCAAAAGGGTAAGCAGATATTTGACGTGGCCCAGAAGCTCGAGTGCGGCGACGTTATTCTTAAGGGCGCCAACGCCTTTGAGCTTGAGACCGGCAGGTGCGCCGTATTGATCGGCCATCCTCAGGCAGGCACAGCCTCGGCCGCGATCGCAGCCGCTGCCGGCAGGAGAGTCGCTCTGATATGCCCAGTGGGTTTGGAGAAGCGCGTTTCCATGGGCATCGACGACATTGCCGAGCTTCTCAACAGCTCGGTTGCACAGGGGCCTCGAATGCTGGCACTGCCGGCCCGGGCTTTCTGTGAGTTGGACGCAATATCGCTTCTTAGCGGGGCGTCGGCTGAGCTTGCCGCCGGCGGCGGGATCATGGGCGCTGAAGGCAGCAGTTGGATAGCCGTTTTCGGCGGTATCGAGCAGGTGGAATCCGCCCAGAGGCAAATCGAACAGGTGATGGCCGAACCTCCATGCCAGGCATGATTCGTAATCACATGTAGAATGGCATATCAACCAGCTTATCGCTAAAGCCCCGCATGGCAATGCGGGGACCTGACTTCAGTCGCGGAGCGACACCACGCAGTTGCATTTGTCTTTTGTGCGCATCACACCCACTCTCTCTCACTCATGATGCTTGCATTCCGTCGGCATCTGACGCCTCTTTTCGGTCTGGCAGCACATTGTTAAGATGTTCCCATGACTCTTCCGGACCCATACATAGTGGGGCATGTGGCGGCCATCGGCGCCACGATTGCCTTGGTATGCATTTCTTTGTTGCTGGTGTTAAGGAAGGCGATTGGATCCCCACCAGACGCTCTAAGAAAATGGGCGGATCGAGAGTCACTGACGCTGATTGAAGCGCGGCGGAGAGCATTCTTCCGTGGCCCGTTTATCTGGAGGCCATCGTTTCTCCAGCGGGTGTATCGAATCAGCGCAAAGTGCGAAGATGGACGCACTCTGCATGGCTATGCGGGAGTTGGCGGTTTTTTTACGGTTGGTGACAAGGTGTCGGTGGAGTGGGATCGGGAATATTACGACTTCCCCTGTCCCTGCTGCGGTTATCTTGTGTTCGATCAACTCCCTGGCAGCAGTGACGTATGCCCCATCTGCTTTTGGGAAGATGACGTCGAACAACTGGCGTTTCCGGATTTGAAGAATCGATCAAATATTCCGAGCCTTCGGGAAGCACAGCAGAACTTCACCAGGATCGGCGCTGTCGAAACGCGATTCAGAGAGTGTGTCTGCCAGCCGGCGGAGGCATACATTCGTGATGTTGATTGGCGTCCTTTCGATCCCTCCGTGGATCCGCACCTGAGCTGGTCAAAACAAGAGGATCATGAGCGATGGAAGCAAGTCACCGACACCAGTGAAGTGTGCTTGTACTACTGGCGGCCTGACTATTGGTTGCACGATTAGAACCATTCTGAAAGGCCCCCCGGATTAGTCTCGCAGCGAAACCGCGCCGTTGTATTTGTTCTTCGAATATCACCCATGAACCGAAATCGAGCCCATCGCCCGGAGCCCGCATGGCAATGCGGGGACCTGACTCCACGTCGCGGAGCGACACATCGCCGTTGCATTTGTTTTTGTTCTGCGATAGTCCCGACGCGTACCAAAACAGCAAACGGCGAGGATTCGCTGCGCGATGGTTGTTAGATCCCCGCATTGCCATGCGGGGCTTTAGCGTCGCGCTGATTTCGGTTCAGGGTGTGATTCGAAGAACAAATACAACGGCGAGGATTCGCTGCGCGATGTCTTGTTAGGTCCCCGCATTGCCATGCGGGGCTTTACGCGTTGTGCTGGTTGCGAGCCGTGGATGTAATGCGAAGGAAAACCAGGCGCAACCTCAGCTCTGGGCCCTTGGCAGCGGCCGGTCGGTGCGAATGCCAACAACAGCAATATCAAGCTTGTCGGCAAGCTCAAGCGTCGCAGTCTTGTCCACGATCATCGTCTTGCCGGCCTCGATCGCCAGGCATGAGCATCGGGAATTTTTCAGGTTCCTGATGGTGCTTGGGCCTATGGTCGGAACATCAAATCTCATGTCCTGCTTGGGGCGCGCGACCTTGATGAGCGTCCATCCGCCAACGCGGCACAGCCGACCGGCGCGGCGAATCATGGCGTCAGTGCCTTCAATCGCCTCAACGGCGACTATGTCGTTTTCGTGAACGGCAATGGCCTGGCCGATATCAAGATCAGCGGAGGCCCGGGCGATACGCCAGCCGAACTCGACGTCCGACCACAGATTGCCCTTGATAGGCTTGCGCGTCATCAGACCTTCATCCGCCAGATGCTCGTCGCAATATTTGACGCATGACACCAGTTCAATTCCTTCCTGTTTAAGTTCGTCGGCCACCGCCAGCAGAATGGCGTTGTCTCGCCGGTCGTTCCGCACGCGCACGAAGAACAGCTTGGCGGTTCTTAAGTCGGGCACGTAACGCAGAAACCTGAAAGGACTGTAAATTTCCTTCTTGCTGACAGACCCTATCATCACCGCCTGCTTGACGCCGTGACGGTGAAACAGCCTGATCCACGAGCCGATCCGCGCAAGCCCGCACCAGGCGAACTCATCCGACATCGCCACAAGACGTTCGGACGCCAAACCCTTAAGACCCGCGACAACCAGGCGCCTGCCCGCCTTGCGCATGCCCGACGCCACGAGGAAGGGCGGCCGGCCTGCGCCGGCGATAATGCCCAGCGGCGGGGCGAGACTCGTCATTTCTCACCTTTCTCGCGCGACGACTGCAGTTGATCAAGGGCGGCGCGAAGTTCTTTGATCTGCTCTTGAAGCTTGCGAATCTCGTCGCGCATTTTCGGCAGCCGGGACGACGTCATCCAGACTCGCCGCACGTGCGCCAACGGCATGGCCGGCGAGCCGCCCAATTCCTGGTTGCCTTCCACGCTGCCGACAATGCCCGCCTGGGCGCTGACCCTGACAAAGTCGCCAATAGATATATGCCCACACGCTCCGCTCTGCCCGCCAAAGACGCAGTAGTCGCCAACCGTCGTCGATCCGGCAATGCCCGATTGTGCAACCATCAGGCAGTGCTTGCCAAGCTTCGTGCCATGTCCGATCGCAATCAGGTTTGAAAACTTGGTTCCTTCCCCGATTACCGTTGGGCCCATGGTCGCGCGATCGATGGCGCAGCCGGCGCCAATTTCCACGTCGTCGTGCAGCTCGACCCACCCAGCCTGCGGAATTTTCTCGTGCTTGCCCTTGTGCGTGGCGAAGCCGAACCCGTCGTGGCCGATCGAGGCCCCGGCGTGAACGGTAACGCGATTGCCCAGAATCGTTCCGTCATAGAGGGTTGCGTTGGGGTATACGATGCAGTCTTCGCCGATTCGACAATGAGGCCCGACGTACACCCCCGGATAGATGACGGTTCTGGCGCCGATGACGGCATTGACCGACACTGTCGCCAGGGCCGCGATCTTCACCCCCTCGGCCAGCTTGGCGCTTGGATGCACCACTGCCCGCGGGTCCACGCCGTTGAACTCCGGCTGGCGAAAGCCTTTAAGGATGACCATCGCCTGGCGGAAGGCGAAGTAGGAATCCTTGCAGCGGATGAGCGTCGGCCCGGAGGGGTCCGCCGAATAGTCCAGCGGCACTATCACCGCGGCAGCGCGAGAGGCAGGGACCTGCTTGACGTAACGCGCGTTGCTGAGGAATGAAACCTCGTCGGCGCCCGCGGATTCAAGCGAGGCTACGCCCTTGACGATGCAGTCGCCATTTCCTGAAAGCTCGCCCTCGAGCATCTGCGCCAGTTGAGAAAGTCTGATCTTTGTCATTGGGTTGCGATTATCTCCAGCCAAACAGCGTAGGATTCCACAAGCTTTGCGTCAAGCAAAACGCCTTGCCCGTCTGCCAGAGGCGGCTGGGCTAACGTTTATTGGACCGGTATGCCGATATGCCAATAAGGGTCCGTACGCCCACTTATGTTCAAAACGTGGGCTGGCCCGACGGAGCATACGCATGAAGTTCACCTTGGTGGTATCGCTTGTTGTTGCTGCATTGGCTGTCGGATGCACGCCTACTGGCGGCATGCTTGCCCGTCAGGGGCTCGAGTACCGTCTGCATTCGGTGCGTGACGAGTACTTCGAATACCAGCCACTGGACCTTGTGCTTGTCATCCAGAATTCTCCCGACAGGGAGCGTGCGCTGCCTGTCGCCGATGAAGGCGGCAAGGTGTTGATCCGAAAGTGCCTGGATAACGACCCCGTTGGCTGGGAATTCCGTCCGGTAACCATCAGCGGCGCCCCGCAGGCGCTGGCGGCTGGGCAGACGCTTTATGCAAGGCTTGGCGACCCGACAGGGCACGTGCGCCTGCCGGGCGTAGGACAGTGGATCGTGAGTTATGATTTTCACGAGGCCGACGCCCCCAAAGCGCCGCCTGTAGTCTCAACGCGGGGGCTGTATCTGCGAGCGGTCAAGCAGCCGCTGGTCATCCCGGTTTCAACGCCACAGGTTGTGCAGGAGCTTCTGACGGAGCTATCTGCCTCGCCGCCAAGGATTTTCGTCAGCAACTTTCCAGCCTGGACGGAAATGGTGGTAACCCCGACAATGCAGGCCATCGAGGCGCAGGGCGATGCAGCCGTCGATGCGCTCCTGGCGAATCTGGAGCATTACGCCCTCCAGCCGCTGATCATACAAATGCTCGCCGACATGCGAGCCGAGCGAGCGACGCCATATCTCGAGGCGCTGCTGCTCAAACGCGGCCAGGGTTTGCAGGTTGAGCGGCTGATAATCACCGCGCTGGGGCGCATCACCCGCAACCCGGAAGTGTTCAATATCTACAGTCGCTGGCCTCATGAAGAGGCGAGGAAGCAAGCCGCCGAAGTCTTCGACTCACGACGATAGCTCGGCGTCGAGACTGCGCACCTCGTCAACAACCGCGGCTATCATTGCATCCGCGGCAACGGTGCGAATCTTTTTGCCCCGGCGGTAGACGATGGCCTTGCCCTTGCCGGCGCAGAGGGCCACATCCGCCGATTGCGCTTCGCCTGGCCCGTTGACAACGCACCCCATGATGGCGACCGTTATGTGCTTGCGCACGTTCGCCAGTTGCAGCCGGACCTGTTCGACCACGGGGGCAACGTCGGTTTGCAGCCGGCCGCACGTAGGGCAGGCGATAAGCTCGATGCCGTGCCTGTTTCGCAGACGCAGGCTCGCCAGCAACTCATCCGCAGCCAGCACCTCCTGCACCGGGTCGCCGGCGAATGAAATTCTTACGGTGTCTCCGATGCCTTCGCTCAGAAGCGCGCCCAGCGCCGCAGCCGATCGGATGGCCCCGGTTTGTACAGTGCCGGCGTGGGTGACGCCCAGGTGCAGCGGGTAATTCCAACGATCAGCCAGCCGGCGGTACACGGCCACGCAGGTGAACGCATCATGGCTCTTTGCGGAAAGCACGAGGTTGGCGAATCCTTCCTCCTCGAAGACACTGAGGTATTCCGCCAGCTTGACCTCCATCAGTTCGTCGAGCGGCAGGTTCAGGTCGGCCTTCATCTTCTCGCCGTCAACGCGTTCGACCACGGAACCTTCATTCACGCCCACTCGAATGGCGACATTTGCGGAAGCGGCAGCGCGAATGACCTGGCGCACCTGCTTGCGGTCGCTGATGTTGCCTGGGTTAAGCCGGATCTTGGCGACCCCGGCGTCTATGGACTCGATAGCCCTGTCGAAATGGAAATGCACGTCGGCGGCGATAGGCACGGGCGAGCGCGAGACGATCTTCTTCAAAGCGGCAGTGTCTTTGGCGGTCGGCACGGCGACTCGCACAAGTTGTGCCCCAGCCTCGGCCAGGGCGTCAATTTGAGCCAGTGTGGCGTCAACGTCCCAGGTGGGGGTGTTGGTCATGCTTTGTATCGAAACAGGCGCATCGCCGCCGATGGCCAATTTGCCGGCCATCACTTCCCTGGTGCGCCGGCGAGTTATCTCGGGTAACCTCATGTGGATTCCATTTCTTGAAGAACCTCAAGGACAATCTTCTATTTTCACGATCTTCCGGGTAAAACCAACGGAATAAACTGCATCGAAACCAACAACACTTGTACGAAAGAACAACATGCCCCCGCAATTTGTTTTTGAAATGAAAGATGTGTCAAAGCGCTACGACGACAGGCTTGTCCTCGATCGCATCAGTCTGTCATTCTTCTACGGCGCGAAGATCGGCATTGTCGGCGCCAATGGATCGGGCAAAAGCACGCTGCTTCGCATAATGGCCGGCATTGACAAGGACTTCCACGGCGAAACGCAACTGGTCAAGGGCATGCGCGTGGGCTATGTCGCCCAGGAGCCGCACCTGCACCTGGACAAGACGGTGCGCGAGAACCTGAACATGGCGGTCAAGCCCGTGCATGATCTTGTTGACCAGTTCAACGAGATTGCCGATCGCATGTCATCCGCCGACGGCGATGAGATGGACCGGCTGCTGGCCCAGATGGGCGAGCTTCAGGAGAAGATCGACGCCTGCGATGGATGGGAAATAGACAGGCTCATCGACATTGCCTCCGATGCGCTGGTTCTGCCGCCCGACGACATGCCCGTCAAACTGCTCTCCGGCGGCGAACGTCGAAGGGTTGCGCTGTGCATGGCCCTGCTGGAAAAGCCCGACCTGCTGCTGCTTGACGAGCCGACGAACCATCTCGACGCCGAGACGGTTCAGTGGCTCGAACAGGCCCTTCGGGACTATCACGGAACCGTGATTATCGTCACGCACGACCGCTATTTCCTCGACAACATAACGAAGTGGATTCTCGAAATAGACAACGCCCGCGGGCTGCCGTTTGAAGGCAACTATTCAAGCTGGCTGGCGCAGAAGGCAGAGCTTCTTCGCCTGATGGAGAAAAAAGAGACCCAGCGCCAGCGCACTCTCACCCGCGAACTGGAATGGATCAACACATCCGCAAAGGGCCGCAACCAGAAGAACCAGGCGAGAATCAATCGTTACGAGCAGCTTGCTTCGACGGGTGGAATCGACGCCGCCGGCGAGACTGTCATCCAGATCGCACCCGGGCCCAGGCTGGGCGAGAAGGTGCTTAACGCCTCGGGCCTGTGCAAGAGCTACGGCGATCTGCCGCTGCTCAAGGATTGCAGCTTCGATCTGCCTCGCGGCGGCATCGTCGGCGTGATAGGCCCAAACGGCATTGGCAAGACCACGCTGTTTCGCATCATCGCCGGCCAGGAGAAGCCCGACGCTGGAAAGCTTGACCTTGGGCCGTCGGTTGTGGTCAGCCACGTAGATCAGCATCGTGACGCGCTGGATGATTCCAAGACGATCTTCGACGAGATCACCGGCGGAAGGGACAAGATAGAACTAGGCTCGGCATCGGTGCCTGCAAGGGCTTACGTGGCCAGGTTCAACTTCAGGGGCGCGCTGCAGCAGAAGCGAGTGGGCGAGTGCTCCGGCGGCGAACGCAACCGCATTCACCTGGCCAAGCTGCTCAAACGCGGCGGCAACCTGATATTGCTGGACGAGCCGACAAACGACCTCGATGTCGACACGATGCGCGTGCTTGAGCAGGCGCTGATCGACTTTCCCGGCTGCGCCATGGTCATCAGCCATGACCGGTTCTTCCTCGACAGAATATGCACCCATCTGCTCGTATTTGAGGGTGCCGGCAAGACCCGATGGTTCCAGGGCAACTTCCAGGCATATGAAGAGGCCCTCGCTGCCGAGGGTACGCAGGTCGGCCAGCGACGCGCAAAGTACCGCCGGGTTTCGTTGCGGTAAGCGGGGCGTATTGCGTTTTGGTCGCAATGTCCTAGAATAGCGGATGTTATGAGCATCAGCATACTCAAACTCGCCTCGCCTAAGGATGCGGCAACCTTCGACGGCCTCATTGCCAGGCTTCGGCAGGGCGGCCTCGTTTCGGCAAGCAACGGCCAGACGGACGTTCCCGCCGTTGTGCAAGGCATTATTGACGACGTGCGCGAGCGGCAGGACAAGGCGCTGCTCGACCTCACACGGCGATTCGACGGGGTCGAGTGCTCGTCAATAGCGGTGGAACCCGAAAGAATCGCGGCAGCGTTGGCGCAGGCCGACGCTGGTTTTCTTGGGCTCATCCGCCGGGCGATAGGCAACATACGGGAGTATCAGCAGTCCATTCTGACACCAGACCCCAAGGTGCTGGTCCGCGGCGGCCGGCGGCTTGGCCTGCGTTACATCCCTGTGGACCGCGTTGGCGTTTACGTTCCCGGTGGAAGGGCGTTTTATCCGTCCACCGTGCTTATGACCGTCGTGCCCGCGCAGGTGGCTGGGGTGAAGGAAATCGCCCTCGCCAGCCCGCCGACGAGCAACGGCGACGTTCATCCGCTTGTGCTGGCGCTGGCCGGCGAGCTGGGCATCAAAGAGGTCTACCGTGCAGGCGGGGCGCAGGCAATCGCAGCCATGGCGCTGGGAACGCCTTCCATCCGCCGGGTCGACAAGGTGGTCGGTCCTGGAAACGCATTCGTCGCTGAGGCGAAGCGTCAGCTTTTCGGCGCCGTAGGGATAGACAGCATCGCCGGCCCGTCGGAGGTGCTGATTGTGGCGGATGATTCCGCCAGGGCTGAATATGTAGCCGCGGACATGCTTGCGCAGGCGGAGCATGATCCCGGCTCGGCGGTGCTGGTGACGACGTCGGGCGAACTGGCGGCGAAGGTGGCTACGGAGCTTGAGTCGCAGTTGCGGTCGCTGTCGCGCAGGGAGGCGATTGCATCGTCGCTTGCCTCGTATTCCTGCATCGCGATAGCGCCCGATCCGGACGCCGCAGCCGAGGCGGCTAATCGCGTGGCGGCAGAGCATTTGCAGATCGTCACCAGAGACAACCAGGCCATGCTCAAGAAGATTCGCCATGCGGGGGCGATATTCCTTGGCGGCGCGACCCCGGTTCCGCTGGGCGATTACTACGCCGGGCCGTCGCACGTGCTGCCGACGGGCTCGACGGCGAGATTCTTCTCTGCCCTGAGCTGCAACGACTTCCGCAAGGCGTCGAGCCTGATCGAATACGACGAACAGTCGCTCGCGCAGGACGCCGCCGACGTTATTGATTTCGCATCCCGCGAGGGTTTGACCGCCCACGCAAGAGCGGTGGAGATAAGAAAGTAGCATTACGTGATCGACGAAGAATTCATGTTCAGAGAGAATATCCGCGCCATGCCGCCGTACGTTCCCGGCGAGCAGCCGGCGGCGGGTTCCCAAGTTATCAAGCTAAATACGAATGAAAATCCGTATCCTCCTTCGCCGGCGGTGGCGCAGGCGCTGAGGTCGTTTGACATCTCCAGTCTGCGGCTCTACAGCGACCCGTTCAGCAAGGCGTTTCGCAAGGCGGCGGCGGATGTGCTTGACGTGCCCGAGGATTGGATTCTGGCGGGCAACGGCAGCGACGACCTGCTGGCCATGATTGTGCTGGCGTGTCTTGCGCCGGGCAGAAAGGTGGTCTATCCTTCGCCGACGTACGTTCTGTACCGCACGCTGGCGCAAATGCAGGACTGCGACATCGTCGAGGTTCCGTTCGACGACGACTACAACCTGCCCGTCGGCGAGCTTATTTCCGCCGGCGGCGCAGTCACGTTCGTCGCGCGGCCCAACAGCCCGTCGGGCACGGCCTGGCCGCTGGAGCAGATCGAACAGCTCGCCCGCGGAACACGAGGCCTGCTGGTTGTCGATGAGGCGTATGTTGACTTCGCCCAGGACAGCGCGATCGATCTCGTTCGCCAGCTTGCAAACGTGGTGGTGCTGCGGACGCTTTCAAAGGGCTATTCGCTTGCCGGACTCAGGCTGGGGTTTGCGGTTGGCAATCCCGACGTGCTGGGCATGCTTAACAAGGTCAAGGACAGCTATCCGGTGGATTCGCTTGCGAACTGCCTCGGGACAGCAGCCATGCGCGATCAGGCTTACAAGAATGCCAACGCAAAGAAGGTTTGCCAAAGCAGGCAGCGACTTGTTGAAAGCCTAACAGAGCGGGGATTTGCCGTTTATCCGTCGGAGTCCAATTTCGTCCTGGCCCGGCCCGGCGACGGCAACGCACAGGGGCTGTATCAAGGCCTCAAGGATCGCGGCATACTGGTCCGATACTTTAAAGAGCCCCGGCTTGATGACAAGCTGCGGATTACCGTCGGCACGCCTCAACAGAATGAGGCGCTAATGAACGCGATCGGCGAAATCGTCCGAAGATAAGGTGAGCAAATGGCCCGTACTGCAAGCATCAGCCGCACGACCCGCGAAACGCAGATTGAACTGACGCTGAATCTTGACGGTTCGGGCAAGGTCGAGGCGAACACGGGCGTTGGTTTTCTTGATCACATGCTTGATCATCTCGGCAAGCACAGCATGTGCGATCTGAGCGTTCGTGCCAAGGGCGACTTGCACGTGGACGACCATCACACGGTTGAGGACGTGGCGATCTGTCTTGGCGAGGCTCTTGCCAAGGCCCTGGGCGACAAGGCGGGCATTGTGCGGTACGGGTGGTCCAGCATACCGATGGACGAGGCCCTTGCCGACGTGGCGATTGACATTTCCGGCAGGCCCGCGACGGTGTTCAACGTGGCGTTTGGCGGCCAGAAGATCGGCGCGTTCGACGTTCAGCTTGTCGAGGAATTCATCCGCCGTCTGGCAGCCGTGGCGGGCATGAACCTGCACGTGAACGTTCCGTACGGCTCCAACGATCATCACATCGCCGAGGCGATATTCAAGTCATTGGCCCACGCGTTGCGGCAGGCAAAGACGATCGATCCAGCCAGGGGGGGGCAGGTGCCAAGCACAAAGGGCGTTCTTTAGAAACGTCTGGGGCGGCCTATCGCGAGGGCGCGACGCGCTTGGCGAACTCTTCGTATTCCTGCGGGGTGTCGATTCTCGCGCCGCGATAGTCGGTCACGCCCACGATTATCTTGTAGCCGTGCTCGATGGCTCGAAGCTGCTCAAGCTTCTCGGCCTCCTCGGCGGGGGTTGAATCGAGCTTGGCGAAGAGTTTGATGAACCCGACGTGATAGGCGTAAATGCCGTGGTGCAGATAGTGCTGCACCGGCTGGTTGTGGTCGCGGTCGAACGGAATGCACGCCCTGGAGAAGTACATGGCCGTGCCGTCTTTGGCGAAGACGACCTTGGTCATGTTGGGAAGTTCAGCCTCCGCCGGGGTTATCTTCGTGCAGAGCGTTGCGATGTGCCAGTGGCCCGAAGAGAGAAGTTCAACGCATCTGTCCACGCACCGGCCGGGCATTTCGGGCTCGTCGGCCTGAACGTTAACGACGATATCCGTATCGTCCAGGGCCAGTATTTTCGCCGCCTGGGCGATTCTGTCTGTGCCTGTTCGGCAGTCGGACCCTGTAAGCACTGCCTTTGCGCCAAACTCGCCGGCTGCGTTGATGATCCGCTGGTCGTCGGTGGCGATGACAACCTCGTCCACCAGTTTGGCGGTGGAAATGGATTCCACAACGTGGCGGATGAGCGGCTTGCCCGTCTTAGACAGCAGGGCCTTTCCCGGCAGGCGGGTTGAACCGTACCTTGCTGGAACTATGGCAATAATGCTCATGTTGCCGTCTCTCCTGGGCGGGCGGATGCCGGCGATTCGTCAGGCTCTGCTGAGGTATTCACCCGTTCTGGTGTCAACCTTGATCTTGGTGCCGTTTTCGACGAATGGGGGAACCTTCGTTTTGTGTCCGCCTTCGCACACTGCCTCTTTAAGCTGGTTGGTGGCGGTTGCGCCCTTTAGTTGCGGCGGAGTGTCTGTGACAACCAGTTCGACCGTGTTTGGAAGTTCCACAAGCGTGGGCGTGCCGTCGACCAGGGCGACCTGCACCTGGAGGTTGGGCGTCAGGAAGGCGGCGTCGTTGCCCAGCAGTTCCTGCGGCAGTTCAACCTGGTCGTAGGATTGCGGGTCCATGAACACATGCACGTTGCCGCTGGAGTAGAGGTATTCCATGCCCTTGTGTTCCATCATGACCTGCTCGAAGCCTTCGTCGGTGCGATAGCGGTCTTCGATAAGCTGTCCGGTCTTGATGTTCTTGAGCTTGATCACCTGGTAGCTGCGCCAATTGCCTTTTGCAACCTTCTGGTTATCAACGCAGACCCAAACGCCGTCTTTGACGCTGACTGCCATGCCGCGGCGGAGGTCGATTGCCTTTATCATCATTTCTCCAATTCATGACTTCAAATAGGAAGAGGGAATTCTAGCAGCATCGCCATGCCATGCAAGTGTTTTACGCCGCGTGTGGCCTGGCGAACAAAATCGCTTGCAAAACCCTACCAAGGTAGTACGATTATCTCTCTGACGACGTAGCATGAAAAGTGCATAGCGGGGACGTAGCTCAGTTGGGAGAGCGGCTGGTTCGCAATCAGCAGGTCAGGGGTTCGACCCCCCTCGTCTCCATGAAAAGAGCCCGCGAAAGCGGGCTCTTTTCATAGAGCAGTTGAACAGGTGAACAGTTGATCAGTAGAAAAACACAAGACTCTCCCGCTCGCCCATCCAGCGATTAAGCCCAATCGGCTCAACTGCGGTCTCCTGCTCTCCTGCTCTACTTTCTGTCTTTTCTTCTCGCCCGCGAGAGGTGGTTTGTTTTCATAGAGCCGGCTTCGCCGCCCAAGGCAGTTGAAGGCTTGACTTTGCGATATCGTAGGCTATACTTTAATCATGGCAAGCGAGATGCGATATTCTGAAGTCAAGAAGATGTTGGAGGCCAAAGGCTATCGCTTGGATCATGTAACAGGTTCGCACCACGTTTTCAAAAAGCCCGGAGCGCGTACGTTTCCGATCCCAGTCCACAACGGCAAGGTCGGCCCGGCTTACGTAAGAGTGATAAAGAAACTGGAGCCATAGGATGCCGCACAAGAGCATAATAAACCGATACGGCAAGAAGAATGTCGAGACCGCCCAGCGTCTTATCGACGCGTATGACATCGTTATGCGCCTGGAAGAGGGCGAATGGGTCGGCCATGCGTTGGAGTATCCAGAAGCCATCGGCGTCGGCAAAACCGTCCAGCAGTGCATGGATGAAACGCGCAAGTCGCTGTTGATCGGCGTGGCCTCAATGCTCCAGGACGGCCTGACCCCACCCATACCGGCCCGGCAGGGTGTGAGGTCCGAACAGGTCAATCTTCGGCTGACGCCAGAGGAAAAGGCCGTGCTCGAATCCCGCAGCCGCACAAAGGGCTTCCGTGGCATCGCCGATTACGTCCGCTCGTCCGCCCTCGAGAAAGCGTAACGGCTGGGCCAAACTACCGTCAGAAGAGCTCGCAAAATCGGCCTCATCCCATGTGCCAGCCGCCGTCGACGCGAAGGTTCTGGCCTGTGATGTAGTCGTGCGAAGCAAGAAATAGCACTGCCTCGGCGATGCCTTCGGGCGTGCCTTCGCGGTGCAGGGGAATCTGTTCCAGAACGCGGCGGCGAAGGTCTTCATCAACGCCGTCCTGCCACATCGCCACGCCGGGCGCGACGGAATTCACTCTGATTCCAATTCCGGCCAGCGACTTCGCAGCCGACTTCGTCAGGGCGATCAGGGCCGCTTTCGATGCGCAATAGGCAGGGTATCCGGCGAATGCCTTCTCGGCAGCGATGTCGGTTATGTTGATGATGGCGCCGCCGCTGGTCATCAGTGGAACAGCGTGCCGTATGCACAGGGCAGGGGCACGAGCGTTGAGAATCATCATGGCGTCCCATTGATCCGCCGTCAGCGTCTCAAGCGGCGTGCGTTCATATACGCCGGCGTTATTCACCAGGATATCCAGCCGCCGTGCAACCTTGCCCGCCTGCGTAAACAGTCGGTCAATGGCGGCCGGGTCAGCCAGATCGGCCTGGATATCCCAGGCGTCAACTCCCGCGGCCCGAATTTGTGCGGCAACCTCGGCAGCTTCCTTCGGCGAATGCCCGTGATGCACCACAACGTTGCACCCGGCCTGTCCAAGCGCGATGGCTATTGCGCGCCCGAGGCGTTTGGCGGCGCCCGTGACCAGGGCGGATTTTCCCTTCAGATTCATCATGGAATTCTAGTGGCGGCTGCGATTACGCGCCGAGCATCCTGCTGGCGATCATGAAGTAGATCAGCAATCCCGTAATGTCAACCAGTGTCGTAATCGCCGGGCTGGCGACAATTGCGGGATCAAGTTTGAAGGAAGACACGACCATTGGCAGCATCGACCCGATTATGGTCGAGCAGACCACTTGTATCGCCATTGCGGTTGCGATGGCTGCCGCGACTTGAAACCATTCAAGCCCGTCGGGCAGCGCGGAGCCCTGGAGAATAATGACCACCGATACGATAATGCCCGTCAGCACCCACAAGGCAAGGCTGAGCATCACGCTGACGCGCAGCTCTTTGCCCAGAACCCGCAGGACATCTCGCGGATGCAGTTCTCCCATGGCCAGGCCGCGCACGACAAGCGTTGCCGACTGGGTTCCGACGTTTCCGCCCGTGCCCGCGAACATTGGCAGGAAGAACGCCAGCACCATAAGCGCCGCAAGCGTATCGCCGAAGTTGTGCATGATGGTGCCGGTGATGAATCCCATGACGGCCAGGCCCATCAGCCAGGGCGCCCTTCGGCGGAAGTGCGACCAGGGGCTGGACTTGAGGTATTCGCCGGTCTGGTGGCTGCCGCCGATGGCCATGAACTTCTCGAAGTCTTCGGTCTGTTCCTGGCGAATGATGTCGGCTGCGTCGTCATAGGTGACTATGCCGACGAGCACGTTGCCGTCATCGACAACCGGTATCGCCAGCAAGTCGTACTTTTCGATCTTGCGGGCGACCGACTCCTGGTCTTCGCTCACGCGCGCGCTGACGACGTCTCCGTGCATGATGTCGCGCACGGTCTGGTGGGGGCGGGCGAGAATGAGCTTCTTCAAAGACACCAGTCCAAGCAGCCGGTGCTGATTGTCCACCACGTAGATGTAGTAGATGGTGGCCTTGCTTGGCGCTTGAATTCGCACCTTCTCCGTGGCCTGGGCGACTGTCAGATCGGGCGTCAGGACCGCGTAATCGGTGTTCATGACCGACCCGGCGGTGCCTTCCTCGTAGGAAACCAGCCGGCGGATATCTTCGCGTTCGGCCCGTGCGACCAGCGGGAGTATCTCCTCGCGCACCTTTTCGTCGAGGCGTTGAACGAGGTCCGCGCGATCGTCGGGTTCCATTTCCTCCAGCAGCCGGGCCATGTCGCCGCGGTTCTGGCCCGTGGCCAGTTCCACCTGCTGATCGAGATCGAAGTTGGAGAACACCTCCGCCCGGGCGGGGGTGGGCAGAAGCAGCAGGATTCGCCAGATCTCGTCGGTTTCGAGGCCGCTGAGCAACTCCGCGGCGGTTCCGGGATGGCTTTCGACCACAAAGGAGCGCAGAGTGTCCATCTGCCCCGCTTGCAGAAGCTCGCGGAGTTCCGGAACCAGCAGTGTCTGCCTCATGGTCATGATCAAGTCCCGAATAGCAGGCGCGGCGAATCAGATTACGCGATTGTAAAGCACCGAATGTCGGGGGCCAACAGGAATGCAGTGACGGCAACGGAATTTCGAGAATAACAGCGAGGCCCGTCATCAGGCGCCGCGTTCGCCCCGCGCTACAATTGTGCTGTAAACCATACGCAGGAGCTATGCATGAAGGTTTGGCCAGGGGAGCCTTATCCGCTTGGGGCTACTTTTGACGGCAGCGGCACAAATTTCTCGGTCTTTTCAGAGGCGGCCCAGAGAGTGCAACTGTGCCTCTTTGATGAAGATGGAAACCAGGAATGCATCAGCCTGCCGGAAGTCACCGGGCACTGCTGGCACGGCTACCTGCCGCAGGTGATCCCCGGTCAGCGGTACGGCTATCGCGTCTTTGGGCCGTGGGATCCCGCGCGGGGGATTCGGTGCTGCCCGTCCAAGCTGCTGCTGGATCCTTACGCCAAGGCCATAGATGGGGATATCAAGTGGGACGACTCGCTGTTCCCCAACCGCCCCGACATGGCGCCCGATGCGCTGGATGACAGGGATACCGCCAAATTCATGCCAAAGTGTGTCGTAATAAATCCATTTTTTGATTGGAGCAAAGACCGGCCGCCCCGAACCCCGCTGCACGAGACGACGATTTACGAGGCCCATGTCAAGGGTCTGACGATGCTGATGTCGAAAATACCGCCGGAACTTCGCGGCACCTATGCCGGACTCAGCGAGCCGGCGATTCTGGATCACCTGGCGATGCTGGGCGTGACCGCCATCGAGCTGCTGCCCGTGCATCAGTTCGTGCATGACAGGGCGCTGGTGGAGAATTCGCTGCGAAACTACTGGGGCTACAACTCGATAGGCTATTTCGCGCCGCACAACGAGTACAGCTCGACCGGGCAGGCGGGCCAGCAGGTGCAGGAATTCAAGCAAATGGTGCTTCGGATGCACGAGGCGGGAATAGAGGTGATCCTGGACGTGGTCTACAACCACACCGCCGAGGGCAACCATTACGGGCCGGTGCTCTCGATGAAGGGGCTGGACAACTTCTCATACTACCGGCTTAACGCCGACGACATGCGATACTACATGGACTACACCGGCACCGGCAACACCCTCAACATGCGCCATCCGCACGTGCTTCAACTGGTCATGGACTCGCTGCGCTACTGGGTGACGGAGATGCACGTGGACGGTTTTCGTTTCGACCTGGCTGCAACGCTCGCCCGCACGCTGCACGACGTGGACAAGCTCTCGACCTTTTTCGACATCATCCAGCAGGACCCAATCATCAGTCAGGTCAAGCTGATCGCCGAGCCGTGGGACGTAGGCATGGGCGGGTACCAGGTTGGCAATTTCCCCCCCCAGTGGTCGGAATGGAACGGCATGTACCGCGACAGCGTGCGCGACTACTGGCGAGGGGCTGACAGGACGCTGGGCGAGCTGGCCAACCGCTTCACCGGAAGCAGCGACCTGTACGAGAACACGCGCCGTCGGCCCCACGCCAGCGTGAACTTCATCACGTGCCACGACGGGTTCACGCTGCGCGACCTGGTGTCGTACAACCATAAGCACAACGAGGCCAACAAGGAGGATAACCGCGACGGCAGCGACGACAACAGGTCGTGGAACTGCGGAACAGAGGGGCCTACAGATGATCCGCAAGTGTGCGAACTGAGATCGCGCCAGCAGCGGAACTTCCTGGCGACGCTGATTTTCTCGCAGGGTGTGCCGATGATCTGCTCGGGTGACGAGATCGGCAAGACCCAGGGCGGCAACAACAACGCATACTGCCAGGACAACCCCATTTCGTGGTTGGACTGGGACAATGCCGACGAGGATCTGCTGGAGTTTGTCGCCTGTCTCGTGCAGCTTCGCAAGGAACATCCCGTTTTTCGCAAGTGGAAATGGTTTGAGGGCGGCCGGGGCTGGGGCAGGCACCAAAAGGACATTGGCTGGTACCGGCCCGACGGCGTTGAAATGTCTCAAAAGGATTGGGAAACCGGTCATTTCAAGTCGCTCCAGTTGTTCCTCTCGGGCGTGCTCAAGGTGGTGGATCAGCGAGGACAGGAGGTCACGGATGATGATTTCCTCGTGCTTTTCAACGCTTCCGACGGGGTGCGGGAATTCAAACTGGTGTCGTTCCCCCTGATCCGCGAATGGCGCGTCGAGATCAGCACTGCCGCGCCCAAACCCTGCGACGACGATGAGGTTTACAAACCCGGCCAGGTCGTTCCTTTGCCGTCCCGCAGCCTGATGGTGCTCAAGAATGTCCGGCAGCAACAATAAGCCCGCGCCGGCAGTCGCCACCTACCGCCTTCAGATGACGGCGGAGTTTGGATTTGACGCCGCTGCCGGCATTGCCAACTACCTCGCCGGGCTGGGCGTGAGCCACTTGTACTGTTCTCCATATCTTCAGGCTGCCTCAGGCAGCACGCACGGATATGACGTGACGGACCCGACTCGTGTGAACCAGGACCTGGGCGGCGCCGAAGCCCACGGCAGGATGACGGATGCGATTGCGGCGGCGGGTCTGGGGCAGATGCTGGATATTGTTCCCAATCACCTTTCCACGGCTGGCGGGAACAAGGCGTGGCGCGATGTTCTCAGGCACGGCAAGGCGTCCAAGTTCGCCCACTTCTTCGACATCGACTGGCGGCGGCCCGGCATGGCTGACAAGGTGCTTCTGCCTGTGCTGGGCGCGCCTTACGGGCAGGCGCTTGCCGATGGTCAACTGCAAGCCGCCAGGACCGACGACGGTTTCGAATTGAACTATTTCGATAACGCGTTTCCCATATCGCCCCAGTCTCTTGGTCCTCTTGTGTCGCAGGCTGCGGTTGACGCCGGCGACGAGGTGCTGGCCTTCCTGGGCGACACCTTGAGCTCTCTTGGGGCTTTGAACATGCAGGCGGGGCGGCTCTACCGCGACGAGCGGGTGATTCTGGCGCTGCTTGGCCGACACCTGGGGCACAATCCGGCTTCCGCAAAGGCGTTGGATGCGCGCCTCGGGGCGCTGACAAACAATACAGGTGACATGCACGAGACGCTTCAACGCCAGCACTATCGCCTTGCGTGGTGGCGGCTGGCCTCCAGCGAGATCAACTACAGGCGGTTCTTCGCCATCAATTCGCTGGCCGGTGTGCGCATCGAAGATCAAGATGTGTTTCGCTACATGCACGACCTTGTGCTGTTCTGGGTTAACAGGGGAACGATCACCGGCCTGCGGGTGGATCACATCGACGGCCTGCTGGACCCGTTCGATTACCTGCGCAAATTGCGGGCGGCGGCGGGCGAGGCAACGTGGATCGTGGTCGAGAAGATCCTCATGCCACAGGAACGGCTGACGCGGACCTGGCCTGTGCAGGGCACGACTGGATACGACTTCATGAACGTCGCCGGCGGCCTGTACGTTAACGGCGAGGCCGAAGAGGAATTCACCGATTTCTACGCGGAATTCACCGGATTGAGCCAGCAATGGGATGAGGTTCTGCGCGACAACAAACGCCGGATAATCGACCGGGAATTCCAATCCGAAGCAGGCAGGCTCATCGACATGGCCGTGCGGATCGCGGCCGGACGAATCGAGTACAGAGACTGCCCCCGCGAATCAATCGCCCGGGCGCTGCTGGAAGTGATTGCGTGCTTTGGCGTCTATCGCACATACGCCAGGCCCAACTACCGCCAGATCGCCCCCAGCGACATCGACTGGATAAACCAGGCTATCGCCAAGGCCCGGGCAAACGCGCCGGACCTCGACGAGAGGGCCCTGAAGTTTCTCCAAGGTCTTCTGGTGATGAACATTCAAGGCGAGGCGGAGGTTGAGTTCCTCCTGCGGTTCCAGCAGCTCACCGGCCCCGCGACGGCCAAGGGCATGGAAGACACCAGCTACTACTGCTACAACCGCCTGCTGTCGCTTAACGAGGTCGGCGGCGACCCCGCCGCGTTCGGCGTAACGCCTCGGCAATTCCACGACTGGTGCAGCTACATCCAGCAGGCTTGGCCGATGACCATGCTGGCGACTTCCACCCACGACACCAAGCGCGGCGAAGACACCAGGCTCAGAATATCGATGCTCAGCGAGATGCCCCAGCGGTGGTTCGACGCGGTTCGCCGGTGGTCTGGGATGAATGAAAGCCGCCGTCGCGGCGATGCGCCATCAAGGAACGACGAGTACATGATATACCAGACCCTCGTCGGGGCCTGGCCGATCGATGCACAACGGTTGAAGGACTATATCGTCAAGGCCTGCCGCGAGGCCAAGACGAACACGTCATGGAACGATCCTGATGAGGCGTACGAGCAGGCAGCGTGCAGCTTCGCAGCCGGCCTGCTGGATGACGCAGCGTTTGTGAAGGATCTTGAGGCGTTTCTTGCCCCGCTGGTCTTGCCGGCGAGGGTTTCGTCGCTTTCGCAGACGTTGATCAAGTGCATCGCGCCTGGAGTGCCGGACATATATCAGGGCAGCGAACTGTGGAACCACAGCCTGGTCGATCCCGACAACCGCCGGCCAGTGGATTACGATTTGAGGCGCAAGCTCGTCAAGGAGCTTGAGCTGCTTTCCCCGGCGCAGACGCTGGAGAAGATGGATGCCGGCCTGCCAAAGATGGCGGTGATTCACACGGCCCTTGCACTTCGACAACGAAAGGCAGGCTCATTCGGCCCGAATGCCGGTTACGAGCCCCTGCAAGCGAGCGGCAGCCGGTCTGGTCACGTTGTGGCGTTTGTTCGTGGCGGTGATGTAATCGCCGTTGCGCCCCGGCTGGTGTTCATGATGGCCAATGACTGGGGTGACACTGTTCTTCCCTTGCCGCAAGGCCGGTGGAAGAACGAATTCACCCAGATCGCATACCACCAGGACGTGGCCCTTGCCGATCTGCTGCGAGGTTTTCCCGTGGCGCTTCTGGTCAGAGAGGAACTGCAATGAGCAAATTCCAGGTTTGGGCGCCGGTGGCAAAGCGTGTTCAGGTCGAGCTCAAGGGCCGGCGGCACGAGATGGCGGCCGGGAGCGACGGTTGGTGGAACCTCGATGTGGCAGATGCGGCGGCGGGCGACGATTACAGCTTCGTGCTCGATTCAGGCAGGCCGCTGAGCGACCCGAGATCAAGATGGCAGCCCAGAGGTCCCGAGGGCCCGTCGAGAATCGTGGACTTCTCGCAGTTTTCGTGGAGGTGTCCGCGATTTGTGCCGCCGCCCCTGGAATCAGCGATAATATATGAATTGCACGTGGGCACTTTTACGCCGCGGGGTACTTTCGAATCGGCGATAGAGAAGCTTGGGCATCTTGTTGATCTTGGCGTAACTCACGTGGAACTGCTTCCGCTGGGCCAGTTTTCGGGCTCGCGCGGATGGGGGTATGACGGGGTAGACATATATGCTCCACATCACGCCTACGGCGGGCCCAATGGGCTCAACAGATTCGTGGACGCCTGCCACGAACACGGCCTGGCGGTTGTGATCGACGTGGTCTACAACCATTTCGGGCCTGAAGGCTGCTATCTGAAGGAATTCGGCCCGTATTTCACCGACCGCTACAAGACGCCCTGGGGCGAGGCGGTCAACTTTGACGGCCCGGACAGCGGGCCGGTGCGCAAATACGTAATCGACAACGCGATCATGTGGCTGCGCGACTACCGAGCGGACGCCCTGCGCGTTGACGGCGTTCATGCGATCATGGACGCTTCGGCGGTTCACATTCTTCAGGAGCTATGCACGGCTGTGCATGATTTGAACGGGTGTCTGGGCAGGCGGCTGGCGGTAATCGGTGAAAGCGACCTGAACGATCCCCGCGTCATTCTCGCGCCGGAGCTTGGCGGGTACGGGTTTGACGCTCAATGGACTGACGACTTTCACCACGCGGTGCACTCGCTTGTGACCGGTGAAAGGGACGGCTATTACGGCGATTTTGGCTCTCTGGCGGACCTTGCCAAGAGCTTTGGCAACGCGTTCGTGTACGACGGTAGGTTCAGCAAGGTGCGCCGCCGAAATCACGGCCGGCGTCCGCCGGAGCATCTTGACGGCGACAAGTTCGTGGTCTGCCTTCAGAATCACGACCAGGTTGGCAACCGTATCGACGGCACGCGAGTTGGGCATATCGCCTCCGACCGGCGGCAGATGATAGGGGCGGCAATGGTGCTAGTCTCGCCGTTCATCCCGATGCTGTTTGAGGGTGAAGAGTGGGGCGCGTCGGCGGTTTTTCAGTACTTCACCGACTATCAGTCTCGTGAGCTTGCAGAGGCGGTTCGCCAGGGGCGTCGCAGGGAGTTCGCGGACTTCGGCTGGGATCCTCAGAAGGTGCCCGATCCGCAGGCGGATGAGACCTTTGAAAGATCAAAGCTCGACTGGGACGAGCTTGCCCAACAGCCCCACGCGGCCATGCTTGAATGGTACCGCCGGCTGATTTGGCTTCGAAAGACAATGCCCAGCCTGTGCAATCACCATCGCGGCCATGTTCGGGTGGATTACGACGAATCGCAACGCTGGATTGTTGTGAACAGGTGCTGCGTCGCGCTGGCGTGCAATCTGTCCGACCAGCGGCAGTCCGTCCCGCTGCGTGGCGGGGGCGGGCGAATCATCCTCAGCATGGACCAGGAAGCGAGCATATCGGGGGCGGCGATTCTGATGCCTCCGGACTGTGCAGCGCTGGTTGCAGTGGGAGAATGCAAATGCAGATGACGGTGGTCGAGGCAGTCGAAAGCGCCTTGCCGGGCGCTTTTGATTACGGCGACGGACTGGTTACGTTCGCGCTATACGCTCCCGGCAAGCAGTCCGTCGAGCTTATCGTCGCGCCGCATGGCCAGAGCGTCGAGATTCATCAGATGGACGACCGGGGCGGAGGCTTCTGGGTGACGCCCATGAACCTGCCCAAGGGCAAGTGCGAGTATCGATTCCGCCTTGATCACGAGACGGTGATTGCCGACCCGTACGCGCAGGAAATCCGGCGCGTCCGGGATGACGACGTTCCGTGGGCTGTTGTCGATGCCGGCAGGGGCATCTACATGTGGCGCAACGAGGATTGGCGCAGGCCCAACTTCAGGGATCTGATAGTCTATGAACTGCACGTGGGCGATTTTTCGCCCGAGGGCAATTTCGCCGGCGTGCGAAAGCGGCTGGATTATCTGAGGGATCTGGGCGTAAACGCTATCGAATTCATGCCGCTCTATGAGTCCTCGCCGGATGACTACTGGGGCTACAAGCCGACATATTTCATGGCCGTGCGCAGCTCTTACGGCTCGCTGATGGATATGATCGAGCTGGTGGACGAGTGCCACGCAAGAGAGATCGGCGTGGTGATGGACATGGTGCTGGCCCACACGGGCGACGATCATCCCTTCAACGCCATGTATCCCTACAAGCAAAGCCCGTGGTACGGCAAGGGGCTTGGCGAGCCCAACCAGTTCGGCCTGCCCATGCTGGATTTCAGCAAGGACGCCACGAACTCGTTCGTCCGAGACGTTCAGGCTTACTGGATGCACGTGGCCCATGTGGACGGATTCAGATACGACTACCTCGCCGGCATCGGCGCCGCCGACGGCCAAAAGGGCCTGCCGTACCTGATGCGAACCGCAAGGGAGATCAGGCCCGAGTCTTACCTGATCGGCGAATGCATTCCGGAGGATCCCGAACTGGTCAACAACAGCGGCCTGGGCGGCGTGTGGCACACCCGCAGCCGGCTTGCAATGTCGGCGCTCCTGGCCGAGACGCAATTCCAGCCGTATGACTGGAACGACTTCGACAAGTGCATCCACGCCTTTGACCCGGCGACGCAGGACTACGACCAGGCCTCGTTCATGGTCAACTACATCGAGTGCCACGACGACGAGCGAATCATCAAGCTTCTGCTCGAACGCGGGTTCGACT
>JAAYCO010000077.1 GCA_012729725.1 Planctomycetota bacterium
CCAAATCGCGCACTGCTCCTTACATCCCGCGCCCTTCTGCCGCTCTGAGGGCAAGCTTCGCCTTCGCGCCGCACACTACAAATCATTGTTGAAAAACGAGATGGGCAACAGGCCCGGCAATGCGGGGCTCCTTACGGTTGGCCCGGTTCGCATCAACATTGACAGATTCTTTCTGGCGGAAAAAGGCCCCCCGTGGTACAATATCGTCAGTTGTCTATGCGAAGCTGATTTGGGTTTGCTTTAGGCGATATGTCCAATCGAAAAATGGGAGCAAGCGATGGCTGACAACGATGCGACCAAGTCCGATGCGCCAGGCCCCGATGCGAAGGCGGAAGACCCCATTCAGGTCATCCGGGACATGGACCACCGCCAGGTGAGATTCAAAATCCCGCGCCCGATCACCAAGAAACAACTCGAGATGCGGGACCAACTCCTTGAGGCGGAAATGGCGATATTAAGATGCACTATGGGTCCGAATACGTACAAACCCAAACAATAACGCCTGGACAGGGGACAAATCATGCTTGTACTGCATTGCGCGGACAACGTATTCAAGACGATCGGCCACAAACCCAGAACCGTCGAGACAAGCCGGTCCTGGTCCACGTTTGGCGAGTGGTACGTCGCCAGGGTGGAATTCGTCGACACTGACGACCTGATGGCCTGCATGCATTGCCGCAGCCGCTACTTGCTGCTGGTCCCCCTGGACGGTCAACGCACAACGGAGCAGTTGATGGCGACGCTCCAGGCTCGCCTGCTCAAGAGGCTGATCGACCTGGAGACGCCGCCGGAGGCTGCCCATCGCGTTATCGCCACTTATCAGCAGACCGGCGCGCTTTCAAAGGCGACTGATCGAACCTTGGCGACATGGATGAGGACGGCCATAAAATCCATTGAGCACGGGCTTGAGGTCTGGCCTCTGTGGCACGAAGAAGGCACAGCGCCCACTTTCCAGTATTTTGAGCATCATAACAACACCACGAGCGCAACAATTGCGGGCAGAAGCATCGAGCCGCTGGCGGCGCTGTGGGAATGTGTGCGGGATGTCTGCCCCGATCTGCCCGCCAGGACACTCAACAACTTCATTTACCATGTGCATGAGAGCATTCCGATCGAGGGTGTGAGAACGGCGCTGCTCGACCACCTGCCGGAACCTCTGGCTAAGAAGTTTTTCGATACCTTCTGCGAGGTGGAGGCCCTGTTCACCGTCGAAGAGTTGCAGACCTTCGCCGAAGCCTTCGTTAGCAGCCTTCGCTTGCGCCAGGCGATGTGGTGTGAACACAACAGGACTGGCATTCTCAGGCGGCTGAGAAATCAGCTCAGAATCATGCAGACCCAGTAAGCCCTGCCGATCCGGCGCTGCCCCCTGCCGCTAAAAACCGAACGGCTGGGCATCGATTGATACCCAGCCGCCGTTTTACCACAAGGCTCAGCAGGCAGGCTCGGGGCAAGTGACTACCAGGCGACATTGAAATTGCTATTGTGAGTTCCCCTCAGCCATTGGGGTGTTCGACCCGGCAAGTCTGTTCGCCGGTAAGATCCACGCCCTGCTCTGCCGTGAGTACCTCAAGGGCAGAGACTGGTACGACTTCGTCTGGTACACGTCCCGCCGGACGCCGGTGAACTACGATTTGCTGACCGCCGCCTTGTCGCAGCTTGGGCCATGGCGGGGGCAGAGGCTTTCCGTTGATCGGCATTGGTGTGTCGAACAGCTTCAAGCAACAATCAAAGCGACCGACTGGCCTCGCGCAAGGGAGGACGTCCGCCGATTTCTCAAGCCCGCCGACCTGCCATCACTAGAGCTATGGGGCAAGGATTTCTTCATCGCCCAGGCGCGGAAACTGCCCTGAGAAACGAAAGCCGGGTGATAGAGAAGCCAAAAACCTCTTTGCAGAACTTGACGGGCACAACTTGATTATTCCGCGTAACTGTCATTTTTCGCCAGTTTCTTGCACGAATGCAGACGTCACCGGAATCATGTTGAACCGGACCGGATACACAGTATTCTGGGATAAGATTCGGAGCATGGCACATGGTGATTATGCCTAACCTGCGTTAAACAGGAGCGTGGGCCTTGAGCAAGTACCTTTGCCCAATCGTATGGATCCTGTTGTGTCTGTCGGCTCTCTTCATCTCCTTCCGTCGCCAGGTTTCACGCTCGACTGCCGCCATCAGGCAGTGGGCCGTGGACAACGACTACACGCTTGTCCTCCTGAAGCGAAGACTATTTGCACTGGGCCCTTTTTTCATGGTTCTGTCCTATCACAATGTATATATAGTCGTGATTGAAGATAAAGAAGGCCAAAGGCGTTCTGGATGGCTGAGGACCGGCGGGTATGTTTCGAACCGAGTAGATGTGCGTTGGGATGGTGACATTCAAGAATCGTTGAACTAATCACGACGCAAATAGAAACGGCGAGGGGTCGCTGCGCGACTGAAGTCAGGTCCCCGCATTGCCATGCGGGGCTTTGTGCGTTGGGCTGGTTGCGCTACATGGTTAATCGCCGGGCGGTGGTTCGGCGGCGAGCTTTTTGTATTTGGCGAGCATGGCGGGGATCTGGTCTGGCTGCACCTTGGGAAAGACTTCTTCGCCTATCATGACGACGGGCGCGAGGCCGCAGGTGCCGATGCACCGGCTGGACACCAGCGAGAATATGCCGTCGGGCGAGGTTTCGCCGAATTCGATGCCAAGTTCCTGTTGAACGCGCTGGGCCACGGCTGAGGCGCCTTTGACATAGCAGGCGGTTCCCATGCAGACGTTGATAATGTATTTGCCCCGCGGCCGGAGCCGGAAGAAATGGTAAAACGTCGCAACGCCCGTCACCTTGGCTGCGGGAACCTGCATTAGCTGGGCGACGGCGTCAAGCTCCTCCTTGCCAAGAAAACCAAAATGCCCCTGCACTGCATGAAGCACCTCGATAAGCGCGCCCTGCGGGTTCTCGTCGCCGCGGTGCGATTCGATCAGCTTCACCAGCCGCTCAGGCAGACAGCTCTTGCTCTGGGCCTCAACCTTCGGCCAATTGTCGGTGGCGCTAACGCTCATTTAATTCCTCTTGGTTCTTTTGCGGTGTAACTGGTATGCAGCAGCTTGTGGGCCATCGGGCCGTTGATATCGCCCAGGAATTCGGCATAAATGGTCTTCACGGCGGGGTTCTCGTGCGACCGGCGAAGCGTCTTGGCCTTATCGATGGAGTACAGCGCGTTGCCCCTGAGTTCCAGCAGCCGCGGGTCGAGTATTCGCCACCCGCGAGGCGGATAAGGCTGGCCGCCACCGCCGCTGCACCCGCCGGGGCAGGCCATGATCTCGATGATGTGGAACTGCTTTTCGCCCGAAAGCACCTTGTCCAGCAGTATCTTGGCGTTGACCAGCCCGTTGGCCACCCCGATGTTGAGCCTGTGCTCGCCGATTTTGACGGTGGCCTCGCGGGCGCCTTGCACGCCGCGAACCTCGGTGTAATCGAGCTTGTCGCACGGGGCGTTGGTCAGGCGCTCGCACGCAGTGCGAAGCGTTGCCTCCATCACGCCGCCGGTAATGCCGAAGATGTCGCCCGCGCCCGTCGATATTCCCAGCGGCGCGTCGAATTTGCCGTCGGGCAGATTCGCAAAATCTATGCCGTAGGACTTGATCATCCATATAAGCTCGCGGGTGGTTACAACCGCGTCGGTCAGCGGCGATCCGTCCATCACGTGCTCGGGCCGGCGTCGCTCGTACTTCTTGGCGGTGCAGGGCATCGCCGCCACCATGAAGATGTTCCTGGGATCTATGCCCGCCTTCTGCGCGTAGTACGTCTTGGTCAGCGCCGAGAGCATCGACATCGGCGAGCGGCAGGTGGACGCGTTTGGAATCAGCGCGGGATAGAACTTCTCCAGAAAGCTTATCCAGCCCGGCGAGCATGACGTGAACATCGGCAGCGGGCCTTTGCCGTCGAGCCGCCGCAGCAGCTCCGCCGATTCTTCGACAATCGTCATGTCCGCGCCAAGGTCGGTGTCGAATACCTTGTCGAACCCCAGCCGACGCAGAGCGGTAATCATCTTGCCCTCAGCGGGCGTGCCGGGCGGCATGCCGAACCCCTCGCCTATCGCCGCCCTGATCGAAGGGGCCGTCTGTATCACAACGTGCTTGCCTGGGTCGCCAAGGGCGGCGAAAACCTGCTCGGTTTCGCCCTTCTCAAGGAACGCCGCAACGGGGCAGACGTTGACGCACTGCCCGCACTGTATGCATACCGATTCGTCCATGTCGGCAACATGCGCCGGCGAGACGATGGTGTTGAAGCCCCGTCCCTGCTGGCCGAGGTTGTGAACGCCCTGCACCTCGGAGCACACGCGGTAGCATCGCCCGCAGAGAATGCACTTGTTGCTGTTGCGCACCACCGCCGAGCCGTGATCTTCTATTTCGAAGCACTTGCGCTTGCCCTCGAAGAGGCGCTCGCGAACGCCCATGGAATAGGCGAGGTTCTGCAATTCGCAATTGCTGTCGCGCTCGCAGGTCTGGCAGTCCATCGAGTGGTTGTCCAGCAGCAGTTCGACAATGTCGCGTCGGGCGAGGCGAATCTCGGGGCTGTTCGTTTCAACCTCCATGCCCTCCCACACGTGCACGCTGCACGATGTCATGTAGTAGCCCATTTCCTTGACATCGACGATGCAGACGCGGCACGAGCCCATGAGGCTCAGGTTGGGATGGTAGCACAGCCTCGGAATGTAAATGCCGATGGTCTCGGCTGCCTGCATGATCGTCGTGCCCTCGGGCACGGATACTCGCACGCCGTCAATCGTGAGGTTGATCATTTTCACCTGTTCGTCGCTCATGCTCGGCCTCCAGACTCGGCGACGAATTGCACAGCCGAGGGAACGGGCTCTGCCCTGGTGACGGCCTTCATGGGGCACTTGCCAACCGGGCAGCGTTTTTCATTCACGTGCGCCTCGTACTCGTGGCGGAAATGCTTCAGCGTGCTGAGCACCGGGTTGGGCGCCGCCCTTCCCAGGCCGCACAGAGAAGCCTTCTTGATGAGCTTGCCAAGGCGTTCGAGCTTGTCAAGGTCGTCGCTCTTTCCCTCGCCGTTGCAGATGCGGGTGAGGATTTCAAGCATTCGCATGGTGCCCTCTCGGCAGGGGGTGCATTTTCCGCACGATTCATCCTGCGAGAAGGACATGTAGTACCTTGCGATATCGACCATGCAGTCGGTCTGGTCCATGACGATCATTCCGCCGCTGCCCATGATTGATCCGGCAGCGGTAAGCGTGTCGAAATCCACGATGGTGTCGATCTGGGACGCGGGGATAACGCCGCCGGCCGGGCCGCCGGTCTGCACCGCCTTGAGCGCCACTCCGCCGGGCGGGCCGCCGCCGATGTCGAAGACGATTTCTCGCAGCGTCGTGCCCATTGGCACTTCGACAAGTCCGGTGTGCCGCACCTTTCCGGCAAGGGCGAAGACCTTTGTGCCGCCGCTGCGTTCGGTGCCGATCTGCGAGAACCACTTCGGGCCGAAGTCGATGACGGCTGGCACGTTGGCCAGCGTTTCGACGTTGTTGATCACTGTGGGCTTGCCCCACAGACCCTTGGTCGTGGGATACGGCGGCCGGATGTGCGGCTGACCCCGCTCGCCCTGAATCGAGTGGATGAGCGAAGTTTCCTCGCCGCAGACGAACGCACCGGCGCCGAGGCGGATATCGACGTCGAAATCGAAACCGCTGTCCAGGATGTTCTTTCCAAGCAGCCCCCACTTGCGGGCCAGGCCGATTGCCGCCGTGACGCGCTTGATGGCCATGGGGTATTCAGCCCTGATGTAGAAATACCCGCTGATGGCGGATTCGCCGCCGTTGGAAATCGCGTACGCGCCGATCGCCATGCCTTCAAGCACCGAGAACGGGTCGCCTTCGAGCATCGAGCGATCCATGAACGCGCCGGGGTCGCCTTCGTCGGCGTTGCAGATGATGTACTTGCGGTCGGCCTGCTGAGATGCAGCCATTCGCCATTTTGTGCCTGTTGGATACCCCGCCCCGCCCCTGCCGCGAAGATTCGACTGCGATATCTGCTCGATGACGGAAGCTGGCTTGGCTTCGCCCAGCACCTTGGCCAGCGCCGCGAAGCCGCGGTAGTAGATGTATTCCTCGATGCTTCGCGGATCGATAATGCCGCTGTTCCTCAGGGCGATGCGGCTTTGCTGGTGGAAGAACGCCACGTCGCCGTAGAGGTCGAAGAACCGCCGGCTGATGGGTTCATCCTTGCTGACAAGCTGTTCAACGGGCCGGCCGCCCTTGAGGTGTTTCTGGACTATCTCTTCGACATCCTCCGGCCGGGTCACGCGATAGACAACGTTGCTTGGTCGAACCAGCACGAACACCACATCCTCGGCAGCCGCCCTGCCGCACAGGCCGAAACACGACGCATCGCTGAGGGCGATTTCGTGCTCCAGGCCGGCGGCGGAAACGGAATCCTTGAACGCCTGCTTGGCGTCCCACGGAAGGCGGTGCTGGCATTTTGGTCCGCCGCAAAGATACAGCTCGTACTTCAGCGGCTTGTAGGCGTCTGAATCAAGAATGCCCGACGCCACCGCCGAGCCGCCCAGAACGTGCGAATGGAAGATTTCGCCCGCCAGTTCGCCGGTCACTTGTTCATATTTCACCGGCATCTTGCCGGGCAGCATCACGCTTACAATAGGTTCCCTGCTGCATCGCCCGGTGCATCCAACGCGGCGCAGAACAACGTCGCTTCGCCCCGATTCAAGGATGTGCTTGCGGAATGCTTCGGCAACGTCGTCGGCGCCGGCAGCGCTTTCGCATGTTGCCCAGCCGACCTGGATGCGTATCTTCTCGTCCTCGGATCGTTTGGCCAGCGTCTCTTTGGCCTGTTGGGCAAGCTGGTTGTATTTCGCCGCGACATCTCCCGCCATGGGCTCTCCTGCCTTTCTGAACACACCTATGGGAAAGTGTATCCCACTGATCGGCAAATGAGCCTCGCGGAGATGAAGAAATTGATCAGCCCATGCCCAACGTTACCCGGCGCGATACATGATGAAAGTCTGGCTGCGGGGGCCGCTGATGCGGCACTCGTTGCGGGAAATCGGGCTCACGCGGACCGTTTCAATGCCCCCGACACGTTGCGGCACGTCGCTTTGATGAACGCGAGTTGTCACAACGTCCTGCGAAACGCTCCAGCTTCCGGTAGTGGTGACAACCTGCGGCACGCCCTCATACTGCATGTACTCGGTGAACGACCCATCCGGGCGGAACTGCGTCTGGCCGCTGCCGAACGAGGACTGAGCGGTCCATGTTCC
>JAAYCO010000078.1 GCA_012729725.1 Planctomycetota bacterium
CTTGGAAGCGGCACCGATCCGGAGGAAGGCGGCGCTATCGGGCAGGCGGTGCTCGACGAGCTTGTGCACATAGGCTGCCGCGGAATGATCACCACCCACCTTGGCATCTTGAAGGCGTACGCCTACACCAAGGAGCGAGTCGACAACGCCAGCGTTGAGTTTAACACCCAGACTCTCTCGCCGACCTATCACCTGCAAATCGGCAAGCCGGGCGAAAGCCATGCTATTACCGTTGCCCAGAAGCTTGGCATGCCAAAGCGGATCATGTCAGCCGCCCGAAGGCATCTGGGCGAGCAGGGAAAGCAGTTCCGAAAGGCCATAGCGGCGACGGCTGCGGTTAGAGAAGTTGCCGAGGAGGCCCGCCAGCAGGCGCAGGCGGCACACGTCGCAGCAATGAATCAGCAGGACGTCTACCAGGCGAAGCTTGCCGACCTGCATCGCCTGCAGGAAGAGTTCGAGGTCTGGCTGGCAACGCTGCCAAATCTCAAGGAAGGCGACGAGGTCTTCATTCCCTCGCTCAACAAGCCCGGAAGGCTTGTCAGGCTGGAGCTTCACCGCCAGATAGCCGTTGTGGATTCGGGCTCGCTTCAGATCGAGATGCCGCTGAGCGACCTTATGCCTCGGCTGGGCCAGGACGAAGTGCGCAAACAGATCGCCGACCTGCGGCGCGAGATACTCGAACAAGCCAAGTCGGCGGAGCATAACCGGCTTGAGACTCAACGTCGCTTGCAGGAATACCAGCACAGCATTGCGCAGCAGCGCATCCGCGCGCGGCAGTTCGACAACTGGCTTGGCGCCATCGCTCGCGTCAAGGTTGGCGACGAGGTGCCAATTGCCGCAAAGCCCGGCACGGGCACGGTCCTCTCGGTCGACTTCAAGGGCCTGCGCGCCACGCTTCAAACCCAGCAGGGCGAGATGGTCGTCGCAATTCAGGATCTGTTTCCGCAAACCGGCCCCTTCGCCCCCAGAGAGCTCAGCGACGGCAACGGTCAGCAAAGGTCGCATGCCGCCCGGCCGCAGCGCAAGCATCAGGATCAAACCCCTGCCGATAAGCCCATTCATCGCGGCAACCCCCAAAGCAAGGCCGCCATGCAAAACCGCCGGAGGCTGCTGGACGTAGCGCCCGGACAGCAGGTCTTCGTCGTGCCGTTCAACAAGAAGGCCACCCTCATCCGAATCAACAGCGAGAAGGATCTTGCGGTTGTTCAGGCAGGCGTCTTCGAAATGCAGCTTCCGCTTGCGGATATCGAGCCGCTGAGGACCTGAAAATACACACAGGACCGATCCGGGTTCACCGAATCGGTCCTGTTGTCTCCTCGGTCAAAGGCGAAGGACGTTACTGTATCGGTCCGAGCCTGAAAAGAACTTAATCCATTCTAGGCGTCGCGCAAGCGATCTGTGCGCGCACTATCATGAAGCGTGGGAAGATCTCTGTTTTAACTCTTAATGAAAGGCCCAGCCATGTTGCGCCATGCCATTCTGCTGACTATCGTTGTCTCATGCCCGCTTCGGGCGCAGCAGCAGGGGCAAGTGACCCTGCGGCAGAATTTCCAGTCCGGCAGATATGTTATTGCCCACGAAATGGCCTCGCAGGGCGTCACCACAATGGGGCCCCAAAGCCTCGAACAGTCAAGCACCATGAAGCTGGTGATCTCGCTGAATATGCAGGCGAGCAAGGACAACGTCACCACGGTCAACATGAAGTTCGACCGCATCGCGCACAGCTTCTCGCAGAATGGGCAGTTGCTGCTGGAGTACGATAGCGACAGCAGGGACGACCCCAAAAGCCCGCTGGCTTCGATCTATCGCCCACTGCTTGAAACGGCTATTTCATTCGAGATCACCCCCGACGGCGGCATACGCAACATCCGCGGCCTCGATGAACTCTGGGAACGTCTGGCCAGGGAGAACCCGCGACTGGCCCCGCTTGCCGAACAGATGAAGAAACAGTTCGGCCCTCAACTAATCGAGAACGTCGTGGTGCAGGGCGCTGATTTCTACCCCAACCATCCGGTAGGCGCCGGCGATAGCTGGACGGCGCAAAGCTGGATCGAAGCGCCGCTCATCGGCAGGATGGACATCCAGCAGAATGTAACCCTCACCGAACTGCGGCAGGCCCAGGATGGGCCGCTGGCCAGGCTGAATGTCACTGGCAAGGCGGGCATGGGTCAGCCAAGGCAGATGACCGTCGGCGAAACAACCATGACCCTGACCGGCATGGACCTCGATCAGACTTCCGACATGCTGATGAACGTGCAGACCGGAATGGTTCACCAGCAGGACACCGTCGGCAAGGTCAACACCTCCATGTACATGGAGGGGCCGCAAGGCGAACGCGTGGATGTCTCAAGCGAACAGGACTTCACCGGCAAAACCGTCATCCGCCGAGATGAAGATGCACAAAAAGCAGTGGCGTTCTGAATCAGCGCCCCAGCATCGCCAGGCATCTGTTGATCCGCGCGAGCGTCTTTGCCTTGCCCAGGATGACCAGCGTGTCGAAAATCGGCGGACTGATCGTGCCGCCAGTGGCCGCCACGCGAAGCGGCTGGGCCACTTTGCCCACGCCAAGCTGGTGAGATTCGCAATAGTCCTGCAACAGCTTCTCCAGGCTTGGGGCGGTCCACTCGGCATTTGCCAGCAGATCGCGAAGCTCGACAAGCACGTTGACGCCCGCGCCGTCGCTCTTGGTCAGCACCTTCTCCACCGCCTTGGGATCGTACTCGAACGCGTCGTCGGGCAGGAACAGCACCGCGCTCTTGGCCACAACATCCGCGAACGTTCGCATGCTGCGGTTAATGCTTATGAGCTTTCGAAGCATGTTCTCGTCGTCGGCGGGAATTGGCGTGTCGTTAAGGCTCAGGTAGTCCTTGAACCCGCTCAGCAGCCTCTCGTCATCGGCTGCGGCTACGGCGTCTGTATTGAATGCAAGCAGCTTGTCGCGGTCGAACTTCGCGTTTGTCTTGCCGATTCGATTGACGCTGAAGACTTCAACAAGTTCGCTCAGCGTGAACTTCTCTCGATCCAGTCCGGGCCCCCATCCCAGCAGCGCGATGAAATTCACCAGCGCCTCGGGCAGGTAACCCGCAACACGGAAGGCGTGAACTTCGACATCTCCGTCGCGCTTCGAGAGCTTTCTGCCCTTCATGTCCATGATCAGCGGCAGGTGGCAGTAGCCCGGTTCGGCGAAGCCAAGCGCCCGCCGCAGCAGAACGTGCCGCCACGTCTGCCCCAAAAACTCCTGGCCTCGCATGATGTAAGTTACGCCCATCAGTGCGTCGTCAACAACATTGGCCAGGTGATACGTCGGATACCCGTCAGCCTTCTGAATGATGAAGTCGTCTATCTGATCTCCGGGCATGGTGACTTCGCCGAAGGCGTCGTCCTGAATGGTCACATCCGCCGACTCGCACATCAGCCGGACCACCACGGGCCTGCCCTCGCTCCGCGCCGATGCCGCCTGCTGGGCCGTCGGCAGCACGGCCGGTCGCTGATAGCGGAAGTTTTCCTTCTTCTCCTCCGCAACCTTGCGGAGTGCGTCAAGTTCCTCGGCAGTGTCGAAGGCGTAGTAGGCCTTTCCTTCATCTATCAGCCGATTGACGTACGAGTTGTAAACCTCCAGCCGCTGCGACTGGCGGTAGGGCCCCCTGTCGCCGCCGACCTCGATGCCCTCATCCCACGTCAGGCCCAGCCATCGCAGGTCGTCGATGATCTTGGGAATGGCATCTTCCTGATGCCGCCCGACGTCGGTGTCTTCGATCCTCAGCAGGAACCTGCCGCCCGTGCGCTTGGCCAGCAGGTAATTGAACAAAGCGGTCCGCGCCCCGCCAACATGCAAGTAGCCGGTGGGGCTTGGGGCGAATCGTGTATTCAGCGGTTTTGTGTTGGTCATAGTCCTGTTCCGTCGGGTCTGTAACTTTGCCCGCGAAACGTACTACATTAGTTGCCCTCGGCCCCATTATCAACGTGCATCCCCCGCCGGCTTCTATTCCCGCCATGGATACCTGACTCGCGTCACCCTGCCGCCGTTGAGCGCCGACTCGGCAGCGAACACGCCGGGCAGGCTCATGCGCAGCCCTTCCCGAAGGCTCAGCGGGCTGGGCGTCTTGTTCACCAGCGAGGTTATGAACGCCTTGAGCATTGCGGAGTCCGCCCCGCCGTGGCCGTCGCTTGCACCCGTGCATTGCGGCCGGGCTTCTCCGACTGGCAACTCCGTGATGTCCTTCAGCTCGTCGGCCTGAGTCGAGTTGAGCAACGTCCTGGCAGGCTGCAAGCTGCCCCTGGACGCCGTTCGCTCGAACACGCCGTTGGTTCCCATCACGCGATAATAGTGCGGCCCCCCTTTGAAATGGTTGCAGAACGAACACGTAATGCGAACCAACACGTTGCTCGGCGTGCGGAACAAAGCCGTCATCACGTCGTGCTGACCTTGCTGGCGGCTGATATGGCTGCCGGAATCGAAGCAGACCGCCGATTCGATGTCCTCTTCGATGAACCTCAGCAATGGCCCCAACGAGTGCGTGCAGTACATGATCGGAGGAAACGTGCTTCTCCACGGCGACGACGCAAACAGGTGGCGAACGTCGTGAATGTATTCCGCTTCAAGAAGATAAGGCTCGCCAAGCAGGCCCTTGTTCCTGGCGTCCACGCCGGCATCCACAAACCCCCAGAAGTTCGGATTCGCGCCGAACATGAAGGTGGCGCTGCTTTTGAAGTGCGCATCCCACAGCAACGTCGCGTCGTCGTAGCTGTACACGCAGGGAACGTCGGATAGTACGCTCACCTGCGCCGCCAGAGCCTTGGCGCAGAAGGCGGCGTGATTGTCGCCGGGCGTCTCGACAAGAACGGCGTCTATCTTGTCGCTGGCGAGCATGGCGTCATAGTCGTCGAAAAGCGCCACGTTCGCCAGGTCCTGCTTCGCGCGGTCAAGGCGATCGGGTTTGACCTCGCACACTGCCGCCAACTGCACATGGTCCAGCGCCGCCGCCGTCGCAGACATGCTCGCGCCGCGAGAGCCGTAGCCCACCACTCCCAACCTTATCAACTTACTCATGTTTGCCTTTCTGGCCGAACAGGAACACCAGCGTATTCAGGCTGCACGCCCTTATCCTCGCGTTGTCCGGCAGACATTTCAATGCCGCAATCTCATCTTCGTATGCGCCGCTGAGCCGAAAAATGCGATCGGCCCGCGCGCTGTCTTTGCGCACGCAGATGTAGCTGTACGCCGGCGAGTCGCTGCCCCAGATGATGGTCCGCGGGTGCAGACGGCACAGCTCGCGCATGACCTGGCAATGGCCCTGGGGCAGGCAATCCATAACGGCGTCGGGGCTGATCCCGCCTTCCGCCATCAACTGCCTCACCAGCTTGACCTGTATGAACAGCGCTGCCGTATCCACCCACACATTTGGCATGGCGTCGGCGCAGGCCAGCATGTCTTTTCTGAACTGAAGGCAATGCGCAAGACAGAACCGAATATGCTGATGCCGCCGCGCCAGGTCCAGAACCACCTCGGCGCTCGAATAATCGTCCATCCCTGCCGGAACGGCGTGAAACAGCATCGGCCAGTTCATCTCGGCTGCAAGATCAAGAAACGCCTTCCCCCCGTCGCGCAGGGTCTGGACCGATGATGCGCATCCGACCGGGTTGACCTTCATGCCGTAAATGGCATACTTCGACGCGAGCGTTCGTATCTCGCCGATCTGCTCGGCCACGCGGCGCCCCGGATCTATGCACACAAACGGAATGAACCTGCCCGACAAATCGCCGCGATATTCGTACACCTCCTGCATCAGCAGAAGATTCTCGCTTGCGTAGGGAACCTTGCTAAGAGGATTCTCAGCCGGCGTGCGGCAGCCATCAAGAAGCCCCGCCGGCTCGAAGTACAAGTCGCCGCTGAACGGAAAGACGACATTGACATCCACGCCCGCCGAAAGCTGACGATAATAAAGCCCTTCAACAGTCTGGGCGTAAGGATACTCGCGGCGGCAGTACATCTTCAAATCGACGCCCAGGTGCGAATGCGCATCGATCACCTTGCCTTCAAACGCCCGGTGGTCCATGTTGCGGCCCATAATCAAATCAGAAATCGAACGCCACGCTGCGCTCGCAGGTTTGCGTAACACAATCAGACGCCACCGGCCCGGAGAGCACCAGCTCACTTCGCAGAATCTGAAGAATGCTCGCCGGCACCAGCGGCGTTACAGGCCCGTGCGCCGCCAGACGCGAAATGAACTTCTGCCAGTACGAATCGCCGCACCCGTAGCCGTCCCAGAAACTGACCAGCTTGGAGTTCTTGAGATCCCTCGGACCTATGGTCGCCGCCTTGCTGGGCCCCCACGACCAGTCGCCCGCGCCGAAGCCGTCGGCGTATAGCGAGTTCTGGCAGATCGTTATCATCGACAGGTCAACCATCCGCGAGCCAAGCTCCAGGTACTCGTCGATCCTGTCTTCATAGCCAATGCCGAGATACGGCTCGAAGAACGCGATGTGGCCGCACCAGCCCACCCCGCCGTAACAGACATCCGCGCCGCCAAGATCCTCGATCATCTTGCTGTAATCGTTCACGTTGCTCGTGCTGGGAAAGTTGATGTGACTGTCTGGCATTCTCAGTTCGGGCTTGATGCGGCCGAACAGGTCGCGGCGCATCCAGTACTGAAAGCCGCCCTTCCAGTCGGCCGGCGCGGTGACGCCTTCATCGTTGGCGTATTCGTCCATGTTGAACGTGTGCACGTGATGGCATGGTATGTTCAACTCGTTGATCATGTGCGCGACCATCGCGTACGCCGGGCTCGGGGCGGGAAGAATTATTACGTACCGATCGCGCCCCTCGTCCAACGCCCGCTTGATCCCGCTGACAATGCTCGTCACCCAGGCGAAGCCGAACGCCTGCTCGTTCTCGATTACGCGTATCTTGAAGTTGGGGTTTGGGTGCCTGGTGATATCCTCACGCCTGACGCTTCTGGCCTTGCGGCAGGCTTCGGCGTCGCGAAACACCAGGTGTTTCGATAGCTGATAGTCGAACGAAGACATGGCTGGGCTCCTTGACCATTTGCGACGGTTAGTTTACATTACGCTAAGTTAAGAACCTTCAGACAGCAGTCTATCGTGGGTGGATGAAAATTGTCAAATGATAAGTTAGAATTCGGGCGCTTGGCGTCGAACGGCAGCCAGTCCTTGCTTTTGCGGACCATACGGGACTATTCGCCCGTTTCCAGAAGCTCAATATCAAGGATTCTGGGCATGAACGCCCCCGCCGTCACCCGCACGGCTACTGAATTACTAAATGATAAGTTAATCCTGGAAAAGCCGCTCTCAGATACCTCCGGGCAGCGACGAAAACGAGGGCTTGTGCTCAATCCGTCAGCGGCGCATTGCCTTGGCTTGCTCATAGGCCCGACGGAAATCGAAGGCTGCATCGTGGACTGCGCCTACCGGACCGTTGTTCGCAAGCAGCTTGAAGGCGCCTTCGACGCGATGAAGCCCAGGCAGGTCGTGCAGGCCGCCGTCAGTTTCGTCAATCGGCTTCGGGCCCAGGCGCCAGGCGACAACAAGCGGTGTCTGGGTCTGGCGGCCGTCGCACCGGGACTGACCGACATCGCCGGCAGGCGATGCCTTGCCTGCTCGACCATGCCCCACCTTGTCGGGGTTCAACTGGCTGACATGCTGGAGAAGAACCTCAACCTGCCCGTGTTTCTGACCACCGGAAGCCAGGCGCATCTTCGCGCGGTGGAACGACTGGACATAAACGCCCCTGCCAACAACATGCTGTTCGTGTTCTACTCCCAGGGCATTGGCGCAAGCCTCAAGATGCAGGGCGCGTACATCCGCGGCAAAGACAACCTCGCCGGCGAGATCGGCCACATGCCGGTAACCGACGAGCCCATTCCCTGCGGGTGCGGCGGGACCGGCTGTCTTGAGGCCCTGGCGTCGAAGGCCGCACTGGCCCGTCTTGCGCGCCAGGCGGTGCGGGAATTCGCGGGCAGCTCTCTTGCCGCCTTAAGCGAGATCAAAGGCGACGACGTGCTCAAAGCCGCCGCCGACGGCGACAGGCTCGGCGTCCGGCTCACCCGCGACGCGTTCGCTCATCTTGCACGTGCCGTTGCCGGCATAGCAGTCTGCATGGCGCCGGACCACATCGTCTTCAGCCATTCAATCTCCGCCGCCGGCGACGAGATGTTCCAGTGGCTCTGCGCCGAGATACGCTCGCGACTCTCGGGCCAGTTGCGCGACGGCCTGTCGATCAGCGTCAGCACGATCAACTCGCACATCAGCTCCATGGGGGCCGCATTCATGGGCCTTGATCTGGCAATGTAGAGCAGCCGACGATACGCGTTCTTGTCCGCGCCTGGGCTTACCGGGCGAGAAAATCTTCAACCGAAAGGGACGGTTCCTTTGCCCATGCAACCTGCGCGCGATAGTTTCGATCCGCCAGCGGGTTGTTCACTGCCGACAACTCGCCATACGTGCCAACAAATTCAAAGTCGAGCTGATGCAAGGCCCGGAATACGCGAGCAATCTCGGCCACGTAATCCTTCTCCACCGTGTTGGTGGACAGGTTAAACGCGTGCAGGTAACCATAACGCCGGTGTTTCGGCGCGCCGACAAACGCGTCTGGGAAGCCTGGTTGTTGCACCATATAGGTCAGCGTGTATTGCCACACACTCTCTGACGGCAAGGCCGAGACGTAAGGCATCATGGGAAAGCCGGCGATCTGATGCAAGCCGCGGTACGTCGAGTTTATGAACACGCCGTCGGGCTTGAGAGCCAGCGCATGCTTCAGCATGTCGCGCGACGCCACTACCACGTCCTGGATATTCTCGTCACACTGGAATCCCAGCGACTGACGCGCCGCAACCGCGCCGCTGGACATGTTCACTATGAAATCGCCCATCTCATAGTCAATGCCGCCGATGGCAAACGTCTCAAGCATCCATTCCGCGCCGTCTCGCCACCATTTTTGATTCGCTTCGAGCGATGGATCGAGAACGGGCTTTACGGTCCGCCCGCCGTGCCCTGCCTCGTCGGCGCTGCTGGCCCGCTGGGGATGCTTTCGAAGATACGTATCGAGATTGAACGGGTGATCGCCATCGTAATAGTAACCACCATAGGAACAGAGGCCCACACCCGGCAGTATCGCAACGCCCCTATCCGCGGCGTATTTGCACAAATCCACCGCCGCCTTCACGCCGCCGTGGCAATCGCGAAGGAATCCCCAGATAATTACGCCCCAAATGCCGTTGGCGCAGCAGTAATCGATCAACCTGCGAAAGCCAACTTGAAACGACTCCGGCTGCTTGGGATACGCGAATTTCTGTTCGGACACCGCCATTCGCGACACGTACGTGTTGGGCTCATCGTCCCACGTCATCCGCGAATCCCAGCACCAGAGCAACACTTTCATATTCGGTACCTTGTAGTTCATGCCGTGTCCGTCTCAGTCGGCCCGTAATCATACAACTTGAAGCGTCAAAAGTCAGGCGGCTGGATGCCGTTTGGCGCCCAGCCGCCTTGTCACAAATTCACTCCTGCACAATCATGTCACGTACCGGTCGATCTATTGCCTCTTTCGCCTGGCGGACAATCCCAACAGGCCCATGCCAAGCAGGCACAGCGTTGACGGTTCGGGGACAATTTCCGTGCCGACGGCGAAAAGCGAGAACGAATTTACGTCATCTGCAGCGATGAACTTGTTGACGGTATCCACGCCTGACGTCACGTCAACCCATCGGCCATTGACCTGGTGATACAGCTTGAGGTCGGCTTCGGTAATGCCCAGAGCCAAAGCCAGTGCCGAGTCGTAACGGATATTGAGGTCAACGTTGCCGCTGCCGAAATCAAAACTGCTGCCGTCAATCTTCCACACGCCGACTACGTTTCCCTGGATGCCGCCGGTTTCGCTGTTGTCGGCTGCCAGGAGCGAGATCCCAAGGGCGCCGCCGTTAACGTCGGCGAACGCCAGTCTCATCGAGTTGACAAGCTTCTGATTGCCAGCCGCATCTTCGCCGAAGTATGCGGTGCTGCTTCCGCCGGCGACCGCCAGCGTGGGCAGAACAAGCTTGCCGCGGTTCTGGGCATACCAGCCCGCTCCAGCAACCTGTGAGCCTTCAACGGTGGCAATGGAACTGAAACTCGTCATCGCAAGCGTGCGGTCGGATACGTTTTCGCCGCCCCAGCCGTCAGCTATGACCTTGCCGTTGTTGGTCAGCGCGCCGGTCATCGTGATGTCGCCAAAACCCTGCACGATGCCCATGCCCGTTGCATGGGCGGCGTTCTTGACAATCATGTTGCCCGTACCGGAGATTGTTCCGGTTGCCCCGGTTGCATCGCCCATCTTCAAGTGGCCGCGGGCCTGGTGATAATACCCCAATATGAAATTCTGCGATGCGTTTACCGTGCCACCGGTGAGGTTGTAGTAAGCAACATCGCTGTCAGTGCCGTAACTTGTGTAGTTGTACACGCCCAGTTGAATGACGCCTGAGTTGTACGTGCCTGCCTCGTGGTAGAAGGTTGACCTGCCGTTGGTGCCTATGTACCCGTTGGTGGTGGTGAGAGTTCCACCCCGCAGATAGTAGTCGCCAACTCCCGTGCCCTTGTTGTACTTCAGCCAAAGATCGGTAGCCGTAACGGTGCCGCCCAGTTGCTGTATATAGCCAGTTGAGCCACCGGCATAGGCAACTTGAATGGCACTTGCCGTAACCACACCGCTGTAAGCAGGGTATACCGGGGCGCCATAAACACGCAAGTACCCCTGTGTCGCCGTCGTGCCGTTACTGCTGTATGCAACATAAAGATTACCCA
>JAAYCO010000079.1 GCA_012729725.1 Planctomycetota bacterium
CGCCGCTTTGCCCTTTCACCCAGATGCGTCGTCTGGGATCTTGCCGAGGTCGAAGCGTGGCTCGAAAGCCGGCGCACGCGGCCAATCCCGCGCGCCAAACACCCCGACGTCGCCCAGCGGAAGTTCCGGCCGGTCAAAGGGCAGGGTCGGGCTCAAGCATAGGCATGGTCGGGGGGAGAAGGGTGACAGGCCGCTTGCGACCTTCCACCCATGCGTCAACGACGTCCGACCATTCCTGGAGCATATGGCGGCGCTGAACCTCGTACTCTGCCTTGTTGTAGACGCCGCGCGAAGATCGCCCGTCCTCGTGGGCGAGGCATTTCTCGATCCAGTCGCTGTTGAAACCGAGTTCATTCAGCAGCGTTGAGCCGGTCCGTCGCAAATCATGGACTGTAAACGGCTCGAGCGGCAGCCCCTCCTTCTGCGCCAGATCGACCACCGCGTAGGTGATGCGGTTGAACGTCGCCCGCGACATTGGGGCATCCGCATCGTAACGCGAGGGCAGCAGATACCGGGAATTGCCGGCACAGGTCTTGAGCGCGATCATGATGTCGAGCGCCTGTCGGGAAAGATACACATTGTGTGGCTTGGAGCGCTTCATCCGCTCCTTCGGAATGCTCCAAACCGCGTTCTCGAAGTCCACTTCGTCCCATACGGCGTCCTGCAGCTCGCTTTTACGAACCATCGTCAGCAGGAAGAGCTTCATGCCGAGGCGAATGGTCGGCAAAGTCGGGACATGCTCCAGTTGCCTCAGCATGATGCGGATCTCTGTCGGTGAAAGCGCACGGTCTCTGGGCCGAAATGCAGCAATCGAAGCTGGGCCGACTTCATCGGCGGGATTGGGCACCTTCTCGCCGTGCAGGATCGCGAAACTGTAGATCTGCTTGAGGATGTCGCGGACGTGGATGGCCGTTGCAGGCGCACCGCGATCGACGATCTTGGCGCAGAGAGCTCTCAGATCATCTGGGGTGATTTCGCGCAGCAGCCGGTTGCGCCAGACGGGCAGCAACTCTCGATCGAAGATCGAGCGCCGCATCGCTCTGGTACTGTCCGCCATCGGAGCCTTGTCCAGCCACTTCTCGCCGAACTGACCGAAGCTCTTGGCCTCTTTCAGGCGGCGCTTCTCGCGCTGTTTTTCAATTGCGGGTGAGCGGCCCTCTCGGACTGCACGCTTGGCGTCCAGACAGAGTTCGCGAGCCCGTGCGAGCGAAATGCCGTCACGTCCGTACCTGCCGAGATAGACGGTCTCGCGGCGCCCATTCAGCCGGTAATCCAGGCTGAATGAGATCAGACCTGTCGGCGTGACACGGGCATACATGCCGTCCCTGTCTGACACCTTGTAGACTTTGTCTTTTGGTTTCAGCGCCTTAAGCGCAGCGTCCGTCAACATGTTCGCGCAGCCTCCGAAAAGTACCGTCATGCGGTTTTGGGAGGTTCGTGACGCCTAAATCACTTTGTTATCAGTGTCTTACGTTGAAAAAAGTACCGTCACGATCCTCAACTCTTGCGACGGTACTTTCTGAGACGGCCGTGATCAATATGAGCGAGCACCGTCAATCGTGACGGTACTTGTGATTGCTACCCACCGATAGGTCTCGATAGGTGGCGGATAAAAAAATATTTTTAATCAGAGTGTTAGGGGAAATTCTGGCGCGTTGTCGGCGGCGTTTGGATGGGCCTGAATCATTCCCACTCGATGGTTCCCGGCGGCTTAGAGGTCCCATCGTAGACCACGCGGTTGATGCCCTTTACCTCGTTTATGATCCGGGTCGCGGTGCGGCCGAGGACGTTCATGTCGAAGGGGAAGAAATCGGCGGTCATGCCATCGACCGAAGTCACGGCGCGCAGGGCGCAGACGCTTTCGTAGGTGCGGCCATCGCCCATGACGCCGACGGTCTGGACGGGGAGCAGGACAGCGAAGGCCTGCCAGATGGTGTCGTAGAGCCCCGCCTTGCGGATTTCCTCAAGATAAATGGCGTCGGCCTGACGGAGAATGTCGAGCTTTTCGCGGGTCACGCCGCCCGGCAGGCGGATGGCGAGGCCGGGGCCGGGGAATGGATGGCGACCGACGAAATGTTCGGGCAGGCCCAGTTCTCGGCCAAGCTTGCGGACCTCGTCCTTGAAGAG
>JAAYCO010000080.1 GCA_012729725.1 Planctomycetota bacterium
AGGAGTTGGGCGTCGAGGTTTTTGAGGGTCTGCTCGAATTTGTGAATGTCGTGCTCCACCTGGCCCAGCCGACGGCGCATCTGCCGGGTTTCGTTTGTCTGGCGGCGGCGGTCCTGGTGCTGCTGAGCGCGAGCCTGCTTGGCTCGCTGCTTGTCGTCGTCGTCGGCAGCGGGGGCTGCCTCAAGCGTGCGGCCCCGCCAGTTAAGGTACGCATCCCAACTGCCCGAAAGCACCTTGACTGAACCCGACTCCACCGCCCAAATGCTCGTCGCCATCGCTTGTATGAGATAACGGTCGTGGCTGACGAAGATGATCGTGCCGCCGAAATCGGAAAGCACCGCCTGCAACACCTCCTGCGAAGGTATGTCCAGGTGATTCGTCGGCTCGTCGAGGATCAGCACGTTGGGGCTTGCCAGCATCAGCCGGGCAAGCAGAATGCGGCTGCGTTGCCCGCCGGAAAGCTCGCAGACCTTCTTAAGCGACTCATCGCCCGAAAGCCCCACCTGGCCAAGCAGGCTGCGGGCCCGCTGCTCGGTCACCGAAGTGTCGAGCGACCTGACGCAGTCCATGGCGGTCATGTCCTCGTCCAGCTCGGTGTGCCTCTGCGAAAGGTAGCCGACCTGCACGTTTGCGCCCAGCCGAACCGCGCCACTAAGCGGGGGCAACTGCCCGAGCATCGTCTTAAGCAGCGTGGTCTTGCCGCAGCCGTTGGGGCCGACAATCGCAACTCGCTCGCCGCGGCGAACGTCAAGCTTGTCGATCTGGATCAGCCGATTCTCGCCGGTTTTCGCCGCGTAGCCGACGGCGAGATCGTTCAGGTGCATCACGAAGTCGCCGCTGCGCTGCGTCGCTCGAAGGCGAATCGTGATGGCCTGGTTCTGCTGAGGCTTGGCGATAGCCTCGTCCCGCATGAACCGTTCCAGCCGGGTGCGACGACCTTGTGCTTCCTTGGTGCGCTGGCCGGCGATGAAGCGGCGGATGAACTCCTGCGTTTCCTCGATGTACTGCTGCTGGGCCTCCCAGCGTTTCATGCGTTCGTTGAACCGCTCGGCCTGCTGCGGAAGATAGCGGCTGTACGAGCCCTTGTAGCATTCAACCGTCGCGAAGGCGACCTCCCACGTGTAATTCGTGACGCGGTCAAGGAAGTAGCGGTCGTGCGACACGACGATCATCGCCCCGCCGAAGTTCGAGAGATAGGTTTCCAGCCATTCAAGCGAGTCCATATCGAGGTGGTTCGTCGGCTCATCGAGCAGCAGCACGTCGGGCTGTTCAAGCAGCAGCCGGCCCAGGTGCGCCCGGCTTCGCTGCCCGCCGGAAAGGTGCGACAGCGGCCTGTTCCACAGATCCCTGGGAAGCTCCAGCCCCTCAAGCGTGCGGGCGATTGCGCGGGCGTATGTGTAGCCGCCGGCCTGCTCGAAATCGTGCTGCAACTGGCCGTAGCGGGCCAGCATGGCGGCGGCAGAGGGGTCGCCGGCGGCGCCGTGCTCGAGCCGCGTCGCAAGTTCGTGCATCTCGTGTTCCATGCGTCGCAACGGCGCGAAAACGTCGTTCATCGCCCCTTCAAGCGTAATGTCGCCCAGGTCGGGCGGGTCCTGTGCAAGGTAGCCCACAGCCAGGCCGGCCTTGCGGCTGAGCTTTCCCCATGTGGGGGCGTCGACGCCGGCGATAATCTTCAGCAGCGTGCTTTTGCCCTGTCCGTTGGGTCCGACCATCGCCACGCGCTGGCCGGGCGCAAGGGTGAAGCTGACGTTCTTGAGAACATCGCGAGCGCTCCACGTTTTGGATATTCCTTCGCCAACAATCAACGACATCGTTCAAACCTCTGGGCGGCATTCGTGAAACCGTTGATGATAACCCAGGGCGAAGGCCGGAGGTAGAAAATCCGCCCCCGGTGTTCATCGCTCGTGGCGGGGGCGTCAGGCATTCTTCTTGACGACCACGATTCGGCAGCGGCTGGGGGCGATTTCCAGAGGTTCGTCCGGCCGGACGGTGGATTTGGAGATCAGGTCGAACCCGTCATCGTCGGGGGACCAGCGAAGGGCGCCGGCAGTGGGGTTGAAGACGAAGGCGAGCGTGGCGTTTTCGGTGAACATCCGCCTGATGTACAGGCCGGGCGTTTGTGGCGGCAGAGGGACCTTGGCGGCTGAGAGCATCTGAAGCAGCCACTTCGCCCAGCGGTCATCGGGCTTGAGCAGATTGGCCAGCCCGGCCGAGAAACCCGTAATGGTTGCGGAGCCCAGGCCGAAGGAATTGGCGCAGACGGCAGCGGCGCCGCCGGAGAATGTCGCGCAAACGCCGGCGGTTTTGGGGGCGAATGTCGAGTTCATGAACCGTGACTCAAGGTCGCCAAGTTCGCCAAGCGTGACGATCTTCGCCTCTTTCTCATCGACAACGCGGTCGAGTTCCTTGACGCCGAAGACATCGGCCATGAGGCCGCCGGGCCTTGTCGGGCTGACCCATGTGTTCTCGCTTCGCATCGCGGCTGCGCCTTCGGCGACAAGGCGCCCGCCGGCGCGGACGTAATCGGCAAGAATCCTGGCCTGGGATTCGTCCACCATGACCATGTATGGCAGATAGACAAGCTTATATTCGGTAATACGTTCCAACTCGTGGCTGGAGACGAAGTCCACGGCCACGCCCGCCTGCCAGAACAGGTGGTATGCGCCCTGAAGCGCGGTCTTGTAGGTGTATCCGGCGGGGAGCTTGCGGATCAGCTCCTGATTGCCGAAGTGGTTCGATTCCTCGATTCTGCTGATGAGGTCGCTGTTGAAATCGTAGACGATTGCCGCATGCGCGGGCGTCGTTTTTGCGTCCCGCAGCAGCTTCTGGTTATCGTTCACGATGCCGAAGAACGTGCGCATTTCGGCTGTGGTGGGATTTTCGCCGCCGTCGATTTCGACCAGCCCGGCCTCATTCGTCTCGGAGCCCACGCGCTCCTTTCGGTATTGCCAGAGGATTATTCCCTTAGCTCCGCCAGCAACCGCCGCCCATGCCCAATAGGCGATTTCCTCCGGCGGCAGCTCCGGCTGCCATGCGGCGCGCGAGGGGTAGAGCTCGTTGATCCAGAAGTACCCGTCGCCGGAGATGGCGCGAGTCCAGTCGGCGATGAGGAACGGCCAGCTTTTGTCCAGCGGTTTGGGCGTGTAACGAATCTCGTACGAACTGCCGTAGAACGCCACCGTTTTGCGAGTCAGCCAATCGTCGCTCGTGTCGGCAAGGACATCCTGCAACGGGCTTGGCATGCCGACGTGGGCAATGACGTCGCGTGACGGGTCGTGCTGTCTGATGGCCTGTGCAACCTCGTTAACCCGCCATGCAACGCGCGTGGCTGCCCACTGCCGCCAGAGGTGCATGTCGAAAAAGCCCGCGGTGTTGCGAGGGACATCGATGTCGTCGAAGTCCGCCCAGCATTGGCCGAACTTCGCGTTCAACGCTTCGATGTCGCCGAATTTCGCACGCAGCCACGCGATGTAGCTCTGGTGCGAATGCCGGCAAGTGCACTCGCCCATGGGGCGCGACCGCGGTTCGTTCCATGCATGCCAAAGCGCCAGCGAAGACTCATTCTTGTAACGGTTGACGGCCTGGGCAATGAAGAGCTTCATCCGCTCGATTACGTGCGGGTTGTCGAAACACGGAATCCAGCCGCCGGGGTAGAACGCCCCGAGCGTGAAGGGCCAGATGTTCTCGCCTTTGAGCCCGACGCGATACGCGTTGTACTTGCGGAACAGATAGTCGGGGCCGCACTCCAGCATGAACTTGAATATGACTTTGACGCCGATCTTCGACGCCAGGTTGAAGATCGCGTCGATGTCGTCCCACTGATAGACGCCTTCCTTGCGTTCATGCCATCGCCAATGGGGCCGAAGTTGAATGTACCGCATGCCCATGTCGCGGATGTTCTTGATGTCGTCTTGCCATTCGCCGCTCAAGGGCGTCGGCTGGCGGTAATACTGCGTGCCGAGCACAAATTCCGCGGGATACTTAACGCTTGCGTGGTCGTACATATGTAATCTGCCTGTAAAGCCGGTGTGGGTGAATAACCTGTCTTGTCAGAATCTCACAGCTGCCTGATGAGCGATATCGCAGCCTTCTCGAACATGCTTTGCCAATCGCTGGCCAGGAGGCACTCGGTTACCTCGTAGCCTCCGGCGTCGTAGTCCGCGACGGGCGCGCCGTAATGCATGTAGCCGTTCGAGTAGCCTGCCACGAGAGTGTGCTCGTATCCGGAAGCCGCCTTAATGTTCAGCCCGATCTGCGCCAGCAGCTCGATAGGCGCGCTTAATATGACGCATTCGCCCAGTTTTATCGCCATGAGCTCGGCGGGGATCGTCGATTGGCCGGCCTGGGCGTTTATCTGCTGGTGCTTGAGGAGAGTCTCGATATCGTCCTGGATTTTCGAGAGTTCTTCCATGCTGCGTATGTTGGCAAGGTATCTGTTGATGTTGGCGCGGTTGACCGCATCCATGTCGGCCAGCTCGTTGGAAGCAATCTGGTGGGCATGCATGTATATATAGGAGTAGTCCGACGGAAATTCGGGGTTCAGCCCGTACTTGATATACAGCGGCAGAAACGCCTTGAAGTTCAGGCTCATGCCGCGCAGCGACCTGAGCAGTTCGTTTTGCCTTTTAGCGAGCGCGTCTATCCGCTGGGGGATATCCGTCCGCCGCGGAAGGTCGATGGTCGTGAACGCGACGCTGAGAGGGTGCGTGCCGGTCTTTATGGATTTGAGCGCGCCAAGCGTGCTCAGGCCAAGCAGTGTGCCGCCCGGTTCGCTGCTGCGGGGGATGTTGACGTTCTTGTAGTGCAGCTCGTTGACGTCGCCGGCGGCGCCTTGCAGGAATATCGCCATGGCGCCGTCGAGGTTGTCTTCGATAACCTTGGATGCAAATCCGGGGTAATTGGCGGTGATGCCGGCGCCCGGCATGCCGATGAGCGGGTGGCATGCGAAGTTGTAAACCACCGCCAGGGGCCGGCCGTCGAGGCGGTCGATTCTTATGATGCCGATTTCCGGGTCGATCGGCCCCAGGCCCGCGACATCTTCATCCGGCGGGCAGGGATACCCGTGTCGCATCGTCCAGGCGCGGCCGTCCTTGAGCCGAAGCGTGCGGTTTATGCTGATGCGGTCTTCCCGGCCCTTGCCCCAGCCAATCGTCACAGGCTCCATGGTTTTCTGCGCCTGTTTGACCGCATTGAAAACCCGCTCCACCTGTTGATAATCGTTGCACAGCAGGGGGCCCGGCGGATGAGTGTGCGAGGCATTAACCAGCACATTGAAGCCGGAGATGCCTAACTTGCGTTCTATGCGGTATCGAAGATCGGGCAGAAAATCCTCGCCGACGTCATTGAGCATGCCCGCGCTGACGCGCCTGCCGCCGATGGCGGTTGTGTCCATCGAGATGATCACGGTCTGCACGGCGCCGTCATCGAGCACAAGCGCCTTCGCATACAGCGGGTCGTTGACGGCAGCGCGTTTGTCATCGGTTGTTATGTCAGCCCTGGCTACGCCGGCCCGCAAGCAATGTGTGGACATTTGCATTCTTCCCGCAGCAGAGAATCCATCGGATTCGGATATCAGTCATACCGGCCATGCCGGCGTCCAGACTCGACCATCGCGAAAATATTCTCGTCCGGCGTGTTTGCCGGCGTCTGATCGCCAACGCCCAGAATGTAGCCGCCGCCTTGCTTGGCGTCGTTCATGCATTTGATGACAGCCTGTTTAACGGCTTCCACCGTTCCATTGAGCATGACGTGACTGGAGTTGACGTTGCCTCGCAGGGCGATCTTCTTGCCGAATGTGCTTTTCACTTCCGCCAGGTCAACGTTTCCAGTTGGCGGGCATTCAAGGGCGTCGAAGCAGTCCACGCCCATTTCGGCGGTGATGGGCAACGCCTGCCGCGACTTGCCGCACATGTGGTACAGCACGGGCTTGTCGAAGCGATGCGTCACGTCGCAGATTGCCTTTCCGAACGGCAGCGAGAATGCCCTGTGAAGGTCGGGCGAGATCACGCTCATGGAAGTGCTGGACCCGCCCAGCCCGACCGAGTCGACAACACCATCCTTCAGAACATGCTCGGTAAGCGCCACGGCATAGCGCTGATATTCTTTGAACAGATCGAGCATTTGGTCGGCGTACAGCATCAAGTCCATGATCATCTCCTGGACGCCCCGCAATCCGACCCACCAGTCGATGGGCATTGGCAGCCAGAAGCCGACATGGGCTCTGTCGCCGATCTCGGAATAGGCCTTGGCCATGTCGTCGAGGTTCTTTGTGCAGGGGTGCTTGAGCAGCTCGCGGACCTTGGGAATATCGCTGTCCAGATCGGTGACGAAAGGGCGATGCTGACTGGAGCTGTTCTTGCTATGTAATAGTCCGCGGTCAAGTCGCCCGCGGCAGTGCGGTGTGTTCTGGTGAAGAACATCTCATCCGCGGTCTCTTTGGTGACAGTCTGAACGAATTCAGGATCCTCCGGTGATGCGTCGGGCGCCACATGCAGGAACGAGTCTGCCCCGAAGTAATCAGACTCGACTTCCACCCTGGCCTTCCAGAGAGGAATCTGGGCCTTCATGAAGAACTCGATGTAGTCGTTGGTGAACTTCTGCACCGGTATGATTTCGCTGAGCCCCGGCGTGACCGGCACTTGGTCGGGAGTTCCTCCGCGCATGGCCACGGTAATGCGTTCTTTTGACGTCATGACAGCCATACAATTCATGTCCTTCTTTTATTTTGTGCTTGCCGCTTGATGTCATGCGAGGGGACGTCGCACCTGGTAGTGTTTCAAAACCCCAATATTATCACGTAACAATTGTTTGTCAATCGCATTTGCCGCAGCCGCACGATTCTCTGACGGTAAGGCTTACGGGTATGACCTGGGCCTCGGGACGGATGCTCTCGCCGCGCAGAAGGGCGTCGAGTTTCTGCATCGCCAGATGCCCCAGCAATTCGCCGTCTTCCCGCACGCTGGTCAGTGGCGGAACCGCCATTTCGGACAGCATCGTGTCGTCATACGCCACTATCGCAACGTCCTTTGGCACTTCAAGCCCCGCCTTCGCCAGATCCTGAAGGCTCTTCATGGCCACCGGCTCCGACGTGCAGAACAGCGCGTCGAACTTGCATCCGTCGGCGAGCAGCTTGAGAATGGCGTGCGGGCCGATATTGAAGAAGCCGGGCTGCTGATAAACGCACAGCTTGCTGTCGAAGGGCAGGCCGGCGTTTTCGAGGGCCTGACGGTAGCCTTTGTAGCGGTCTCCAAACAAGCCCTCTTTGCGATAGCCGATAATCGCAATCTTCCGCCTGCCGTTCTTGATCAGGTGCTCCACAGCCATTCTGGACCCGCCCACGTTATCGAACGTGAAGGAATTGGCGGAAGTGTCATGCCGGTCAAGAACTACATATGGGCAATTGAACTGCTCCAGCACAGACTCTCGCGGGTCGCTGCCGGTTTCCATGCCATAGACGAAAACGCCGTCTATACGAGACTCCTTGAGGATGTGAGACAGCGAAGTCCTCAATCTGCCGGGGGTTTCGTCATAGATGCTCAGAATAAGGTTGTACCCCAGGCGCGAAGCCTCATCGCCGATGCCCTGGAGTATCTTGCACGCAATCGCGCCTTCAATGGCCTGCATGTTCGGAATCGCCAGAGCGACGGTGTTCTTCTTGCCGCCGCGCAAGGCCACGCCTGCCATGTTGGGCCTGTATCCCAATTCCTTGATGGCGTTGAGGACCTTCTGGCGAGTCTTTGGATGAAGCATGTTTGCCTCATGGCGGTTGCGCATCACCGCAGCCACCGTGGAACGCGATACGCCGCAGAATTTCGCAACGTCCGCCTGAGTCAAACGGCTCTTCTTGATTGGCGTCATGTCATCCTCTGCACAGCCACAGACTCTGATACTACTGCCCGAGAGCCTGTCTCGTTCTCTCTGCAAATCGCAAGTGCATTATCATCTGAGACTCGGCGGATGAAAACCATAATTCATGCATAATGAACGGCCGTGACCATCTGTCGGTGCGGGGTGTCCGGGCGCATCCGCATGCTTCGGGTTTGCAGGCGGCATCTCCTGCCTCCAAATATGCAAATCACCACATTCTTCAAAAATACATGTTGCAATTGTGCTGGATTGAAGTACAATTCATTCATAGTAAAAGCATTCATTAATGATGAACAGGGCTTGCAGATGATAAAGGTGATTGCGAAAATCGGCCTAATCCTTGATATGTTCAGGAGTTACAAATCTCACTCGCTGGCAGAAATCAGCGAGCGCCTGGGCATGAAGAAGCCGGCTTTGCATGCGGTGCTTAAAAGCCTGGTCGAGTTGGGATATCTCACCAAGACCGAGAGCGGCCGGTATTGCCTGGGCGACAATCTTGTTTCGCTTCTGCAGTATGCCCGCAAGAACGACATACTGCTCGACGCCGCAGCTGAAGTTGTTGACGAATTGCATTTGAAATTACAGGAGAAGGTGAACTTCTCGGTAATCGTCGACGGCGAGCGCATGACAGTCATCCGGAGCAACTGCAGCCAGACCGTCACGGTCAACGACAGCTTCTGCGAAAAGGCCTCTTTCACTCAGACTTCGACGGGAATGGTGCTTTTGGCCTATCAGAAGGAGGCGGGCCTCAAGTCCATTCTCGAACAGAACGGCATCGCACGTGATGCGAATCTGCTGAATCAGCTCGCCGGCGTGCGCGACAAGGGATTCTGCGTCATGGACAGCGATGACGGGCAGGCCGTGTTTGCGGCAGCGCCTGTCTTTGATGCAGGCAACGCCATATGCGGCGCGTTGGGTTGTCACATTCCGCGGTTTAGATTCAGCGAAATCGAGGGCGAGGTTGTCGAAGGTCTTCTTGCCGGCGCCAAGAAGATGCACCGCCGCCTGAACAATGCCAAACTGGCCTTTTAGGCATGCGTTGGCATGCCGTTTAGATAACGTCGATCAGGCCCAGCAGTTGGGCCTGAGGACATTCGGTAACACCTTAGGAGTAACGGCGATGGACAAGATTCTGGAGCAGGCGAGGGAAACCTCGGTAATTGAAGATGCCGACGTAGTCGTCATTGGCGGCGGGCCGGGCGGCATAACCGCGGCGGTGGCTGCGGCCAGGCAGGGATGCAAGACGATTCTGATCGAGCGCTATGGCTTCATGGGCGGCCTGGCCACGGCAGGGCTTATGGGACCGATTTTCGGTTACACGCACTATAACGGCGACGGCAAGCTGCAACTGGGCAGCATACCTGTTGAGATCGTTCGCCGGCTTCAGGCCATTGGCGGCGCGCCCGCTGACGATGTAATCGACTGGCGGGCAGTGCAGTTTGACCCCGAGCTGTTCAAGCACATCGCGGATGCAATCGTGCTGGAATCGGGCGTCAAGGTTCTGTTGCACAGCTACGTGGTTGACGCCGTCGTGAAGAACAAGAAGATTCAGGCGATAATCGTCGAATCCAAGTCCGGCAGGGCGGCCATCACTGGCAAGACGTTCATCGACGCAACCGGCGACGGCGACATTGCCAAATTCTGCAACTGCCCGTACACGCAGGGCAGGGCTGCCGACGGCGCTACGCAATCCATGGGAACCAAGTTCCGCATCGGCGGAGTGACCGAGGAAGCCCTTCATCCGACGCCGGAGGACAAGAAGAAGGTCTGCCAGGCCATCGACGCCGGGAAGATTCCCGCATACCACGTGTTCTGGGGCGAGATCAGCGAGCAGGGCGTGACCCTTCGCAATACTGAAATCACGCCGACAGTCACCAGGGCCCGCGGCTTTGGAACGAACGTCTACGACCTGACCAAGGCGGAGATCAAGACCCGCAAGGACACCCTGGAAATAGTCGATTTCTATCGCCGGAATATCCCCGGCTATCAGAACTGCTACCTCATAGACACCCCGATGACGATTGGCGTGCGTGAAACCCGGCAGGTCATCGGCGATTACGTGCTAACCGGACACGATGTCCTTGAGTACCGAAAATTCGACGACACCATCGCCCGCGGCAACTGGTTCCTGGACATTCATTGTCCGCTGGGCCTGTACAATTCGGCCTCAAACCTGTGCTCAAAGAAGTGCACGATCCAGCCCGACTGCCTCATGAAGCGCAAGCACAGAGACCAGCTTTACGATACTCTTAACGCCCCGGTCCTTGACGACCCCAGCCAGATGTACAACGACATTCCGTATCGCTGCCTCGTGCCGCAGGGAATTGACAATCTGCTGATATCGGGCAGGTGCATTTCGGCGGACCACGGCGGAATGGCGTCAATCCGGGTGATTGCCACTTGCTTCGCCATCGGCGAGGCGGCAGGCATCGCCGCGTATCTGGGCCTGAAATCCGGCGCAATTCCGCGAGACATCCCCGTCGGATCGATTCAGGAATCGCTGCGAAAGGCCGGTGTTCCCCTTTAGCAACCCTGGCCTGGGGATAAAAATGCCCAGGCTGCGGGAAAAAGTATTGACAAGGTGTTAACACGTGGTAATATACGACTGCAGATCAAGTTTATGGCGCGGCTCGGATGTGTTTGACATGACGCCAAATGGATGTTTCGTATGTCTGCTCGAAAAAACAAGAACAAGTCGATTGCTTTGTCAGTGTCAATTAACGCGTGTTAATTGACTGGCGCTAATCTTTTTCGATGAGGAAAGGAGCGGTTGATGAAACGTCACCTGGGAAGACTGGCTCTGGTTTGCGTGGTGCAGGCGATATGCGTTGGTATCGCCCTTGGAGCTCCAGTGGAGTACGACTACACTGGTTCGTACACGGCGGATGCCAACACCGTCGCGCTGTTCCATTTCGATGAAGGAAGCGGGCTTACTACCGCGGATGCATCACCTAACGGAAATAACCTGACCCTCGCGACCCTCGCGGAAACGTCGGTGGGCTGGACCATTCCGGGCAAGTTCGACAAGTCCTATGCAGGCTATGCCGAAGGGTTCACGGCCGAGGATTCGGCAAGTCTCGATTCGTTGTACCACTCGGTTACCCTTGAGTCGTGGTTGTACATTCCGACAGATGTGTCGATGACCACGAAGCAGTACAGAGGCATCATCACCAAGATGCGGTGGGGGGGGGAGGGACCCTACGATGGTTTCGCCTTCGCGTTCAAGGGCAGGGGCGTGAACATCAGCGAGAGCGTTGACCTGCGTTTCCAGATCGGCGGAGGCTGTCTGATCGCCACAGCCGCTGACGGCGTGCCAATTGGAGAATGGTTCCACGTTGCCGCAACGCTTGATACCGACGGCACCCAGCGCATCTACCTTAACGGCCAGCTGCTGGGTGAGCGCGCCGAACCT
>JAAYCO010000081.1 GCA_012729725.1 Planctomycetota bacterium
CAGGATTATGCCGTTCCCGTCTGGCTGCTTGCTCGCGACCTGTTTGACGACGATGTCGATGCCCTGGAACGAGGCTGGCTCGATCAGATCGCCAAAGAAATCGATGCCGGAGCGGACAAGACGTTTCTGTCCGCCAGGCTGGCGCGCCTTGAGTCAGCCTCGCCGCTCTATTACGCCAGGCTTGAAGCGGATCGAGCCTGCTCGCTCTCGATGGGGGCCTATTGGCATAGGCTTCTTGCACGCAGTTCACCCGCCGAGGCTCACCAGCGGCCTCGCAGGCCGGTGGTGACTCTGGCCCAATGGTCCGACGAGCATCACGGCAGTTGCTTGATCAGGGGCAAGCGCCGGCTGGCGTCATGGACATGGCAAGCCGTCGAGCCGCCTGAGGGGCTGTGCCTGCCAACCGCCGCCGGAGGCATGGCCGAGTGGCAGGGCAACCTTGCCGGGCGCGTTCGCGGAATGGGCGTGTTGAACGAGCGCACTTGCCCCAAAAGCCAAACGCAGTCATTTGAGGGCGGGTTCGCCGCTTGCGGCCAGGTGCGCGTGCAAAGCAGCATCTTTGCAGCCGAGGGCAACGTGCCGCATGACATTGCCACAATAGACCTGGCGGCAGTCGCGTTGCCCGATGACCGCACGATGATCGTCATGCAGCGAGCGCGAACCCTGATTCGCGTCTACCTGCGAGAGGTCAAGGGACTATTGCTTCAGATTCCTAACGACGTGTTCAACGGCATGCAGCGGACCTACAGCCACGCCAACGGCGAGATGAAACTCGCCGGCTGCCCGGGCGCAGCACAACGCCGGCCTATACGGGGCGACTGGCTGGTGGTGGATGATTGCTTGTCGGTTGTCCGCATTTACGGCGAACCACTTGAAATTTACAGCCCTGCTGACAGGCAGATTCCGATATTCAACAACAGGCACCACGCGGACATCGCCTGCGGCAATCTGTATGCCGACGAGATATGCTGCGGCTGCTTCAACGACGTGCGGGCATATCCCTCAGGCGATGTGCTATTCGATCTGGGCGTGACCCTGCTGGCTGGCGTTGACGCCCGCCGGACTGCTGCATACTGCCTTGAGTCGCCCCCGACCGTTCTGCCGACCGGACTTGACGACGTTCGCGGCGTTCGGGTTGTCGGCGCCGACTCAGCCGAGTATGCGGTCCTGGCAAACTTCAGCGACCGCCAGGTTGCTCTATCTGTGCCGATGCCAAACGCAAACATGCTTGCATTGGCGGGGTGCGAAGTCGAACCTGATGCCGGCGACAAATCCACAGCCGTTATTGAGCCTTGGCGCACGGCAGTCATCAAAATGATGAGCGCGCGATAGGCACGCGCCAACGCAAACGGCGAGGTTTCGCCCGCATTACATCCAGCAATCGCAACCATCCATACATGCAAAGCCCCGCATGTAAAGGCGGCCGCCCAACTGTTATTGCGAAGCGAATCCTCGCCGTTTGCTGTTTGATTCGCATCGTGATTATCACACGAGAAACAAGTACAACGGCGAGGTGTCGCTTTGCGACGCGAAGTTAGGTCCCCGCATTTCCATGCGGGCTCCGATGCGTCGCGCTGGGTTTGGGTTCATTGACGTGATTCGAACTAACCAACAAATACAACGGCGAGGTGTCGCTTCGCGACGGGGAGTTAGGTCCCCGCATTTCCATGCGGGGCTTCATGCGTCGCGCTGGTTGCGATTACTGGGTGTAATGCGAGCGGTTCACCGTATTGCGCAAGACCTAACGATGTTGCTAACGTGAGGCAAGTATCGAAATCCATACTGGACATCCCCTGGGCAGGCGCGGTACAATATGCGCCACAGGTTCTTGAGGGTTAAGTGCCATGGCCGACGATAGAAGGCAGGGCGGCGGGAGCTGAATTTTTCATCGCATCTGCTCCTGTTGCGCATGATGAAACTGGCACAAGACCCCCAATCCGCGCCGCCGTCGTCATTGCAGACTGGTGGAGCCGCTGGGAATCTCTACCACCCCATAGTCAAGAGGCGCGAGGCTGACGCAATGCGGCTGCCTCTTAGGTCGGAGGATTGGGCTGTTGCGCAGCAACAGGCTGGCTGCAAGAGCCGAATTACCTGATGCGCCTGATAGTTGCTCTGGTAATGGGCGAAGTCAGAGTCAAGCGAAGATAGATCTTCCCATAGGTGTCGGCCTGTAATTTCAGACACTTGCCGTCGTCAGTATCCAGGCGATACTTCCCGTTGCTTCCAAGCGTGAGGATCATACCGGTTGCTCCGCGATGTGTCGGACTTGTCACCTTGAGCTCCCATTCCCGGTCGCGACCGATCAGTTCGGCATCGACATCGGGGCCTGTTGTGGTTGGACGCGAACCATAGAGCGAGGAGATAATGTCCAGAAGCGGGGCCGTCAGGCCCGAGAAATATGGCACATGTTCAGGCTGGCCTATATGATCATCCACACATTCGACAATGCTGCCCGCCTGACCGGATGCTTTCGCAAATGCGCGGATTGCCCGGTTTGCTATCATCCTGGCCTGCGAAATGCATCCATAGTTCAGAAGGCCGCGAAAGAAGAACCATGTCGGGGGTATCCAGATGTGCCCGTTCCAGTATCCATGGGGCTTGTAGTATCCGGCGGTCATGTCCACCGTGGTCAGTCCGAATCGCGTCAGGAATCGTTGCGGATCAAGTATGGCGCGGGTGAGCATACTGACGTGATCGGGCTTGAGCGAGCCGCTTGCAAGCGGGAAGAACCCGTCCAAACCCTTGTTGGCGTCCTCGCCGTCTATAGTCAGGTGAGGATTCTGTCTGTCTCTTGCGTCGTAATATGAGAACAGCCCTTCCTTTTCATTCCAATGATACTTGTACATCAGGCTCTCGAACTTTTCGATATCGGCGCAGAGGCTCTTGTATTCAGCCTGTTTTCCCAGTACCAGCGCCGCCAGCCTCAGCATCTTGGCGACCAGGACGGTCTGGGCGGTGCATACTACCGGAAAGATTCGGTCTGAACCGATCTGATGGAATCGCTGCTGGGCAGGGTAGTCGTCCCACCCGCCGGAGTTGTAACTGTAGGTGAAATTGCTGAGCAATCCTGTCTGATCGTCTCGCATTTGCGATCGCGGGTCGTGGCCGGCGAAGAAGTCATACATGCGTTTGGCAAGCTCGAAGTTGTCGGCAAGGAACTTCTTGTCGCGCGTCACCTGGTAATGGTTCCAGTACAGCATGACATGGCAGGGAAGCATGGTTCCCCACGACAGGAATGGCGTCCTGTCATCCGTAGCGAAGTATTGCCTGAAGAGATCTTCCGCCTGCAATGGGGCGATCTGGCTCAGGCCGATTCCAGTCATTCCCATGTCCCACAAGTAGAAAGTGCTGTAATACTTCGCCGGAGTGTAATAGCGGACCTTGTGTTGCTGCTTTGATCCGATAACACCCGGATAGTTGATATTGGTCAGAGTCTGTGCGGCCAGTCTTTTGGCAAACCGTGCAACCCAGTCGGGTCCGGTGAATGCTTCGGCATGCCTGCGGTATTTCTCAAGAATGCCAGCCATTGCTTGTCTGGCAAGGGGACGCTGGCGTGTCAGTTCGTTAGTGACTGCTCGTTCATCTTCGCCTGTGGAGACAATCATCAACTCTTCAAAGGATTCGCCCCCTTTAAGCAGACGGCACTGATTGCCCATACCCACCACGCCTGCGACATTCAATGCCCCATTAAGCAGGTTGCCGATATTTATGATTCGAGCGGCATTTTGCAAAGTCTGCCCTGGCGGCAATGCATAGTAACTGCGCCTTGGTCCCAGCGAATCTGTATTCTTGCGGGCATTGGACGACCAAAGGCCATAGCACGTGCCAGGAGGATGTGCTCGCATTGTCGTGACCCCGAGGCCGGGACTCACGCATATGCCATCAATCACATTAGTGACCCGCCCATGGGAAACCGCCGGGGGCTCGTCGCCTTCGGGCACAAGGACCAGGCAGTCAAGCTCCAAGGGGGGCATGCTGCCAGCGTACTCCAGCCGAAGCTCATGCTCGCCGTCAATAGACAATCCCAATGCCTTGGAAAACAGGTATTCCCCGCCGGTGTTTTCAATCTTTAACGTCTTCGTGCCCTGGCTCAAGCCCTTGATGGCGACTTTGCTTCCATCACCAGTGAACCGGTAACGCAGGTGCAACCTGTATCTGCCTTTTATGCCTTTAGGCAGAGCCCACTGAACGAACCTTCCCTTGTAGACCGTCCCCCAATACAAAGTGGTTCCATTGTGGGCATGTTCGCACGGATACAAACCCAGGCGAAGGTCAAGGCCCCAAGTTGCACGTGTGGCGTCTATCTGTGAGTAATCGGCGACATCCAGCAGAAGACTACGGTTTGAGCAGCGGATTGCAGGCAATGCAGGCTGGGGCTCCGACTGAAACAATGCGAATGTTTCTATGTTGACCGGGGCTTTTGCCAGATTGGAGTAGTTCACCAGGATCGCCGCCGAGCGGGGGGTAAGCGTGTGGTATTCCACAACCGCTCGAAGGCGCTTTGCCCGACCGATGTGATAGAGGTGCCGGTAGTATGTCAGGTCAGGCAATGCATCAAGTATCTCGAAATTGCCGCCGGCCTCCTGAAATGTCACCAGCGGGTGGTCGCCGCTCATCGTGCCGGGCAGAACAGCCACGGTGAATGCGTGACCGTCATGTATGTGTGAAATTCCCGGCAGCTGCGTGCTGTAGGGCCCCCAAGTACTAGTACGAATGTCCATATCTTTTCCAAGTATATCCGCCTGTATTAGGGCGGCTGATTCGACAATGCAAAGTTAATGAAAGTGAATAGGTCCTGGTCGAACAAGCTCTATTCCTCAAGCCTTGTGCCTGATGCTTCTTTAGTATCTGATACAAGTTGATGACTTACGGCGTCCTTATCCTGTCTGTCCCTTGCCAGGTAATGAAGCGCTTCTGGCAGTACACTTTTGGGTCCCGTCCATGCGCCACGCATTCACTTCCTTCATTGTTATACTCGTTGTTCAGCGATTACTTGATGATCCAAGGCTGGACGAAGGAGGATTCACTTGACCTCGTTCCTTGTCAGGGCTCGGACCAGTGGAACGACGTATCACAACATCCATATCAATGAGCTGTTGAACAGGAGGTATGTTTGGCGAATTGATCACTTTCAACAGAATGTCAACCGCTCTTTTGGCCTTGAGTCCCACTCCGCCGCCGATCATGGTGAGGAAGGCCTCCGTTTCCATCTTGTGCTGCCTGTTGCCTTTTGCAACGACGGACACATCGGCCGGAATGGTAAGGCCCATGGACTGAGCCTGGATGCAGAAGCCATGGGCTGCCTCCTGGCCGCAGACAATCACAGCGGTTGGCCTGGGATTCAGGCGCATCAGGTATGAAGCTTTCTCCATGCCATAAATCTGTTGGCCGTATTCGCCGTATCGAGTGTCGTATTCAGTCATGTCGGCGTCAGTGACATAGGTGAAAGAGTCGAGCAGGCCCAGCGGTTCAAGCACCTCGCGATGCGCCTGGCGAATGCGAAGATCATGCTCTTCCAATCTGGGCCGAAATGCGACATAGGCCATTCTGCGATGGCCCAGGTCCAGCAGATGAGTCAGGATTTGTTGATGGGCTTTCTGATGATCATAATCAACCCAATGGATATCCGGAGGATCGGAAACCCGGTTGACTGCGACAAAGGGCACCTGATTTTGATTCAAACTCTGGGCGATTTCAGGCGTCAGCACCGAGTTGGTGAATATCAGGCCGTCAACGGGAAGTTCCAGCAGTACGTTGGGCTTATGCCGAAAGAGCTTCCTGCAATGCTCCACGTTCAGCACGTAGTAACCGCTTTCGGCGGCCTGTTCTTCTATGGCCACAAGTTCATCCGTCTTCTTTGTGTCGCGCAACATCCCCAATACGCCAATAACCTTATTGGTCCTGCTGACCGGCCTGGTATCG
>JAAYCO010000082.1 GCA_012729725.1 Planctomycetota bacterium
GCGATTCGTCGGTCGATGCGTTGTCAACCACGACGATTCGTGGTGGCGGCTGCATTGCTTCAAGCGCGCGGACGCACGTGACCGTGTCCCGCCAGCCGTTGTAGTTAAGCACAACCGCCGCGACTGTCTGCATGTTGAATCCTAACTCGCCCTTGGAATTTGCGCAAACGCGCCCGGGGCGATCGGCGGCATGATCAGCCTTGTCGCCGGGCGGATTATCCGCAGCGGCGACCGCCAGCTCAGCACGCCGCCGCTGACGAACGTAAAGGGAACGTTGCGAAGGCCCAGGGCCTCGCCCTGCGCCAGAACGTCGTCGCGTTTCTCAATATGGCAGCAGGCAAGCAGATGTCCTCCGCCGCCGGCGCCTGTGATTTTGCCGCCGATCATTCCTGCGTTTTGAAGCCGGCGGTAGATGTCGTCGATTCGGTCGTTGCTGACGTGCCGGCTGAATTTCTTCTTGATGCTCCACAGGTCGTGCAGCAACTCGCCGATGCGCTGAACGTCCATGTCGTTCAGGGCGTCGTGCATGTCGCCCACGGTGGCCCTGGTGGCGTGCATCGCCTCCAGCACTGTTCCGCCGTCGCGCACTCCGAGCGTCTGGTCCTCGATGATGCGCCCGCTGGCAGTCCTTTCGCCAATCCAGAACAACACGATGGCCTGGTTGAGCACCCGCTCCTGAGCTCTTCCGATGTCGATTCGGCTGACGCGCACGTGATTGCCCCCGAAGAACTCGAAGTGGTTGAAGCCGCCGAAGGCCGAGGCGTACTGATCCTGCCGCCCCGACGCGTTCTGCAACTGGTCCGTTTCGATCTTGTAGGCAAGCTCGGCAAGCTCGTACTGGTTGAGCCTTCTGCCGGCCGAAAGTTCGTTAAAGGCTTCGAGCACGGCAACGCACATAGCGCCGCTGCCGCCAAGCCCGCTGCGCATCGGAAGGCTCGAGTAGACGTACAGCTCGAAGCCGTGGTCGCGGTTATACAGCGCTCGCGCGGCTGCCTTGATGAAGTCCAGCCGACCGTCGAACTTCATTGCGTCGAAGCTGGGATACGACATCGGGTCGCTTCGCGTGTTGGCGTGGATGATCACCTCCGCTTCCGGGCGAAGTCGAAGACGAGCAAGCATGAAGATGGAAATTGTCGCGTTCACAACCTCGCCGCCGAACTCTTCGGGATACGGCGAGATGTCGGTTCCGCCGCCGGCGAGGCTTATTCGCGCCGGCGCCTGGCTGGTTATCTCCACCTCGAAGATGTCATGGTTCATGCAAGACTCCTGGAACCCCCACAAGATCTCTGTATGCCTCAAGCGATTCGGGAGTGCCGATATCGTCGAAGCGGCAGTTGCACAGGTAGGCCCCAATGCGAGGGCACAACGATGGAAACACCTCTCGCTCAAGCGAAAACGCCTGCCCGCGGTCAAACCCGTCGAACGCCCGTTTCGACAGGAGATACACCCCCGCGTTGATCCAGCCCGGACCATGACCAGAGCTCTTCTCGCAAAACGCGGTGACCTTGCCCGCGCGAAACCCCACCTTGCCAAAACGCGAGCATTCTTCCTGACGAACCAGCGCCATTGTCGCCGGCAGGCGCTGACGCCTGTGCAACTCCACCATCGGGCGGTAATCTTCCTGAAGATGCGTGTCGCCGTTGATGACAAGAACCTCTGTTCCCCATGCCGGCTGAGCCCAGAGAACAGCGCCTCCGGTTCCCATGGGTCGAGGCTCCACCGAATATTCGATCCGCCAGCCGAAGCGCGAGCCGTCGCCAAAGTGGTCGGCTATCTTCTCCCACAAATAGCCTACAGCCAGCACAAAGCGGTCGAATCCCTGGGCCGCCATATGAGACAAGACCTTGTGCAAAAACGGCTTGCCGTTAACGGGCGCCATCGGCTTTGGAACCGTCTCGGTCAGCGGCCAAAGACGCCGGCCCAACCCGCCCGCCAGCACGCAGACCTTAATGCCGTTGCTTGTCGTCGTGAAGTTATTCATGTCTCACGCAATGAAATGCGGCCAAAGCCGGCTCTGCATCTTAGGTCGCAACAATTAGCGAAGAGGAATCTTTGGGTCTTTTTAGTGCGGCTGCGACAGATACCATTGATAGGTCTGGGCCAATCCAACAGCCAGGTCGGTCCGGGGATGAAACCCAAGTGCGCCGATAGCGCTGCATTCCAACTGCCGACGAGGCATGCCCTCGGGCTTGGCGCGGTCGAACCTTATCGTCCCTTCATACCCCACCGCCGCCTTTATGCTCTGGGCCAACTGGGCAATCGAGACGTCAGCGCCGCTGCCGATGTTGATAATCTCCTCCCCGTGGTGCTTCTGCATCAGCAATATCAAGGCTTCAGCAAGATCAGAGCAGTATATGAATTCGCGTCGTGCCTCGCCGCTGCCCCAGACATCGACCTGCGGCAGGCGGTCGATCTTCGCGCGGTGCATCCGCTCCATCAGGGCCGAGACGACATGTCCGTCGCCGTTGAAGCGGTCTCCCGGCCCGTAGCACGTCGCGGGTATGGCGCAAATGAAATCGCAGCCGTACTGCCGCCGATACGCCTGGCACATCCGGATGCCGGCGATTTTGGCCACCGCGAACGGTTCGCTTGTTGGTTCAGGCCTGCCCTCAAGAAGCGCTGATGGCCGGATCGGCTGGTCACATATCCTGGGGTAAGCACAGGCGGAGCCCACAAAAAGAAGCCTGCCAACGCCATGTTTATAGGCCGCGTGAATGACGTTGGTCGCTATCGCCAGGTTGTCGTAAATCATCCTGGCCGGGTTGGAGCTGTTTCGGCCAATTCCGCCTGAAACGCCCGCCAGCAGGAAGACAACGTCGATTGAATTAGCCTCAAAGTAGCGTTTCACGGCCTGCTGGTCCCGCATGTCCAGTTCCTCGCGAGCGGGCGAGAGAACCCGCTGCATTCGGGCCTCGCCAAGCAAGCGGCGGACTTGTCGGCCAATCATGCCGTGGCCGCCGGCAACCAGGATGGTCTGGTCGGCCCTCATGTCGCCGTCCTGAGATTCGCGCTTCGGCTTAGGACGAAATCGCGAATGGTGCGCGCGAAGTAATCGATGTGAGCCGGCCCAAGATCCTGATGCACGCCGACGTGCAGGCCGTTTTCCGCGATGTATTCGGCATTGGGAAACTCCCCAAGCCTGTAGCCCAGAAACGCGAAGCCCCGGCACTGCGTCGGCATGCATTCGAAGAGATTGCGGGAATCTATCTCGTTTTGCCTGAGCCATTGCACCAGCTCGTCGCGCGTGAACGGGGCGTCCTGGCCGACGATTATCGGCAGCGCGTGCGGCCCGATTCGTTCGTGAGGCTCCTGCCGGAATGTAAACAGGTTCGGGGCGAAAGGCTCGATTGCCTGCATCATTGCCGCAAGGTTGGCGCCGCGGCGGCTGAGGATTTCCTCGTACAGCTCAAGGCTGCCCAGACCGATTGCCGCCTCAAGCTCGTTCATCTTGCATGAATAACCGATGCGTTCGAACACGAACCGCCTGTCGGGTCCGTCGCCAAATCGCCTGGGACAGACCTTGTCGGCGGTGTTTATCACGCATTGCCTGCACTTGCACGCCCTGCCGTGCGATCTCAATGAACGAAGAACCTCGGCGAAATCCTCTCTTTGAGTGACCACCACGCCGCCTTCGACAGATGTGATGATGTGAGCGACGTACAGGCTGAACGCGGACATGTCGCCCAGGGTTCCGGCGTTCCTGCCTTTGTAGGTTGCCCCGTGAGCCTCGGCTGCGTCCTCGATAACGAACAGGTCGTGCCTGCGGGCGATATCGTTTATGGCGTCCATGTCTGCCGGTTTGCCCATCAGGTGAACAGGAAGTATCGCGACAGTTCTATCCGTGATTGCAGATTCGATAAGCGACGGGTCGATGTTCAGGGTTTCCAGATCAACATCCACAAACACCGGCTTGAAGCCCGCCTGAAGCACCGAATTGCCCGTTGCGACGAACGAAAGCGCGGGCGTTATTACTTCGTCGCCGCGTTTGGCGCCGAAGTCGTACAGCGCCGCCAGCGCCAGGGCATCGGCGTCGGTTCCGCTTGACACGGCCACCGCTTCTTGTGCCCCGATGTTGCTTGCGAAGAGCTCTTCGAATCTCCGCACAAGCCTGCCGCTCGACAGCCGCTTGCTGTCAAGGGCCTCCAGCACGAGCCTTCTTGCGGTGTCGGTTACGGTTATGGTTCCGAAAGGCAGATTCATTTCTGTTCCTGTAATCAGACGTTGCCATATGGAAATGCCGGAAGCACGCGGTAGGCCTTGATCAGTTCGACTATGCCTTGCGAAAGGCTTCGCCTTGCCTTGAAGCCGCGGGCCTCTATCTTCTCGTTAGAGACGATATAGTCGCGCTTGTCGGGATCTTCTCCCAGCTTGTGCTCGGTGTAATAGAAGGAGGGGATGTGCTGGGCGATTGCCTCGCAAAGCTCGCGCTTGGAGATGTTCGCATCGGAAAGACCTACGTTGTATGCGTGTCCCCGCATGTCCTGGAAGTGGTCAAGGCAGAACAGAAAGGCGTCCGCCGCGTCGCGCACGTGCAGGTAGTTCCGCTTGAAATCCGCCTCGAACAGCACGACAAAACCGTCGCGGACCGCTCGAAGCACGAAATCATTCACAAGCAGGTCGGTTCGCATTCTCGGGCTTGCGCCGAACACCGTCGCCAGGCGCAGCGTGATTACGTTCGGCGCCGCGAGCAGCTCCTTTTCTATCTCGACCTTCAGCGTGCCGTAGAGACTGACCGGACGAAGCGGGGAAAGCTCGGTGCAGAACTTGCCCTTTTCTCCTACGCCGTAGCCGCTGTTCGTCGTGGGAAAGATGACTGCCTGCCGCTCAGATCTTATGGCGAGTATGTCGCGGACGGCGTCGCGGATAATCGTCGCTGCCCCGACGGGATCCGCCTTGCACAGTGGTGCGCCGGTGAGGCAGGCAAGGGGGATGATGGCATCTGCGTGCTTCAGGCATTTGGCAACCAGATCGCGGTCGCGGCAGTCACCGCGGACCAATTCGAAATGAGGATGGTTGCAGCAATCAAGCAGCGACGCCTGGCGGTACATGAAATTGTCAAGCGCTGTAACGTCGTGCCCCGCCTCCAGCAGCCGCGGCGTCAAAATGGAACCTATATATCCAGCCGCGCCAGTTACAAAAACCTTGGCCATCATCCCGTCCTTTTAAGCTGCCCGCCTCCTCGCTTGGGCGGCAAGGGAATGATAGCAGGCCGATGGCGGCTTCCAACGTGAGGGATGACAATGGGGGCTACTTCTTGACGGCCACCGCGGAACGTTCGATTTGCTGGTGGTCTCGAATGAGGCGTGGCTCGTGATAAGCTCCGCAAGCCGCAATCAGATCCCGCACCGCGTCGGCCTGATCGTAACCAAATTCCAGAGCCAGTATCGCCCCTGGGCGCAGGTACTTGTGCGCCTGGGCGATCAGAGGCTTGATGATGTCCAGGCCGTCCTTGCCCGCCAGCAGGGCCGATTGCGGCTCGTGCTTCACCTCTGGAGCAACATCGGCATTTGCGGCGACGTATGGCGGATTTGCCGTAATGACGTCAAAGGGCGCAAGCGGGCCGCTATCTTCCGGCAGCGTCGCCAGATCGGCCACACGGCAGGAAACACGATCCGCCAGGCCCAGCGCCTGCATGTTTTCCTGGGCGACAGCTATGGCCGCCGGCGATATGTCCGTTGCAACCGCCCGCAGGTCTTTCACCTGGTGCGCCGCAGCCGCCGCGATGCAACCGCTGCCGGTGCAAATGTCCCACAACGTCCCATGGCGTCCCAGGTGGCGAAGATGGGCCACTGCCTGCTCGACAAGAATCTCCGTCTCGGGCCTGGGCACAAGAACATCGCGAGTAACCTTGAAATCGAGAGAATAAAACTCTTTCCTTCCGACGATGTACGCCACCGGTTCATGGGCCGCGGCGCGTTGAACATACTGGCGGAACACCGCAAGCAGATCAGGGGAAGGGCGGGTATCGAACCGAGCGTAAAGCTCGATCCGCTTGCACCCGAGGGCGTGGGCAAGCAGCACCTCCGCCGCGAGTCGCGGCGAATCAACATTACTGCGGGCGAAGTAATCCTTCGTCCAATTGAGCAGCTTGAGTACGGTCCAGTCTTCGGCTTCCTTGCCCATGCCTCAAGCGTACCTCAACCGCGCCGGCGGATCAATCGCCGCCTTGCGGTGCAGGCGCTGTCGCAGGAGCGCCGGCGGTCGCGCCGCCTCGCTGGTTGTACTGAGCAATCGCAACCTGCTGAAGATCCTGAAGCTCGTTGCGGGCGCTGAGCAGCCGGGTGTCGATCGACTGCGCATGATCAACAAGATCCTGTCGCTGCTGCCAGGATATGCGGCCCTGTTCATACGCATCGTGCCCCCAGCGCAGCCATCGCTGCGCCTGCTGCCGCTGCTCCATCAGGGCCAGCACATCGCGCTCGCTCTGGCCGATCTGGCGCCGCAGACCCGGGTCGATGTACTGGGGTGGCGGAGACATCGCCTGCAACTGCGCGAATTCCAACGACGCCTGCGATTGATCAAGCCGGCGCTCAAGCATGGCAAGAGTTTCGCTTGCCTCGATGATTTCAAATCTTGGAACCGAGTTTCGCCGCATCTGGTCAATCATGTCTCTCTGGCGGCGAAGGCGGGTGTTCAGTGTCAGCGTTTCATCCCTGAGTTGCCCGATTCGCTGCCTCAAGTCCGGCGTGGCGAAAGGCATCAGATCCTGTTCAGTCGGCATCGCGGGCGGCTGGCGGCCCAATGCGGCAAGGTCCGGCTGGCGCTGCGCCAACTGATTCTGGATGGTCTGAAGTCTGGCGATCGCGTGGTCAAGTTCCTGCTGCGCAATCTCCAGCCGCGAGCGCGGCGTGTCCGGCGACTGGCGAAGCTGATTCAGCCGACCGCTTGCCGCAATAACATCTTCATATGCTCCAAGTTGGTCTTCGAGCAGCCTGGTGTGGCGGCGTATTTCCTGCGTGCGAGGATCGTCCACCGCAGCCCCTGGGCGAACTGGGGCAGGCGGTGGCGGCAGGAGAAGATATCCGCCGGCCGCTTCGCCCGAAGCTCCGGTTGCGCCGCCCGTCCTGTATTCGGGAGGGGAGGGCGTCTGGGCAGGCGGAGTTGTGTTTGGTTGCGGGGCCCGCGCAGGTTCGCCCGGCGCTATGCGGCGCCACAGCCTGCCCTCGCGAAGCTCATGAGTATCGCCCGTGGTGTTCTCGACCACGAATTCCCTATCGCCAATGACCACGAGGGTGGTGGCTGAGCCTTCTTCCATCCTGACCCCGCCGTTGTCGGGCGCCAGCCAAACCCGCCAGGCAACACGGTCGGGAAACCCTTCAACCCTGCCTACAAGCACAACCCAACCGTCCTGGACGGTGACGCTCGGAGCCACCTGCGGCCAGGTTCCCCTGTCGTCTCCGGCTCTTTGTCCCAACGCCGCGCCGGAACACAAAACTACACATGCGACTGCGGTCCAGGCCACCGGCGCGCCACGGTATGGAACTGATTTCGGCATCTCTTTCTCCTCGCGCAATTTTAGGCGAAGGCAATCGTCAGGCACTCATCTCTGGCGGCATGGGCGCCACACGCTACAATTGTGGCATGGGAATAAAGGCATTCGGCAGGGCAGTCACCGAGGCGGGCAAAAGCTGGAACGAAGCGTCGTCATCTCGCCTTGCGGCGGCGTTGGCGTTCTACGCGATGTTGTCCATGGCGCCGCTGCTGCTCATCGCCATCAGCATTGCAGGGCTCATATTCGGAGAAGCCGCTGCAAGAAATGAAATGGCGATAAGGCTGGAGGAACACCTCGGCGCCGCCCCGGCGCAGGTGCTCCAGCAGGCAATCGCCAGCGCAGCCGACGTAGGCAACAACATCTGGGCCATCACGATCGGCGTGGGGATACTGATTCTTACGGCGACACGCATGTTCGCCGAACTCCAGTCGGACCTGAACATGATTTGGGGCGTCAAAAGCCGCGGAGGAGTGCTCTCGATTGCGCGAAAGCGGCTGCTGTCGTTCTTGATGATTCTGATCGTCGCCGCCCTGCTGATGGCGCTGATATTCCTCAGCGCCGGTTTGTCGGCGGTGCATGCCTACGCGCAGGACTATCTGCCCGGCTCGCCAGTTTTATGGAGAATAGCAGATGCGATCATTTCCCTTGTGGTCATTACGCTGCTCTTCATGGCGATCTACAAATGGCTGCCTGATGTGATGATCTGCTGGCACGACCTGTGGTTCGGCTCACTGACAACCGCGGTGCTGTTCACGATAGGTAAATTCCTGATCGGCATGTACCTCGGGCGAAGCAGTCCCGGCTCGGCGTATGGTGCAGCGGGATCTCTGGTGGTGCTGCTGCTGTGGGTGTACTACTCCGCGATGATCTTCTTGTACGGAGCGCACTTCACTCGCGCCTACGCCACGCACCGCGGCGCGCAGATTCGCCCAAACAAGAACGCCGTCTGGATCGAAGGCCGCGAATGACGCCGTTTATCCGGCGTGCGCTGCCGCATGGAGCTTCTCTTTCACCTCGTCGTCAGTGACCTGTTCGAAGCTGTCGTACCACTGGCCGATTGCGTAAAAATCTGCCTGTATAACGGGGCAGATCAGCTCTTCAACATCGTCCCTTATGCTTTCGGCGGTATCCACCGGCGCCACCGGGACGGCAAGGATGATCCGTCGCGGGCTTTGGCGGCGGATTGCCGCGATGGCTGCGCGTGCGGTGGCGCCCGTCGCCAGCCCGTCGTCAACAAGTATGATTGTCCTTCCTCGACAATCCAGCGGTGGCTTGTCGCCGCGATACTCCTTCATGCGGCGATCCAGCTCCCGGGACTCTTGCGCCGCCACCCGATCCACGTCCTGATCGCTGAGGCCGAGCATTTCAACCGCCTGATAGTTGACGTATCGCACGTCGGGAGGCGCGATAGCCCCAAAGCCGAATTCCGGATTGTCCGGCGCGCCCAGCTTGCGGGCCACCATAATATCCAACTCGGTGTTCAGGGCGCGTGCGATTTCGTAACCGACAATCACACCGCCGCGAGGAAGCGCCAGCACCAGCGGATCCTCCGCCCGGTATGTGACCAGAAGTTCAGCAAGCCGTCTGCCGGCGTCGGATCTGTCGCGGTAGTACATGAGTCCGCCCTTCGGATTGTTCCCGTTTCATTGTAGGGTCCTGGCGGCCGCATGACGCGATCGCGGAGTTAACGGGTTCGCCAGGTTTCTTTTTCGGGCTGATGGTGGCTTTCAAGATCCTGCGTCGGACTCACAAGGCGCCCGCTACCGTGCTGCCTTGCGAGGAACCATCTGCGAAAAGCCCGGTACGGCTTTGTCACGCGGCGGTGCAGCCGGTGCAACCAGGAGCGATTGTACGAAAGCTCGATTTCGTCGGGCCTCATCTCGCCCGGACAGAGCCTGCGCTTGTGCTTGTAGATGTGGTAGATGTCTTTTTGCTGCACCCTTCGAACCGCGGCGGTAATGATGCTTCGCAGCGGCCAGGGCCACATGGGGCGGGTCATCAGCGATATCTGGTAGTCAACCAGGTGCGGCAGGCCGTCGCGCGAGACAAGAATGTTGGACTTCTTGTTCGCATCGCAATACCCCACGCCGCGTGCGTGTATCTCGTCCATCAGTTTCCGGAGGCTATCGAAGAAACCCGCCGGCGGCGAGCTGAGGTGATCCAGGGGAACCGCGCAGATGTACTCTATGGCGTAGCCGGTTTGGCCAAGCCGGCCAATCCATCGCGGCACGCCGCGGATGCCGGCAAGGCGTTCGTAAATCGCCCGCTCATGGCTGGCGACCAAGCGTCCGTACCACTGCATCGGCAGGCCCATGAATGGTTGGGTCCGGCCGAATTTAACCACGGCGGCGAAGACACCATCAGCACCGGCGCCGTCAACGGGCTCGTAAAGGCATGTCGCCGCGAAGAAATCGTGCTTGAATACCTTCACGAGCCGCCACTTTCGCAACGCCACCGAAAGCTCGGCGGGCGGCTGGTGAGCAAGTGCGAACAACTGCGTGTTGGGCTTGCGGGACATTGCTATTTGAACACGGCCTTGCGTATTTGTGCGGCGAATTCCTCCGCCGCGACTGCAACCGCCTGCTTCCAATCTACGGAGGCAAATCGTTCCTGCCAAAACGCGAAGATGACGCCGCGGGAAGAGTTGACGATGGCGCCCGTGCCATCCGCCTTAAAGGAGGCAGCACAATCATCCGCCGTGGCGCCCTGTGCACCAAAACCGGGCACGAGGAATATCTGCCTGGGCATTATTTCGCGCAACTGGCGCGCCTGATCGGGCCACGTTGCTCCGACAACCGCGCCGACGCAGCTATAACCCGATTCGCCGATAAGTCCCTCGCCGTCGCCGATTCGCGCCACCAGCCTGGCGACATGTTCGTAAAGTTTCGAGCCGTTTGCATCTGCGAAATCCTGCACCTGGCCGGCGGAAGGGTTTGAAGTCCTGACCAGCACAAAAACGCCGCGGCTTTCCGCAGCCGCCATGTCAATGAACGGCGTCAGACCGTCCGCCCCGAAATACCCGTTAACCGTAATGGCGTTGGCCACGTCGGGCGTGGGACCAATCGAGGTTTGGAGGGCGCGAAGGTGGCCCTGTGCGTACGCCTGTGCGGTTGGGCCGATGTCGTTGCGCTTGACGTCGCCGATGACCAGCAGGTCCATGTCTATGGCCCGGGCGATCATGCGGTTGTAAAGGCCCACGCCGGCGGGGCCGTAACGCTCGAAGTACGCCGACTGAATCTTGACGGCAGGTACGAAAGGCGCGACCGCCTCAAGCACCCCCTCGCAGAACTCTTCGAGCATCTCGACCTGCTCGACTTCTTCGGGCGTGTCCCTTCGCAGGGTTTCCGGAAGCTTCTCAAAAACCGGGTCGAGCCCCACGCAAACGGGCGAGCCCTTCTCTGCGATGGCGTCGAGAAGCTCGTCGGCAAAATTCCGATCCATCACGCACCTTTCCTTTCCGGGGGATATTTATACAATATGCAGGTGGTTTTTGCGAATCCTCAACCCCATGCGGGAGTGCTGAAAGATGGAAAAGGTAATCAGAGGCAAAGCGTTTGTCGTTGGCGACAACATAGACACCGACCAGATAATCCCGGCTGAGTATCTCAGTTACAATCCCGCCGACGCAGACGAGCGGAAGTACTTCGGCAAGTACGCCATGAGCGGCGTTCCGCTTGCGCAATCGGGCCTTCCCAAGGGCAACATTCCCTTTGTGGCGTCGGGCTTCGCCAGCGAGTTCAAGGTGATAATCGGCGGCCGCAACTTCGGCTGCGGCTCCAGCAGAGAGCACGCGCCATTGGCGATTGCCGAAGCAGGCTGCCACATCGTGGTTGCCGAGGGTTTCGCCCGGATATTCTACAGAAACAGCATAAACGGCGGTTATCTTGTGCCCGTCGAGACTCCGGTCCGGCTGGTAGACAAGTTCACAACCGGCAGCGAGGTCGAGGTGGACCTTTCGGCGAGCGTTCTTCGCGATGTTGCCTCAGGCAAGGAATACAAGCTCAGCTCGCTGGGCGACGTTGCGGCCATTATCGAGGCCGGGGGCGTCTTCGAGTACGCCCGCAACAGCGGCATGCTGAAGTAGGCGGCGGGCAGGATGGAGCATGCCGACCAGTTGTCGATACGGTCTTGGGGCGACGGCTGCGTTGTGCCCGTCAAGGCGACGCCCGGGGCGAGCAGAAACAGGATCGTCGGCGTTCTGGGCGATTGCCTGAAAATCGCCGTCAGCGCGCCTCCGGAGGCGGGCAAGGCCAACGAGGCCATAGCTCTCCTGCTGGCGCAGGGCCTTGGCGTGGACAAACGGGCGGTGAAGCTTATCAGCGGCCAGACAAACCCCCGCAAGGAGTTTTGCGTGGCGGGCCTGTCGCCATCCGAGGCCGCCGACCGCCTTCGGCATCTTTAGACATCGCTGTGCGCGCTCCAGAACGTATATAGCCCATGTGCGCTTTGCACAACGACGAACGCAGGTTAGAATAGACTTCTTTCACCCGGCGTGGCCGGGGGTTCCTGTTATGTGTTAATGGTGAGACAATGAGCAAACATGTGGCGATAATGGGCGCAACCGGCGCCGTGGGCAACGAGTTCTTGAGAATCCTCGAACAGCGGAAGTTCCCGCTGGCGAGCCTGAAGCTGCTGGCAAGCGCTAGGTCCGCCGGAAAAACGCTGAAGTTCCGGGGCGAAGACCTTAAGGTCGAAGAGCTTACAGAGAAAAGCTTCAAGGGCATCGATCTTGTGCTTGGTTCGGCCGGTGGTTCAATCGCGCGCAAATTCAACCCGGTTGCGGTGGCTGCCGGAGCGGTTGTCGTGTGCAATACCTCCGCGTTCAGACAGGATCCGCAAGTGCCGCTTGTCGTGCCCGAGGTGAACCCCGAAGATATTGCATGGCACAAGGGCATTATCGCCAACCCCAATTGTTCCACGATCATCATGAACGTGCCCATCTGGCCGCTGCACAAGGTGAATCCGATTCGCCGGCTGGTGGTCAGCACGTACCAGTCGGTCAGCGGCGCCGGGGCGCAGGCCATGGCCGAGCTTGAACAGCAGTGCCGCGACTGGTCCGCCGGCAAGGCGATCACAAAATCGGTGATGCAGCATCAGGCGTTGTTCAATGTCTTCAGCCACACCAGCGCCGTTGCCGATAACGGGTACAACGAAGAAGAAATCAAGATGGTCAACGAGACGCGCAAGATATTCCACTGCCCGGACATTCGCGTGACTGCCACCTGCGTCCGCGTGCCGGTTCTTCGCGCGCATACCGAATCCATCAACATCGAGTTCACGAACCCGATGACCGAGGCGCAGGTCACGCAAGTGCTGTCGAAGGCGCCTGGCGTGAGAATCGTTGATGATCGGCGGAAGAACTACTTTCCGATGCCGATCGAGGCGGCCGACGGCGATGACGTGCTTGTCGGAAGGATTCGTCAGGACGTCACTCTCGACGGCAGGGGAATTGACCTGTTCGTCAGCGGCGACCAGATTCGCAAGGGCGCTGCCCTCAACGCCGTCCAGATCGCCGAGAGACTCTAGCGGGTTGTGGCGGGATATCATAATGAAAGCCCGCCCAGGCGGGTTTGTTCCCGCCGCGGCGGCGAAAGGATGCAACGATGAGAAGGAACATAGTCCACAAAGGCGCGGGATCTCTTACATACGCGATTAGAGAAATCGTGCAGGTGGGGCAGCGGTTCGCCCGCCTTGGCGTCAATGTCACATGGGAAAACATCGGCGACCCGATCCAGAAGGGCGAGAAGGTCCAGCCGTGGATACGCGAAATACTCCACGGCATCATGGATAACGACTCAAGCTGGGGCTACTGCGACACCGCCGGCGTTTGCGCGACCCGCGAATTTCTTGCCGGTGAGGTGAACAAGCGCGGCGGCGCGCAGGTAACGCCCGATGACATCATCTTCTTCAACGGCATAGGCGACGCCGTGGCCAAGGTCTATGGCTTTCTGCGGCGCGAGGCACGCGTCATAGGGCCAACGCCCGCGTACAGCACGCATTCCTCGGCAGAGTCGGCGCACAGCGGCTATGAGCACCTGACGTACGAACTGGACCCCCATAACGGGTGGCTGCCGGACATCGAAGACCTCCGCATGAAGGTCAAGTACAACGACGCCATCACCGCCATCCTGTTGATCAATCCTGATAACCCGACCGGGGCCGTCTATCCCCGCGAGGTGCTCGAAGAAATTGTCGCCGTCGCCCGCGATAACGATCTGTTTGTGATCGCCGACGAGATATACACCCACATCGTCTACAACGGCAACCACACGCTGCACCTGTCTGAAGTAATAGGCGACACGTGCGGCCTGGTGATGCGAGGCATCTCAAAGGAATACCCCTGGCCGGGCAGCAGGTGCGGGTGGATCGAAGTGCTTAACCGAAGGTGCGACCAGGTGTTCGACACTTACGTTCAGTCGCTGCTGGCGTCGAAGCGCCTGGAGGTCTGCTCGACCACGGCCCCGCAGATGTCTATTCCGCTGGTCATGGGCGATGCTCGATATCCCGATCATCTCAAAACCAGGGCGCGCGTTTTCGAACAGCGGGCGAAGGAAGCTTGCAGCTTCTTCAAGGATATTCCCGGCATACACGTCAACTGCCCCAACGGAGCATTTTACCTGACGGTGCTCTTTGAGGACGGCGTGCTCAACAACCGCCAGAGTCTCAAGATTACCAATACCCAGATCAGGCACATGGTCGAAGACCAGGTCAAGGGCGTCGCCAACGACGCCAGATTTGTGTACTATCTGCTGGGCGGCAAGGGCGTGTGCGTTGTTCCCCTCAGCGGTTTCTACTGCAAGCGAGACGGCTTCCGCACGACGCTGCTGGAATGCGACGACGAGAAGCGACGCTGGACTTACCAGACCATCGCCGACGCAATCAGGGAATACCTGCGATAGCGGTTACTGCGATTTGGCGGCGCTGTCATCCTGGGCGCAGAGCGAGTTTCGCGTGAGCGATTCGATTTTGTCCAGCGGCCGCTGAAGCATGTTCGTCCGCGTGGTCTGCACGAGTTCGAATTGTTTGACGGCCGCATCCATGCGCTGACCAAGCTTCGCCAGCTCTTCGCTGTATAGACTCCACTGCTTGCGGAATTCCTGAAGATGCGCCAGCACTTCGTCGGCGGTCTTCGCCAGGTTGAAACTCTCCGCAGCCTGCCGCATGATTGCGAGCTTGGCGTACAGGGTGAGCGGCCCGCAAAGCACGACCCTGAGCTTGAGCGCGTCGTCGATAAGGTCCGGCTGGCATTCAAGCACAAGCCCCAGAATCTGGTCGGAGGGAATGAAGACTATCACGTAAGGCACAGTCGGCGCGTTGGGGTCTATGTATCCCCGTCCGGCAACGGCCTTGATATGGCCCCTGACAGCCTGGCAAAGCTCACGGGCAAGAACCGCGCGGGCGGGCTCGTCGGGGGCGTCCAACCACGCCTTGTACTTCTCAAGCGGGAACTTCACGTCCATGTTGGCCTTTAGCCCGTTGGGCAGCAGGAACGTGAAGTCGGCCCTGCCGTTGATGGCGTCGGCTGACGACTGCTTGAGGTAGTTGATGTGTTCCTGAAGCCCGGCCAGCCGAAGGACATCCTCGGCCATTCTTTCGCCCCAGGCGCCACGGCGCTGAGAACTGGCGAGCATCTTGTGCAGGTCGCCCGTCGTGGCGGCCAGGGATTTAACGGACACCGAAAGTCCGCCCATGTCCTCTTTGCGCTGAGCCTCCACCTGCCCGATGAGCTGGCGGACGCTTTCGAGCCGCTGGTTCATCTGATCAAGCGACTGGTCGATGAGGGCCTTCTTGCCGTCAAGTTGAGTCGCGGAAATCTGCGCTATGCGCTGTGAATTCGCATCAAGAGCCGCAGCCGCGGAGGCGCGGAACACTTCCTCGATTTTTCTGCCAAGCAGCCTGATGACAATGATTGTGGCGATGCTGCCTACGGCAGCGCCGATCAATAGCCCGATGAGGAATTCCATAACCGTCTCCGGGGGGCATTATAACCCCTGAAGGGAGGCGATTGAACCTCAGGCTTCGGCGGTTTCCTTCTGCTTTGGCTGCTCTTCATCCGGTTTGGACTTCTGTTCCGCACGAAAAGCCCCGCGATATTGCCAGGTTATGCCCCAGACAAACGCCACCAGGCTTGCGCCGAGGGCCAGATACCATGCAGCGGCGTCCTTAAGTGGAAAGCCCGGCCACGCCCAGGCAATGAGGCCCGCGCAAATAGCCACCATAGTGACAGCGCCAAGCAGGGAAGAAGCGAATATGGACATCAGCCGGGGGCGCAGAAGGCCGACAAGCAGAGGAATCAGCCACAGCGCGCCGCACAGGGCGATGACCATGTAGGAATGATTCCGCCATGCCGGCTCAAGCAGAGTGCGAGCATACTGCCATGCCTGGCCGAAATACTGGCCCAGGGCCTGCAAGTATGGCGTTCCTTCAACGGGAGCGGCCGGTTGGAAGTCCTGGATCTGCTGCTGCATTTCCCGCCACGTGGAGAAAATCAGCAGCACGGCGGCCCCGGCAAGGGCAGCCAGCGACACCACAACCGCCCAAATGAGGGCGCAGAGCAGATAGCCGATAATGCCTCCTGCGAACGCTCCTGCGCATCGCCCTGCCCAGATGTTAAAGGCGAAGTGTTCGGCAACGGCAGCGCCACCGGCAGTTCCGCCCGCGGCGGCCAGAAGAGTAAGAATGATCTTGCCTACAGTCCTGCCCCACAAGACCAGCATCACGGACAGCAGAATACCGGCAGCCGAGGCGGCGACGGCGCCGAGCGCGGATAATTCCGGCAGTGGCGGCGGTTGAATGATCAAGGCCATATTTTCACCTCCAGACCGGGGGCTCTATGGCTGGTTTGCTTCAATCGCAGCCAGGTCTCCGCGCGCCAATTCGACCTTTCGCGGGTCTTGCAGGCGCTCAAGAGCTTGGGATAGGCAATCACGGGCCCGGTCATACTGGTGTAAATATCGGCCATACACAAGTCCGAGCATCAGTTGGATGTCTGCCAGATGCTCATAGTGGCTGTAGTGATTGATGAATTGCTCGTAGGCGTTAGCCGCCTGTGGATACCTCTGGGTTGCCATAAGTTGGTTCGCCACATCAAGTTGCTGCTGAACGGGCAGAACCGCCTCATCCGCGATCTGCACCAGTTGCAGATAGGCGCGTGCGGCTGCGTCAAGATCATGCTTCTCGAGTTCGCGCGTTATGGCGGCGCGCAAATACATTTCCTTCTCATCAGGCGTCGAAGGATTGTCGGCGGATACAGGTTTGGGCGGCTGCCAACTGTGCGGCGCACTCGGAGGCGCCGAGCGGTCAAAAGGAGAATACCCCTGTGAAACCATGCGGCGGAACTTGCGCCGCCGGTGCCCGGATCTGATCAGGCTGAGCATGTCGAAGGAATCGCGAGGTAGAATGCCAATCGCCAGCAACATAATCGAAAGCCCAATGCCATAAACGTACCCGCTGCTATGCGCCCAGTACGCCACATTGCCGCCGCCCAGGCCACCGAGCTGGCTGTACGACATCACCAAGTTCCAGATGAACTGGATCAGCAGGAAGTACAGGCTTGACACCTCGAACGGCACGATGACGTAAAGCAATAGCCCGACTAAGGTTATGCGCGCCCTTGGCAGCAGAACCAGGAACGCGCCCGTCACCGCGGATATTGCTCCCGATGCGCCCAGGACAGGAGCGTTACCGGCCATCAGCACATAGCCCACGCCCGCCAGCACACCACCGCCAAGGTAGAACAGCAGGTATCCCACGTGCCCGAATCGGTCGTTGATTGCATTGCCGAACACCCACAGGAAGATCATGTTGCCCGCCAGATGCATGAAACTGCCGTGCAGGAACATGGAACTGAAGAACTGGTGTATCTCGGGATTGTTCGGGTAGAGCAGCCACTGGTCGATTCTCAGGTGGCCCATCGGCGTTGAGCCGTTGTACCCAAAGAAGAACAACAGGATATTCGCCGCAAGCAGCCCGTAGTTCACCCATGGGCGATGCGACATCCTGTAATCTGTTCGAATCGGTATAAACATTATCGCCTTTCGGGCATCTTGTTGTGGGACTCAAATAACACGGGCGGCTTATTGGGGCAAGTCAGTTTGCGCGACCGGCCATTCTGGCGACGGCAAGCGCAGGCTGAAGCGGATGCCCAGCGGCGGGAATTTCGGCGGTCCACGTGACGGTTTCGCCAGGCTGCAATGACTCCGCCGCAGGAACGCCGGTGACGGAACCTATCAGGCGTCCGTCATCGCTGAAAACCTCACACTTCAGTCGCAGATTATGCAAGGCTGCATCAGCCGGATTCTTCGCAGTTCCCGCAACCATGATTCTATCGTCATGTCGAAGCGGTTTGTTCGCTTGCACCTGGCAACAAACCATCTCGCGACCCGCGGGCAGGAACTTCGCCTTGAGCGAAACCGCGGCTACGTCCCCAAGAGAGGAATCATAATCCACCGAAAACATCACTTGGCCGTTGGCTGGTATGAGCTCAATCGGCGCAACATGGGCTTCTTTGAAAACCCTTCCGTGCTTGTCCGCCAGGTTTACCGTCACCAGCAGTTCGGATATCGGCTCTGACCGAAGACTCTTGGCCTTTATCGCGATGCAGCCGCGGTTGTTGGCGGCGCGGATATCCTTCCACTCGTCAAGCACAAGATCCCCGAACATTGGCAGGTGAGTTTGCGGTTTGACGTCGAGTGCGGCAAGCTGTTGCTGTCTCGCGGCTTCTGTCCGTCGCTGCCACTCTTCCTTGCTGATGCGGCCGCGGAAGACCAGTTCGCCATCCTTGTATTCTTCATACATAACCGTGCCGTGATAGAAGAACAGGCACAGCCCGCCCAACACTATGCCGGCAGCTGCAACGAGCATCAGGGCGGCAATCCACCACGTCGATCGCTTTTTCTTCACCTCGGGCGGACAACTTTCGCCTTCGAGCATGGCGACCAGATCGGCGGAGGGCTGAAGCATCGGCACGTCGGGGGTAAGCTCTTGCGGCCCGGCTGGGGCGGCGGAGTCGGTCTGGGAATCCACAAACGTGCTGGAGGCCATGAATCTGCGACCGCACCCGTGACACAGCGCCTGCTTGTTTCGCACAGGGCGGGCCGTTGACATCATCCGGCCACAATTTGGACAAGTAATTACATGCATTGCCGCTCGAAGAAGGGAATTACAAACCCATGCATATTCTAGTTAGACTCGCGACGGACCACAATGTTTCACATGCCAATCTTTTCTGACAAAGTTTTCGAGGACTTCCACGTTCGACTTTGTATTGAGTTTCGGCTTCAGACATGCAATGCTCAACTCGTCAACTCTATTGCCCGTCCGGCCTCAAGACGGTAGCATGTGGGAGTAATGGTGGCCAAGCGAATCTACAACGCCAAGGAGCTTGCAGAGGCTCTCGATAGCCTCTACGGGGTCGTGCTTGAGCAGCTTCCGGCCGAAGGTCCGGTTGTGGTGATTGGCATTCGCACCCGCGGGGAAACACTTGCCGGCAGGCTTGTCGAGCGATTGCGATTGGCGGGCAGGACGGTCCAGCACGGCGTTCTGGATATCACCTTCTATCGTGATGATCTTTCGAGGCGCTCCGAGGCGCCGATAGTCAAGGCGACTGAGATCGACTTTGCCATCGACGACGCCTATGTTCTTCTGGTCGACGACGTGCTTCAGACCGGACGAAGCGTCCGAGCGGCCCTGGACGCACTGCACGACTTCGGCAGGCCCAGGGTCATCCGCCTTGCGGTGCTTATCGACAGGGGCGGCAGAGAACTTCCCATTTCCGCCGACTTTGTGGGTCGGCGGATAGATGTTCCGCACGATCAACGCATTCAACTGCGACTGAAAGAGAAAGATGGCGAAGAAGGCGTCTTCATCATCCCGGGCGACTGATGGGCCGCGGCTCGTATGGACACGAAAGGACCTCCTTGGCCTTGACGACCTTGGCCCCGAGGAAATAGTCCACATCCTCGACACCGCCGAGAGTTTCAAGGAGGTCTCCACCAGGTCCATCAAGAAAGTGCCGCTGTTGAGGGGCAAGGTGGTGGCGCTGCTGTTCTTCGAGGCCTCCACCCGCACCCGGATGAGCTTCGAGCTGGCGGCCAGCAGACTATCTGCCGACACCGTGCAGTTCACCTCCAGCGGATCCTCGGTGGCCAAGGGCGAAACCACGCTGGACACCGTCCGCAACATCGAAGCGATGGGGGTGGACATCTTTGTTATCCGCCACCACCAGAGCGGCGCCTGCCACATGCTCTCGCGTAACGTGAAAGCCAGCATTGTCAATGCCGGCGACGGGCAGCACGAGCACCCCACGCAGGCCCTGCTTGACATCTTCACCATTCGTCAGAGGCTTAAACGAGTAGAGGGCCTCAAGGTCGCCATTGTGGGCGACATCGCCCACAGCAGAGTGGCCAGAAGTAACATACTGGGCCTCAAGAAGCTCGGCGCCGAAGTTGTGGTGGTCGGGCCGCCGACGCTCGTGCCCGCCACCATCGAGAAGATGGGCTGCACCATCAGCCATAATCTCGATGACGTGCTGGGCCATGTTGACGTGATAAACATGCTTCGCATTCAGTTTGAGCGGCTGGGCGGGAACCTGTTTCCTTCAATACGCGAATACAGCCGCCTGTACGGAATGAACGCCCAGCGGCTCGAACAATGCAAGCCCAACGTGCTTATAATGCATCCGGGGCCGATAAACAGAGGCGTCGAGATCACCAGCGAGGTTGCGGACGGCCCAAACAGCTGCATATTGCAGCAAGTGACCAACGGCCTTGCCATACGCATGGCAGTGCTATACCTGGTGAGCCAGGTTTAAGAATTACCTTTCGGATTGCTGACCGACTGGTCCTAAGACAAGGAATGCTCATGTACGCCAAGGGAAAGAAGAAAGGCAGTGTGCGGTTCTCGATTTCGGCCGGTCAAGGCGGAAAAAAGGTGGCCCTTGCCGGCGCCTTCAACGGATGGGCGCCGCAGGCGATGCGAAAGCAGAAAGACGGCAGTTTCGCCTGCTCGGTGGATCTTGAGCCCGGAACCTATGAATATAAGTTCATTATAGACGGGCAATGGGTGGTTGACCCCGACACCAACGCCTGGGCCATGAACGCGTACGGCAGCTTCAACTCCGTGGCGAGGGTTGAATAGGGTCTTGGGCCGGGCCATCCTGTTGGGCGACGATCTCGCTTGTCTTGTGATAACGGCTGAGCAGGTATTCGTGGCTTTGCCGGCAGCGAATGTGTGACCACGGTTGCGCCGATGACGTCGCCAGGGGGCGATTCACAATTGCCTCGAAGTCAACGCCGGCGTTGGCGCATGCGCGTTGCCATCTGGGCCAGTCGAAGAATTCATCCCAGGTATCAAGGCGCGCCCCGTCGCGCCAAGCATTCTCTATGACCGCGGCGACTTCCCTTCCTCCGCGGCAGAGCAGCCCCTCAAGCCCGCTGCGCTCAACGCGGTGAAACTTGAAGCTTACGGGCGAACGGTGCGAAATATCCCGCAGTCGCCGCCGAACGTTCAGGAAGTACTCGCCGTCGCGCATCGCAAACCATTGCATCGGCGTGTGTGGCTTGGGAACCAGCCAGGAAACCGACGCTGATATCGCGCCGCGCTGGCCGTCAACTTCGCGCCTGGCGTCGGACAGGCGGCGGCAGAGGTGGTATATCTCGTCGATATCCTCCGGCGTTTCGCCTGGAAGACCGGCCATGAAGTAGACTTTGACGCTTCGCCAGCCCGCCTTGTAGGCGGCCTTGACTCCCTCGATCATGTCCTGTTCGGTAATCCGTTTGCCGATGGCCTGCCTCAGGCGCTCGCTGCCTGCCTCCGCTGCGATCGTCAGGCCGCCTTTGCGAACGCCGCTGGTCAGCCTGGGCAGAAGGCGAAGCTGCGAATCTACCCTCAGCGACGGCAGCGAAATCGACACGTGCCGGGGTGTGAACTCCTCGCTCAAGCGGGCGATCAGCTCTTCGAGATAAGGGTAGTCGCTTGTGGAAAGGCTCAGAAGCGATATCTCGTTGTGCCCCGTCGCCTCCACGGCGGCCTTGGCGGCATCGACGATCTGATCGATCTTCCGCGTGCGGACGGGCAGCCTGGCCGCGCCTGCCTGGCAGAAGTAACACCCGTTGGGGCAGCCCCGCATCACTTCTATGACAACCCGGTCATGCACCGCCTCGGCAAGCGGAACAAGCGGGGCCTCGATAACCGGCGATTCGTCAAGATTCGCCACGGCCGCACGGAGTATCTCCCGCGGCACGTCGTCTCTGACGGGTTCCAGTCCCAGGTACACGCCATCGACCGTGCGGGGGCGGTAAAGGGCGGGCACATAAACAGACTCTATCGTCCTGGCGGCCTCAAGAAGCGTCTGCTGCCTGGATTGACCGTTCGCCTTTGCTCGCCGCACAAGCTCGATCAGTTCGGTAAGGGGCTTCTCCCCGTCGCCGGGGATGAACAAGTCGAAGAAGGGCGCCAGCGGTTCAGGCGTGTCGGCCAATGCGTCGCCGCCGACGATTAGCGGGTGTTGCTCGGTTCTGTCGGCCCAGTGAAGCGGTATGCCCGCAAGGTCCAGCATGGTCAGAACGTTGGTGACGCACAATTCGTAGCCCAGCGAGAAGCCGACAATATCGAAATCCGCCACCGCGCAGCGGCTTTCCCACCCGAACAGCGGCAGGGAGTGCTCGCGCATCACGGCTTCGGCATCATTCCAGGGGCAGTATGTCCTGTCGGCAGCGGCGCCGGGAATGCTGTTGACCATGTGATATAGGACGGCGCTGCCCAGGTGGCTGATGCCAATGCCATAGGCGTCGGGAAACGCCAGCATCACCGCCACCCCCGGCTGCTTTTCGCTCAGGCGACCGGGCCATCGGCAGTTTGTCTCAAGCCCGATGTACTGCCCCGGCCTGCTGATGCGGGGCAGCAGCTTGTCGCTGATGTCTGTGGCAAGGTTTCTCATTTTGCTCATTGGTGTTATACGCCGGCGGGCATTGTATCGCAGCCGCGATGCACGAAAAGCTCTTTCGGCGTTATTCCGCCCGCAGACGCCGAAAAACGTGAAAAACGCCTCCAGGTCTTGTATATATGGTTTATGAGCAGTATCGATTGCGTTCTTTTCGATCTTGGCGAAACCCTGCTGCACTTTGGATCCGTGCAGATTCCGCCTTTGTTTGAAGCGGGCTCTCAACTTGCATACCAGTATCTTAAGGATCTGGGCTTCGACCTGCCCGAGTTCCGGCGATACCACAAGAAGAAGCTATTCGCAATCAGGTGGAACTACTTCCTGAGCACCATAACCGGGCGCGAAATGGATGCCCTGGTCATACTGGACCGGCTTCATCGCCGGATCGGCGTGAAGCTCAGCGAGGCGCAAACGCTTGAGCTTGCATCGCTGTGGTATGAGCCCCTGAGCCGAAGGGCCCGGATAGAGCCCACCGCCATCCAGACGCTCACGGAGCTTACGGAAATGGGCATCCGCCTGGGGTTGGTGTCGAACACGTTTGTTCCGGCGGAGGTTCTGGATCGCCACCTGGCGCGGGAAAAGCTGCTGGACCTTCTGCCGGTGAGGGTCTATTCCTGTCAGGTCGGCCTGAGAAAGCCCCGAAGGGCAGTCTTCCAGGCGGCATTGGACAAGCTGGGCGCGCGGGCCGCCTCTACCGTTTTTGTCGGAGACTCGCCCAAGGCGGATGTTTATGGCGCCAACAGAATGGGCATGGTCTCCGTCCTGCTCGCGCCGGGCGACAGACGCCGCACGGGCCGATATCGCCCTCGGCACACGATTCGTCGGCTTGCTGAACTGCCGGACATTGTGCGGGCGAACAACAATGCCGCGTCGGGCTCATGACGGACCGTCCATGGGGCCAGGTAGTATTACTTGCTTCGTTGCTCTTACAGGGGGTAAGATGCCAACAAGGTTCATCATAAATGCATACCGGACTTGCACAGCAGATTGAGAAACTCGCCCCTGCCGCTCAAGGAGTCGTTCTGCTCAGCGGGCCCCAACGCGTAAAAAGGGCGCTTTGGGTCTTGAGTTGCGTTGTGGTGGTGTCGCTGGCGGCGTGGCTGGAACCAAACGAAGCCGGCTATGGAACCCACCGCGGCCTGGGATTGCCCGCCTGCGGCTTCATGCAGCGAACAGGCCTTCCGTGCCCGGGGTGCGGAATGACGACGTCTATGTCGCTGATGGCGCACGGCAAGATCATGCCCGCGGCAAGAGCACACCTTATGGGCGTGGTGCTCTTTGCGGTCCTGGTGGCGCTGGGCGCGGTTTGGTGCGTGGAGGCCGTATCGGGAATCGAGGTTTCCCGGCCGAAATGGCTCCGACCGGCGATGTGGTGGGTTCCCGTCACGCTGGGTCTGATCCTTCTGGCGTGGGCTATCAAGCTGCTTGACGTTTTGTGGGACGAGATGCCGCTTCTTTTTTGACTTTCATGCCTTGAAAGGGACGAACATGCTGCCTAGATGCCTCTTTCTTTGTCTTTCGCTTCTGGCCGTTGGCGGCTGCAACCTCATAGCCTGGCCGCTGTACGTGATCTCGCC